>NZ_JBIAXM010000031.1:0-110918 GCF_042896695.1 Streptomyces sp. NPDC001270 | reverse complement strand
ACTCACCCTCTCGGGCTTTCCTCCGGGCGCTTCCCTTCGGTGTTTCCGACTCTATCAGACCTTTTCTCGGTCCGATTTCCTCGGTGCTTTCCAGGATCTCGCTCTCGCGTTTCCCTTTCCGGCGGTTCCGACTTTATCAGATCCTTTCGGCGTCTGATTCCCAGTCGGCGGGGTTTGTCTTCCTGGCTTGCGGGCCGTTCCGACGAGTGAGACTTTAGCGGATTCCCGGCCCCCGAGCTAATCGGGGTCCTGCGTTCTTTCGAACGTGGATTCCTCATTTCACAAATACACACCACAGCCCACGGCGACGTATCGCCGATTGCTGGCTGGTACCTGCGGAATGGCTGTCCGGGGACCGACCGAGGTCGGCGCTCACGTCGGACAACTCGGAGAACAGTACGTAGCCGTTGGGGGTGTGTCAACTCACGGCCCGGGGCTGTCGGGGGCGTATCGTGGGGGTCGTGATGACGCGTACGTGTAACCAACAGTGGTGGGCCGCCTGACGGCGGCCGGAGTCACGTATGCATCCAACGGCCGCCGCCTCGGCGGCCGTACTCGTATCTCCCTCCGGATCCTCCGAGGGCCGGCCGCCCGGAGCGGCGGTCCCTACCAGGAGGTGGAGAGGGAATGACACGGGTTTTCAGCGGGATCAAGCCGACCGGGCACCTGACGCTGGGGAACTACCTGGGGGCCATGCGGCGGTGGGCCGACGTGGACCAGCACCAGTCGGACGCCTTGTTCTGCATCGTCGATCTGCACGCGCTGACCGTGGAACACGACCCGGCGCGGGTGCGCCGGCTCAGTCGGCAGGCGGCGACACTGTTGCTGGCGTCCGGACTGGATCCGCAGTTGTGCACCGTGTTCGTACAGAGTCACGTCGACGAGCACACGCGGTTGTCGTACGTGCTGGAGTGCGTGGCGACCGACGGTGAGATGCGGCGGATGATCCAGTACAAGGAGAAGTCCGCGCGGGAGCGGCAGCGGGGCGGCAGCGTGCGGTTGTCGCTGCTGACGTATCCGGCGCTGATGGCGGCGGACATCCTGGCCTACGGGGCCGACGAGGTGCCCGTCGGGGACGACCAGACGCAGCACGTGGAGCTGACGCGGGATCTCGCGGTGCGGTTCAACCAGCGGTACGGGCACACGTTCGTGGTGCCGAAGGCGACGCGTCCGGAGGTGGCTGCGCGGGTGATGAACCTTCAGGAGCCGGCGTCGAAGATGGGTAAGTCGGACGATTCCGGTCCGGGCATCGTCTATCTGCTCGACGAGCCGGACGTGGTGCGCAAGAAGGTGATGCGGGCCGTGACCGACAGCGGGCGGGACGTCGTGTACGACCGGGAGGCGCGGCCGGGGGTGGCGAATCTGCTGGAGATCCTGGCGGCGTGCACGGGTGGGAACCCGGAGGTCTTGGGCGGTGTATATGAGTCGTACGGCGCCTTGAAGAAGGACACCGCGGAGGCCGTGGTCGAGGTGCTGAGGCCCGTACAGGCCAGGCACAAGGAGTTGTGCGCGGATCCCGCGTATGTGGAGGGGGTGTTGCGGGATGGTGCGGAGAAGGCGCGGGTGATGGCGCGGCCGACGGTCGATGCGGCTTACCGGGCTGTCGGGCTGCTGGAACCCGGGGCCAAACCGGCGTCGAAGGCGGTGTCGGGGTCAGTGCCGGGACCGGTGTCGGAGCCGCCGGTGCTGAACGCGGCTCCGTAGGCGCGGTGGGTTGCCGCCCCGGGCGAGGCGGCTCACCGGGACCCGGTAGCGGTTCCCGGCAGCGGCTTCGGCTCGTCCGGGGTCAGTCCTTCTTGCCGGAGGCCAGTTCGCGGCTGCGGTCGCGGGCGGCTTCGAGGGCGGCGATGAGGGCGGCTCGTACGCCGTGGTTCTCCAGCTCGCGGATGGCGTTGATCGTGGTGCCGGCCGGCGAGGTGACGTTCTCACGGAGTTTGACGGGGTGCTCTCCGCTGTCCCGGAGCATCACTGCGGCGCCGATGGCGGACTGGACGATGAGTTCGTGGGCCTTGTCGCGGGGCAGGCCGAGCAGGATGCCTGCGTCCGTCATGGCTTCGACCAGGTAGAAGAAGTACGCCGGGCCGGAGCCGGAGAGGGCGGTGCAGGCGTCCTGCTGGGACTCGGGGACTCGGAGGGTCTTGCCGACGGCTCCGAAGATCTCCTCGGCGTGGGCGAGGTGTGCGGCGGTGGCGTGGGTGCCGCCGGAGATCACGGACATGGCCTCGTCAACGAGGGCGGGGGTGTTGGTCATGACGCGGACGACCGGGATGCCTGGGACCAGGCGTTCCTCGAAATAGGAGGTGGGGATACCGGCCGCGCCGCTGATGATCAGGCGATCGGCGGGGAGGTGCGGGACGAGTTCGTCCAGGAGGGTGCCCATGTCCTGCGGCTTGACCGTGAGGATGAGGGTGTCGGCGGTCTTTGCGGCCTCGGGGTTGGTGACCGGGGTGACTCCGTGGCGCGCGCGGAGTTCCTCGGCCCGTTCGGGGCGGCGGGCGGTGACGAGCAGGTCGGCGGGCGTCCAACCGGCTCGGATCATTCCGCTGAGCAGGGCTTCGCCGATCTTGCCGGTGCCGAGGACGGCGACTTTGTGGGTCATGGTGCGGGTGCCCTCCGGGGGTGCGTCTTCCGGGGTACATCCTCGCACCGGGGGTCCGGTGTGGGGGGTGTTGTCCGCTGGGCGGACGTGCCTTCGGCAGTCGGGTCACGAGCCGGGTCACGCCGTACGGCGCCGCAGGGTGGCCGCACCGAGGCCCAGGACCAGCACCGCGCAGCCCGCCACGATGACGACGTCCCTGATGAAGGTCCCCGTCGTGTCGGTGTGGTGGAGGACCTCGTTCATGCCGTCGACCGCGTAGGACATCGGCAGGACGTCGGAGATGCCTTCCAGGACGGGATGCATGGCGGGGCGGGGAGTGAAGAGACCGCAGAGGAGGAGCTGGGGAAAGATCACCGCGGGCATGAACTGGACCGCCTGGAACTCCGAGGCCGCGAAGGCCGAGACGAACAGGCCGAGGGCGGTGCCGAGCAAGGCGTCGAGCAGGGCGACCAGCAGGAGCAGCCAGGGCGAGCCGACGACGTCCAGGCCGAGGAACCACACGGCGAGCCCGGTGGCCAGGGCGGTCTGGATGATCGCGAGCGCACCGAAGGCGAGGGCGTAGCCCGCGACGAGGTCGGCTTTGCCGAGGGGCAGGGCGAGGAGTCGTTCGAGGGTGCCGGAGGTGCGTTCGCGCAAGGTGGCGATCGACGTGACCAGAAACATCGTGATCAGCGGGAAGATGCCCAGAAGGGAGGCGCCGATGCTGTCGAAGGTGCGTGGGCTGCCGTCGAAGACGTGGCGGAGCAGGACCAGCATCACGCACGGGACCAGGAGCATCAGGGCGATGGTGCGCGGGTCGTGGCGCAGTTGGCGCAGGACCCGGGTCGCGGTGGCGGTGGTGCGGGAGAGGTTCAGGGGGCTGGTGGGGGTGGCGGGCTTGGTGGCCGTGGCCATGGTCGTCGTTGTCGTACTCATCAGGACGTCTCCTTGGTCCGGTCGGCTGCGGCCGCTTCGTCCACGAGGTGCAGGAAGGCCGCCTCGACGGTGGCCGCGCCGGTGCGGGTCCGGAGGGCGTCGGGGGTGTCTCCCCCGGCCTCCGGCCGGGAGGTGCCCCCAGCGAGGATCTCGCCGTCGCGCATGAGCAGCAGACGGTCGCAGCGCTCCGCCTCGTCCATGACGTGGGAGGAGACGAGCAGGGTGGCGCCGCGGGTGTCGGCGATGTCGTGGAAGAGGGTCCACAGGTCGCGGCGCAGGACGGGGTCGAGGCCGACGGTGGGTTCGTCCAGGACCAGGAGTTCGGGGGTGCCGAGCAGGGCCGCGGCGAGGGAGACGCGGCTGCGCTGGCCGCCGGAGAGGTTTCCGGCGAGGGCGTCCGCGTGGCTGGTGAGGTCGACGTCGGCGATGGCGCGGGTGACGTCGTCGTGGCGGCGTGTGGCGGCGGCCCGGCCGGGGGTGAGGATCGCGGCGAAGTAGTCGAGGTTCTGACGGATGGTCAGGTCGTCGTAGACGGAGGGGTGCTGGGTGACGTAGCCGATACGGGTGCGCAGGGCGGGGTGGCCCGCGGGGCGGCCGAGGACGTCGAGGGTGCCGGTGACCTTGGCCTGGGTGCCGACGATCGCGCGCATCAGCGTCGATTTGCCGCATCCCGACGGGCCGAGCAGACCGGTGATCTGGCCGCGGGGGATCGTGAAGTCCAGGCCGCGCAGGACGGTGCGGGGGCCGCGTTCCACGGTCAGGGCCGCGGCGTGCACGGCGGGCGTCACGGGCACGCCCGGAGGGCCGGAAGCATTATTCATCACGTGATGAATAATGCTCTCGGCGCCAACGGGCGTCAAGGGCCCTCAGACGTTGCGGGCGACCAGCAGCTCCACGTCGTAGACCTCCTCCACGGTGCCGTCGGGGAAGGCGGCCAGGAGGTGGGTGCGCTCCTGGGTGAGGAATGCGGTGGCGTTCTCCTCGCCGTGGGTCAGGAAGATCGAGTGACTGCTGATGTTGGCCAGGTGGGTGTCGAGCGGGACGCGACGGCTCCAGCGGACCGTGCGGTGGGTGAAGTCGAGTCGGCCGCTGGGGTCGGCGAGGGCGGTGCGGACGCCGCTGCCGTTCTTCGCGACCACCCTGTCCTGGCCGAAGTGGCGTTCGATGCGGTCCGCCTGGGCGTCGATCCAGGGGATGTCGAGGGCGTTGGTGTTCCACCACAGCGCGAGGGCGCCGCCGGGGCGCAGCACCCGCAGCGCCTCCGGCACCGACCGGGCGGGATCGGTCCAGTGCCAGGACTGGGCGTAGGTGATCAGGTCGACACCGGCGGCGGCGAGGGGCAGAGCGTTCCCGTTGCCCCGGACCACCGGGACACCGGGGAGGCCGCGCCGGAACTCGGCGGCCATGCCGGCGCCGGGCTCGACGGCCACCACGTCGGCGCCTCGGCCGCGCAGCAGCGCGGTCGCGATTCCGGTGCCCGCGCCGACGTCCACGACCCGGGCGCCGGTCAGCGGACGGGCGGCCAGTTCCTCGATGGTGTCGAAGAGGGCGGCCGGATAGGAGGGCCGGTTCGCTCCGTACTGCGCGGCGGCGGCGTTGAAGGAGTGGGCCCGCGCGGTGTGGGAGGGGGGTGGGGTCGACGGTGGTGTAGTGGTCATACGGCCATGGTCCTGCGGGCTGAGCGGAAAGCGACAGCGGGGAGGAGGATGCCGGGCTGTCGTGAGGGTGTGGCGGGCGGTCGTGGGGGGTGGCACGCGGAGGTACGGCGGGCGGTCGTGCGCGGTGCGGTGCACAGTTGCGCGGTGCGGTGCACAGTTGCGCGGGGTGGGGCAGGTGGTCGCGCGGTGGTGTGGTGTGGCGGGGGGCGTGGCCGTGCTCAGCGGGGGCGTTTCTTCTTCGAGGGGTTGCCGGTGCGGCGGGTGGCGCGGCGTTCGTGCCGGTCGCGGGCCGCCTCGTATTCCGTGCGGTGCAGTCTCTCGCCGGGGGCCTCGATCAGGGAGCGGAAGAAATAGGCGAGGAGGGAGCCGACGAAGCCGATGGCCAGGAGGCCGCGGAGGGACGCCTGGCGGTCGGGGTCGGGGCGCTTGCCGAAGCGGTCCCAGGTGTTGCGGAAGGCCAGCGCGCTACAGATCGCGAACATCGCCACGACCAGTACGGTCACGAAGGACCCGGTGTCGGCGATCTGCAGGCCCTGGTAGGCGAAGCGGAGGATCAGGCAGGCGACGGCCGCCGCCGCGAGAGAGCCCGCGGCGACGCCTGCGCGGCGGGCCGCGTAGCCGTCGTCGTGGTTCACCCAGGACGTGCCGAAGAAGCGCAGGGGCTCGGGGCGGGGGCCGGTCGGGCCGCCGGTGGAGCCCGCGGTGGTGTCCGGGGTGCCGGGTTCGTCGCTCACGGGACGATTATGGCGCCGAACGGTCGCGGGCTCCGGGGCGGGTCAGATGGCGCAGCGTGAGGCGACGTAGCCGTCGCTACCCGTGTAGACGTAGGCGTCGGAGATGTACTCGCCGTTGTCGATGTTGTCCCAGATGTTCGAGGTGCCGTACGGGCCGCTGACCGTGGTGCCCGGCGCCTGGCAGAAGATCGGGACGTGCATGCCGGCCGGGAGGACCCGGATGATGCCGTAGTTGGTGCCGGGGCCGCTGCGGACGTTCAGCCGGACGCCCGGGGCCACCGGGTAGGTGCGTACGGTCGCCTGCGCCTCGACGGACTCGGTCCCGGCCTCGGCCCGGACGGCGTTCGCGGTCGCTTCCGCGGTTTCAGCAGTTTCCGCTGCTCCAGCGGTTTCCGCCGCTTCAGCAGGTGTCGTGTCGTTGTCTTCCATCGTCCCGTGCGTCCCCTGCGTCCCCTGCGTCCCGTGCGTCCCGTGCGTCCCGTGCGTCCCGTGCGTCTTTGCAGCCACTTCCGTCGCTTCCACACCGTCGACAGACATGAGAAACCTCCCCCCGTCACACCCCATGACCACCATGGGGCCCCGTTGATTCCCCTGATTCGAGCCACGAAACACTCGTGCGCGGCTCGCACGCGGAGGCTAGTGCCGCCGCTGTCCCGTACGAGTCATCGACTAGGCTCCGAGCGTCGCGCGCGCGGACGAACAGCACGGGGGTGGTCCCATGGCGCCACAGAGGAACATCGGAGCGGGCGCGGAAGCGGAACTTCCGGAGTACGCCGGTCATTACCGTCTGGAGGCACACCTCGGGGCGGGCGGCATGGGTGTGGTGCACTTGGCCCGCAGCACCTCGGGGCTGCGGCTCGCCGTGAAGGTCGTACATGCCGAGTTCGCCAAGGACCGTGAGTTCAGGGGACGTTTCCGGCAGGAGGTGGCGGCCGCCCGGAGGGTGAGCGGTGCTTTTACCGCGCCCGTGGTCGACGCCGATCCGGAGGCCGAACGGCCGTGGATGGCGACCCTGTTCATTCCCGGTCCCACGCTTGCCGATCATGTGAAGCGGAATGGCCCGATGGAGCCTGCGCAGTTGCGTCGGCTGATGGCCGGGCTGGCCGAGGCGCTGCGTGACATCCATCGGGTCGGGGTCGTGCACCGCGATCTGAAACCCAGCAACGTCCTGCTCGCCGAGGACGGTCCGAAGGTCATCGACTTCGGGATCTCGCGGCCGAAAGACAGCGAACTGCGCACCGAGACCGGCAAGTTGATCGGTACGCCTCCGTTCATGGCGCCGGAGCAGTTCCGGCGGCCCCGCGAGGTCGGCCCCGCCGCGGACATCTTCACGCTGGGGTCGGTACTGGTGCACGCGGCGACCGGGCGCGGTCCGTTCGACTCGGACAGCCCGTATGTCGTGGCTTACCAGGTCGTCCACGACGAACCGGATCTGACCGGTCTGCCGGAGAATCTCGCCCCACTGGTCCTGCGCTGTCTCGCCAAGGAGCCGGAGGACCGGCCGACGCCCGACGAGTTGATGCGGGAACTGCGGTCGGTCTCGGCCTCGTACGACACGCGGCCGTTCATACCGACGCAGCGGACGCAACAGACACAACAAGGGCATCAGGAGCAACAGGCACAACGAGATCTGCAGGGAGAACAGGCACAGCAAGGGCACCAGGCATGGGGTGAGGTCCGGGAGCCGGGCGGTGCGGATCATGCGGGGCCCAGTGGTCATCCGACTCACGGGGGGCGCGCGGGACGGCTGGGTCACGCCGACGGCGCGGAGCGGGCTGCTCACGCCGGTCGCCCGGATCCCACGGGCCGCGCTGATCGTACGGATCGCACGGATCTCGCGGATCTCGCGGATGGGGCTGGTGGCGCTGTTGGTGCTGATCAGCGGGTCGCGGACCCGGGTGCGTCCGGGGATCCCGGGGTCGGTACGGCGGAGGGGGCCGTGGCCTCGCGGGCGCCGCGGAGGCGGTGGCTCGCCAGGCGTGCGGTGCTCGTGGGCGGGGCGCTCGCCCTGGCCCTGTGCGGTGTGGCCGCCTCGGTGCTGTGGTTCGACGACGGTGGCAAGCCGACCCCTGTCGTGACCGGGGACGCGTCCGGGGACGCATCCGGATTCGACGCGTGGCGCGCCGAGCCGGCCGGCAAGGGCTCCGGCATGCCCCGCTGCACCTACGGCGGCGACAAGGTGCTGTGCTTGCGTTCCGGCCTGGCCTACGCCCTCGACCCGGCGGACGGGTCGCTGCTGTGGCGGCACACCGTCGCCGGGGAGCGGACGAGTGTGGCGCCCGGCCTGTCGGGCGGGCTTCTGCACCTGCCGTCCGACGAGGGGCGGCAGGTGGAGGCGGTCGACCCCGCCTCCGGGACGACGCGCTGGAAACGGGAGGTGCCCGGGTACGGTGCGCCGCGCTTCGCGGGCGGCATGCTCCTGGTCACCGGCGCCGACGGATCGGTCACCGGCGTGGACGGCCTGACGGGTGCCACGAAGTGGACGCGGCGGGTGGCCTCCGGGGCCGAGACGCCCTCCTTGGCCTGGTTCTCCGGCGATTCGTCGGCGTACGCGACCACCTCGGCCGACGGGACGCACACGCGGGTGACGGCCGTGGATCCCGTGACCGGCGACGAGCGCTGGCAGGCACGGCTGGCCGGGAATCTGAAGCCCGTCGGCAGCCAGGGCGGCTCGCTGTTCCTGCTGTCGGTCGACGGTGTCACCGGCGAGACGGACGAGGTGGTGCGCTACACACCGGGCTCGGGGACCACACGCCGGGTGCCGCTGCCGGTGCCGCGGCTGACTCCGCAGGCCACCGTCCGCGGCGATGTCGTGTACCTGTTGTCCGCGGGCGGTGCGCTGGAGGCCGTCGACGTGGACGCCGGCAAGCGGTCGTGGCATCTCGAAACGTCCGTGAGCCGCGGCTCGGAACCGGTCGCCGACGACCGGCACGTCTACTTCAGCGCGGCCGACGGGCGGCTGCTCGCGGTCGACGCCCGCGACGGGCGCTTGGTGGGGCAGACCCCGCCACGGCTCGGCACGAACTCGGACGAGGTCACGGCCGTGCTCCCGGCCCCCCTGCTCATCGACGGCCACCTCTACGCCGGTGCGCCTGACGGCACCGTCTTCGCCCTGGACGCCCGCGACCCCGCGGCCTGGTGACGCCGAGCCGCACGCCTCCCGAGGACCGACTCCCGGAGCCGATCGCCTCCCGAGCACCGAGCGATGACCGAAACCGGATTGTTCCCCGGCCCAGGTGGCCACCGGGCGGGTCCGGTGCACCCCCCGAGCGGGTCCGACCACCTGCGGACGGCCCGGTGACCTGCGGACGGCCCGGTGACCTGCGGACGGTCCGACGGCCCGCGGACGGCCCGGTGACCGCGGACGCCTCGGTGACCGCGGACGCCTCGGTGACCTGCGGACGGCTCCAGTCCCCTGTGGACGGCTCCGAAGGTGTGCCGACAGACGGCGGGGCCGCCCCCGTCGGAGGGGCGGCCCCGTGCCCGGCTGTGCCGGGAAGGTCAGCCCAGCCTGCTGACGTCCCGGACGGCGCCCTTGTCCGCGCTGGTCGCCATCGCCGCGTAGGCCCGCAGCGCCGCCGAGACCTTACGGTCGCGGTTCTTCGGGGCGTAGACGCCGTTCAGCGCCTGCTCGCGGCGGGTCAGCTCGGCCTCGTCGACCAGCAGCTCGATGGTGCGGTTCGGGATATCGATGCGGACGCGGTCGCCGTCCTCGACCAGGGCGATGGTGCCGCCGGACGCCGCCTCGGGGGACGCGTGGCCGATGGACAGGCCGGAGGTGCCGCCGGAGAAACGGCCGTCGGTGACCAGCGCGCAGGTCTTGCCCAGGCCGCGGCCCTTGAGGAACGACGTCGGGTAGAGCATCTCCTGCATGCCGGGGCCGCCCTTGGGGCCCTCGTAGCGGATGACGACCACGTCGCCGTGGGTGATCTGCTTGGCCAGGATCTTCTCGACGGCCTCCTCCTGCGATTCGCAGACCACCGCGGGACCCTCGAAGGTCCAGATGGACTCGTCGACGCCGGCCGTCTTCACCACGCAGCCGTCGACGGCCAGGTTGCCGCGCAGGACGGCCAGGCCGCCGTCCGTTGAGTAGGCGTGCTCGACGGAGCGGATGCAGCCGCCCTCGGCGTCCTCGTCCAGCGCCTCCCAGCGCTCCGACTGGGAGAACGCCTCCGCCGAGCGGACGCAGCCGGGGGCCGCGTGCCACAGCTCGACGGCCTCGGGCGACGGGGAGCCGCCGCGCACGTCCCAGGTCTTCAGCCAGTCCGCCAGGGACGGGCTGTGGACCGCGTGCACGTCCTCGTTGAGCAGGCCCGCGCGGTGCAGTTCGCCCAGGAGGGCGGGGATGCCGCCGGCCCGGTGCACGTCCTCCATGTAGTACGTGCGGTCCTTGGCGATGTTGGGCGCCACCTTCGCCAGGCACGGCACCCGGCGGGAGACGGCGTCGATCTGCTCCAGGCCGAACGCGACGCCCGCCTCCTGGGCCGCAGCCAGCAGGTGCAGGATTGTGTTGGTGGAGCCGCCCATCGCGATGTCCAGGGCCATGGCGTTCTCGAAGGCGGCGAAGGTCGCGACGTTGCGCGGCAGGACCGTGTCGTCGTCCTGCTCGTAGTAGCGGCGGGTGACGTCCATGACCGTGCGGGCCGCGTCCTCGTACAGCGCGCGGCGGGCGGTGTGGGTGGCCAGGACCGAGCCGTTGCCGGGCAGGGCCAGGCCGATCGCCTCGGTGAGGCAGTTCATCGAGTTCGCGGTGAACATGCCGGAGCAGGACCCGCAGGTCGGGCAGGCGTTCTCCTCGATGCGGAGGATGTCCTCGTCGGAGACCTTGTCGTTGGCGGCCTCGGACATCGCGTCGATCAGGTCCAGCGTGCGGACCGTGCCGTCGACCAGGGTGGCCCGGCCGGCCTCCATCGGGCCGCCGGAGACGAAGACCGTGGGGATGTTCAGGCGCAGCGCGGCCATCAGCATGCCCGGGGTGATCTTGTCGCAGTTGGAGATGCAGACCAGGGCGTCGGCGCAGTGCGCCTCGACCATGTACTCCACGCTGTCCGCGATCAGGTCGCGGGAGGGCAGGGAGTACAGCATGCCGCCGTGGCCCATCGCGATGCCGTCGTCGACGGCGATGGTGTTGAACTCGCGCGGGATGCCCCCCGCCTCCCGGATCGCCTCGCTGACGATCCGGCCGACCGGCTGGAGGTGGGTGTGGCCGGGCACGAACTCGGTGAAGCTGTTGGCGACGGCGATGATCGGCTTCCGGCCGATGTCCGCACCTGGTACACCGGAGGCGCGCATAAGGGCGCGGGCGCCCGCCATGTTGCGGCCGTGGGTGACTGTGCGGGACCTCAGCTCGGGCATCGTCGCTCGCTCCTTCGAACCTTCGGAGACCTTCTGCCGGAGGGTTCTGACTCCGGAGAGTTCTGACTCATGCCGAGCGTACGCCGGTCATCCAGGGATCGGGACGGCGTGTCCGAAATGCGGGATGCCTGTCTCGGCGAGCCGGGGTGCGGAGAGGGCGTGCGCGGGCCCATGGCGCCGGGCGCCGGGGCAGGCTGTGCCACCGGCGCGCGACACGTCGTACGGGCAGGTCGCACAGGCCAGTCGGGTCGTACGGGCAAGTCGCACAGGCGGGTCGTACGGGCGGGTCGTACGGGCGGGTCGTACGGGCGGGTCGTACGGGCGCGTCGTACGGGCGCGTCGTACGGGCATGTCGTACGGGCATGTCTCACGCGCCGGTGAGATGCCCCTGCACCACCGGCGCCAGCCGCGCGATGACCTGTTCCACGTCCGCCGACGCCAGCGGCTCCATCTTGATCACGTACCGCAGCATCGCGCACCCCACCAGCTGTGCCGCCGCCAGTTCGGCGCGCAGCTCCGCGTCCGGCGCGTCCAGCCGCCCGGCGACGCGGCTCAGCACCTGGGTGACGATCATCCGGCGGAAGACGGCCGCGGCGGTCTCGTTGTTGACGGCCGAGCGGACTACGGCCAGCAGGGGCGCGCGGTAGACGGGGTTCTCCCAGAGGCCGAAGAGGAAGCGGGTCATCCGCTCGCCGGCCTCCTCCAGCGGGCCGTCCGCCACTCCGGGCGTCGCGTTCAGCGCGGGTGCCAGGGTGAGCGCGACCGCCTCGAAGACCTGCTCCTTGGTGCCGAAGTAGTGGTGGACGAGCGCGGAGTCCACACCCGCCGCCTTCGCGATGCCGCGTACGGAGGTCTTCTCGTAGCCGCGCTCGGAGAACTCCTCACGGGCCGCGGCCAGGATGCGCTCGCGGGTGTCGCCCGCCTCGGTGCGCGGGGGCCGGCCGCGGCGGCGGGCGGTCGTCGGGTCCCGGTCCGGGGTGGCGCCGCTCATCGCCGCGGCACCTTCACCGCGGAGGCCAGGTGGAGCCGGGTGAAGGCCAGCGCCTCCGCCAGGTCGGCCTCGCGCTCGGCGCTGGACATGGCCCGCCGGGTGTTGACCTCGATGACGACGTGTCCGTCGAAACCGCCGAGCGCGAGCCGTTCCAGCAGTTCGGCGCAGGGCTGGCTGCCGCGTCCGGGGACCAGGTGCTCGTCCTTGCCCGACCCCCTGCCGTCGGCGAGGTGGACGTGGCCGAGGCGCGGGCCCATCCGGTCGATCATCTGGAGGGCGTCCGTGCGGGCGGTGGCCGTGTGGCTGAGGTCGATCGTGAAGTGGCGGTAGTCCTCCCTGGTGACGTCCCAGTCGGGGGCGTACGCGAGCATCTCGCGGTCGCGGTAGCGCCAGGGGTACATGTTCTCGACCGCGAACCGTACGTCGGTCTCGTTCGCCATCCGCCACACCCCGGTGACGAAGTCACGGGCGTACTGGCGCTGCCAGCGGAACGGCGGGTGGACGACGACCGTGCCGGCCCCGAGCCGCTCGGCGGCCGAGCGGGCGCGCTGGAGTTTGGTCCAGGGGTCGGTGGACCACACGCGCTGGGTGATCAGCAGACAGGGGGCGTGCACGGCCAGGACCGGGATGCGGTGGTAGTCGGCCAGCCTGCGCAGCGCCTCGATGTCCTGGCTGACCGGGTCCGTCCAGACCATGACCTCGACGCCGTCGTATCCGAGGCGCGCGGCGATCTCGAAGGCGGTCGCCGTCGACTCCGGGTAGACCGAGGCCGTCGACAGGGCGACCTTCGCATCCGGGATACGGACGGGGACGTCCCTTGCTTCAGCCACGAAGGACAGGGTACGGGGTGGCGTTGGTGCGGGTGCCGGACGCCCCGTTCGCCGCTCGGGGCGTCCGGCACCCGGGCGGGTGGGAGTCGGCGCGACGGGAGTCGGCGCGGTGGGCGGTCCGGCTGCGTCCGGGACCGCGGTTCCACGCGGTGGGCGGGTACGCGGGTACGGGGCGAGACGTGCGACGCGGGCGGGTACGGGTGCGGCATTCCGCGCAGACGGGCCGGGGGTGAGGCATTCCGCGCGGGCGGACCGCCGTGAGGCGCGTTCCGCGCGGGCGGGCCGGAGAAAAACTGCGACGCGGGCGGGTACGGGTGAGACATCCCACGCAGACGGGCCGGGGGTGAGACATTCCGCGCGGGCGGACCGCCGTGAGGCGCATTCCGCGCGGGCGGACCGGAGAAGACCTGCGACGCGGGCGGACCGGAGCGAGACGCCCGGCGCGGACGAACCGGAGGAGACCCGCGGCGCGGGCGGACCGGAGCGAGACGCCCGGCGCGGGCCCGAGGTGAGGCATCGAGCGCGCCGGATGCGGCGGGGTGGCGCAAGCGATGGCTGAGGCGGAGGGCGGCCGTTCCAGGGAGTGGATACGGCCTGCCGCATCGACCAGGACGTTCAGGACGCGCCCATGTGGTCCAGGCGGCGCAGGATCACGCCCTCCCGCAGGGCCCAGGGGCAGATCTCCAGGTTCTCCACGCCGAACAGGTCCATCGCGCCCTCGGCGACCAGGGCGCCGGCGAGGAGCTGGCCGGACCGGCCCTCGGAGACCCCGGGGAGTTCGGCGCGCTGCTCGGCGGTCATGCCGGCCAGACGGGGCACCCATGCCTCCAGTGACTCCCGCTTCAGCTCGCGCTGGACGTACAGGCCCTCGGCGGAGCGTGCGGCGCCCGCGATGCGGGCCAGTTGTTTGAAGGTCTTGGAGGTGGCGACCACGTGGTCGGGGGCGCCGAAGCGGCTGAACTCCCCCACCGTGCGGGCGATCTCGGCCCGTACGTGCCGCCGCAGTGCCCGCATATCCTCGGGCCCCGGCGGGTCGCTGGGCAGCCAGCCCGCGGTCAGCCGGCCGGCGCCGAGTGGCAGCGAGACGGCCGCGTCGGGTTCCTCGTCGATGCCGTAGGCGATCTCAAGGGAGCCGCCGCCGATGTCCAGGACCAGCAGTTTCCCAGCCGACCAGCCGAACCAGCGGCGGGCGGCGAGAAAGGTGAGCCGGGCCTCCTCGGCGCCGGTGAGCACCTTCAGTTCGACGCCGGTTCCGTCCTGCACGCGCGCGAGGACGTCATCGGCGTTGCTGGCCTCCCGTACGGCGGAGGTGGCGAAGGTCAGCAGGTCCTCGACGCCCTTGTCCTCGGCGGCCTGGAGGGCGTCGCGGACGACCCCGACCAGCCGGTCGACGCCGTCGGACCCGATCGCCCCGTCCGTGTCCAGGAGTTCGGCGAGCCGCAGCTCCGCCTTGTGCGAATGCGCGGGCAGCGGGCGCGCACCCGGGTGCGCGTCCACCACCAGCAGATGCACCGTGTTCGATCCAACGTCCAGGACACCGAGTCTCATGAACGGAACGCTACTGCCACCTGGGATGCCGGCCGTCCCCGGAGTCGGCTGGGGCGGCATACCCTGGACAGGTGCCAAAGACGAAAAAGGCGAAGGACCACAAGGCCCCCAAATCGTCCAACGGTTCTTCGCAGCCGAAGCCACCGAAGAATCCGCAGAACTCGCAGAACCCGCAGAAGGTGACGAAGGCGAAGAAGGCGAAGAAGGCCGAGCAGGCGGCGCCGGGCGCGGCAGCCGACGAGAAGGGGCTCGACTTCGCGCGGGCGTGGGTGGAGTTCCCCGACCCGGCGGACGGCGAGCAGGTCTTCCGGTGCGATCTGACCTGGCTGACCTCTCGGTGGAACTGCATCTTCGGCAGCGGCTGCCAGGGGATCCAGGCGGGCCGCGCGGACGACGGGTGCTGCTCGCTGGGCGCGCACTTCTCCGACGAGGACGACGAGAAACGGGTCGCCGAGCATGTGGCGCGGCTCACGCCGGAGATCTGGCAGCACCACGACGAGGGCATGGAGCACGGCTGGGTCTCGGAGGACGAGGAGGGCTCCCGGCAGACGCGCCCGTACCAGGGGTCGTGCATCTTCCAGAACCGGCCCGGTTTCGCGGGTGGCGCGGGCTGCTCGCTGCACATCCTCGCCCTGCGGGAGGGCCGCGAGCCGCTGGAGACCAAGCCGGACGTGTGCTGGCAGCTGCCGATCCGGCGGACGTTCGACTGGATCGACCGGCCGGACGACACGCGGGTGCTCCAGGTGTCCATCGGTGAGTACGACCGCCGGGGCTGGGGGCCGGGCGGGCACGACCTGCACTGGTGGTGCACGTCGGCGACCTCGGCGCACGGCGCGGGCGACCCGGTGTACGTCTCCTACCGGGCCGAGCTGACCGAGCTGATGGGCAAGGCCGGGTACGACCGGCTGGTCGAGCTGTGCGAGGAGCGGCTGGCCTCGCACCTGCCCCTGCTGGCAGCGCATCCGGCGGACCCGAGGTAGGCGCCGCACCCGGCGGACCCGAGGTAGGCGCCGCACCCGGCGGACCCGAGATGGGCATCTGCGGCACGCCGGTCGGCCGCTCCCGCCGCCGGCGCAGCGCTCCCGCTCCCCTCCCCCTGCTCGGGCGCCGTCGCGTTCCTGAGGGTGCTCCCTCGGACGTGTCCTGCGCAGGGGCGATGGGGCGGGGCGTGCCTAGCCGTCCGAGGGGCTCGGATCCGTGGTGTCGGCGAGTGGTGGGGGCGAGGACGGCTGGGTCGACGGGGGCGGCTCGGACGGGGAGGCGCTGGTGGGCGTCGGGCTCGGCGTGGGACTGGTCGGGGTGGGTGAGCCGCTGGTCGGCGGGGCGGTGGGGGCCGATGTCGTGGGTGTCGGGCCGGGAGTGCCGGTACTGGGCCGTCCGCCCGGGTCCGACGGGCGGGTGGGAGCGCTGCCGTACCCCTGGATGGAGACGACGGCGCCCGCGGGTGCCACTGCGATCCGTGCGGTCCAGTACCCCGACGGCTCGCGCAGACGGTCGACGTGCACCTTGATCGTCAACGATTCGCCCGGCCGGAGCGTTCCCGAGCCGCGGCTCAGATAGAGCCAGCCGGCCGAGGTGGACGCCGACCAGCGGACCGGCGAGGGGCCGTCGGCGGTGAGGGTGACGAGGGTGGTCTCACCACTGCCGCGGGCCGACACCGTGAGGTGCCCCGCGTCCTTCCGCCCGGCCCCGGAGACGCTGACGACCTCGACGGAGACGTCGGGTGTCCTGTCGTCCAGGAAGCGGGCGCCGGATCTGGTCCCGGTGTTGCCGGTGTTCTCGTAGCCGCCGGTCATCTCCCCGCGGAGGCCGCCCGCGTCGTGCGCCTCCCGCGCGGTGGCGGCGGGGCCGTCCCCTTCGCCGGCCGGTTCGCCCCGGTGGGCGGCCCAGAGGGCGAGCACCGGCGCGGCGACGACGGTGGCGACGACGGTCGTGGTGACGGCACGCGCGCGCAGCCGGTCGCGGCGGGCCGCCCGGTCCTTGGGGTCCATCGGGAAGCCGCGCCGGTCGAAGCGGGGCACCGCGGTGCCCCGCGCGCGCGGGTGGTGCGCCAGGGCGTGGTGCAGGGCCGCGCGCGGGGCCGTGAGCACGGGCAGTTCGGCGGGGGTGACGGCGGCGCCGGGCCAGCGGCCGGGCGCCGCGCGCTCGGCGGTGCGGCGGCAGCGCGGGCAGTCGTCGACGTGCCGGACCAGTTCGCGTCGTACGGTGCTGCTGAGGACGAGTCGGTGGTCGCCGGCGAGGCGGGCCACCGCGGGGCAGCCGCCGGTCTCGACCACGGCGAGCGCGGCCCGCGTGCGCTCCACCTCGCAGGCGGCGGAGGCGAGCAGGTCGCGGGCGGCGTCCTGGTCCATGCCGAGGACGGCGGCGATCTCCTGGGCGGAGAGGTGGTGGCGGACGGCGAGTTCGAGCGCCTCGCGCTGCTCCGGGGTGGTCCCGGCCGCCTCCGGCCAGGCGAGCAGGGCGAGTTCGTGCCGCCGCTGCCGTGCCTCCTCGGTGGGCGGTGCGTCGGCGGCCTGCGGGTCGGGGCGGCGCGCGGTACCGGGTGGAGTCCCGGTACCAGGACCAGCTTGGGTCCCGGTGCCGGGCTGAGCCCCGGTGCCGGCCTGGGTCCCGGTGGCGGGCTGGGTCCCGGTGGCGGGGCGGCCGGAAGCGTGGGTGGCCGGATGTTTCTGCTTGGCCTCGGTCAGTTTGCGCAGGCATGCCCAGCGGGCCAGCGCGTACAGCCAGGACCTGCGGTCCTCGGCCGGCTCCGGCCCGCGGTGGCCGCGCCGTTCGGCCAGCGCGAGTGCGTCGCCGAGCGCGGCGGTCGCCGTGTCGTGGTCGCACAGCACCGAGAGGCAGTAGGTGAACAGGCCGTCCAAGTACGGCTCGTGGCGCGTCGGCGGGCGGTGCGCGAGCGTGCGGGCCGCGGATCGGTCACGCGCCTCTCGGTGCGCTCGATGTGCGCCGGTGGTGCGGGTCGAGGTTTCCGGACTGCTGTTCATCCGTGCGACCGTAGGCGGCCGTGGATGAGCTGTTCTCCCACCTTGAGCAGTTTTAATCCATACGGGTGAAACGATCCCTCATAAGGGGACAAGAACGTCGCATTCAGTGGCTTGTTCCCTGCGGCGGTGGCCGACGGCCGTATCCGGACGGCGGCCCGACGGCGGCCGGTGTCCGTGCCGTCACGGCGGCCCGCGTCCGGACTGTCACTGCCTGCGGCTACGGTTTCGTCCATGGCTGCCCGTACCAAGACCTCCAAGGACCGCCCGTCCTACCGCTGCACGGAGTGCGGCTGGCAGACGGCCAAGTGGCTCGGCCGCTGCCCCGAGTGCCAGGCGTGGGGGACGATCGAGGAGCACGGCGCGCCCGCGGTGCGGACGACGGCGCCGGGCCGCGTCACCAACTCCGCGCTGCCCATCGGCCAGGTCGACGGCCGTCAGGCGACCGCCCGCTCCACCGGCGTGCCCGAACTGGACCGGGTGCTCGGCGGCGGCCTGGTGCCCGGCGCGGTCGTCCTGCTCGCGGGCGAGCCCGGCGTCGGCAAGTCCACGCTGCTGCTCGACGTGGCCGCCAAGTCGGCGAGCGAGGAGCACCGCACCCTCTATGTCACGGGTGAGGAGTCGGCGAGCCAGGTCCGGCTGCGCGCGGACCGCATCAAAGCCATCGACGACCATCTGTACCTGGCCGCCGAGACCGACCTGGCCGCCGTCCTCGGCCACTTGGACGAGGTCAAGCCGTCCCTGCTGATCCTCGACTCCGTGCAGACCGTGGCCTCCCCCGAGATCGACGGGGCGCCCGGCGGCATGGCCCAGGTGCGGGAGGTGGCCGGCGCGCTCATCCGCGCCTCCAAGGAGCGCGGGATGTCCACGCTGCTGGTCGGCCATGTCACCAAGGACGGCGCCATCGCGGGCCCGCGGCTGCTGGAACACCTGGTGGACGTGGTGCTCCACTTCGAGGGCGACCGGCACGCGCGCCTGCGCCTGGTGCGCGGCGTCAAGAACCGGTACGGCGCGACCGACGAGGTCGGCTGCTTCGAACTGCACGACGAGGGCATCACGGGCCTCGCCGATCCGAGCGGACTGTTCCTGACCCGGCGCGACGAACCGGTCCCCGGCACCTGTCTGACCGTGACCCTGGAGGGCCGCCGCCCGCTGGTCGCCGAGGTGCAGGCACTGACCGTCGACTCGCAGATCCCCTCCCCGCGCCGCACGACCTCCGGCCTGGAGACCTCCCGGGTGTCGATGATGCTGGCGGTACTGGAGCAGCGCGGCCGGATCAGCGCGCTCGGCAAGCGGGACATCTACTCCGCGACGGTCGGCGGGGTGAAGCTCTCCGAGCCCGCCGCCGATCTCGCCGTCGCCCTGGCCCTGGCCTCGGCCGCGAGCGACACCCCGCTGCCGAAGAACCTCGTCGCCATCGGCGAGGTCGGTCTTGCGGGCGAGGTCAGACGGGTCACGGGCGTGCAGCGCAGGCTCACGGAGGCGCACCGCCTGGGCTTCACGCACGCGCTCGTGCCGGGCGATCCGGGCAAGATCCCGCCCGGGATGAAGGTCGCGGAGGTCGCCGACATAGGGGATGCGCTGAGGGTGCTCCCCCGCTCCCGTCGCCGAGAGGCCCCGCAGGACGCGGAGCACCGCCGGTAGACTTTGCCCTGGTCTCGCCCGTCCGTACGAACGCCGTGCGGGACGTGGGCGCCCCAGAACCTGCGACCGGAGGAGTGCAGTGGCAGCCAACGACCGGGCGGCGGCTCCCGGAAAGTCCGGTGGGAGTACCGGTACCGATGGCCTGATGCGCGCCTCGCTGAGCGCCGTGGCACCGGGTACGGGCATGCGCGACGGCCTGGAGCGGGTTCTGCGGGGCAACACCGGCGGGCTGATCGTGCTGGGCTGCGACAAGACCGTCGAGGCGATGTGCACGGGCGGGTTCGTGCTGGACGTGGAGTTCACCGCGACCCGGCTGCGCGAGCTGTGCAAGCTCGACGGCGGCATCGTGATCTCCTCCGACCTGTCGAAGATCCTGCGGGCGGGCGTCCAGCTCGTCCCGGACCCCACGATCCCGACGGAGGAGACCGGCACCCGGCACCGCACGGCGGACCGGGTCTCGAAGCAGGTCGGCTTCCCGGTGGTCTCGGTCTCCCAGTCGATGCGGCTGATCGCCCTGTACGTCGAGGGCCAGCGTCGCGTCCTGGAGGACTCCGCGGCGATCCTCTCCCGCGCCAACCAGGCCCTGGCGACCCTGGAGCGCTACAAGCTGCGCCTGGACGAGGTCGCGGGCACGCTGTCGGCGCTGGAGATCGAGGACCTGGTGACCGTCCGCGATGTGTCGGCGGTCGCCCAGCGACTGGAGATGGTGCGCCGCATCGCCACCGAAATCGCCGAATACGTGGTCGAACTGGGCACCGACGGCCGGCTGCTCGCCCTCCAGCTGGACGAGCTGATCGCGGGCGTGGAGCCCGAGCGCGAGCTGGTGGTCCGGGACTACGTGCCGGAGCCGACGGCGAAGCGCTCCCGCACGGTGGACGAGGCGCTCTCGGAGCTGGACGCGCTCAGCCATGCCGAACTGCTCGAACTCCCCACGGTGGCCCGTGCCCTGGGCTACACCGGCTCCCCCGAGGCACTGGACACCGCGGTGTCGCCGCGTGGTTTCCGCCTCCTGGCCAAGGTGCCGCGGCTGCCCGGCGCGATCATCGACCGGCTGGTGGAGCACTTCGGCGGCCTCCAGAAACTCCTCGCCGCGAGCGTCGACGACCTCCAGACGGTGGACGGCGTCGGCGAGGCCCGGGCCCGCAGCGTCCGGGAGGGCCTGTCCCGGCTGGCCGAGTCGTCGATCCTCGAACGCTACGTCTGACCCGTTCACCCGCCCGCCCGCTCGCCACCCCCTCCCGAGGACCGGCCGCGGAGTGCCGGCTGATCGGCGCCACGTACTCACGCACCCCTGGCCGGACCCGTCCCGCACGCGTCCGCCCGGCGCTCGGTGGCACGGCTCGCCGCCCTGCGGCCCCGGCGGCCACGGCGCTACTTGGCCGGGTCGTCGACCTTGATCGGGGCGCCGGTGTCGGAGATGAAGACCACCAGGAGCCTGGCGGGCTCGGTCCGGCTGGTGTTGACGGTGGCCAGGTGGTGGGCGCCGGGTTCCTCGACCCAGTTCTGGCCCTGGTGGTAGGTGCGGGCCGGCTGACCGGCGAGTTGGCTGCGGACGGTGCCGTCGAGGACGTACGCGTAGACGAACGCCTGGCCGTGCCGGTGCGGAACGGCGCGCGCGTTCGGCGGGAAGTCGACGACGGTCGAGGTGAACGTCTTGCCCTTGACGTTCGGCAGGGGCTGTTCGAGCAGCTTGGTGAGCTTCTCGGACGGGTAGGCCGTCGCAGCCGCCGGGGCGGTGGCGGATGCCCTGGGCGCGGGCTCGTCGGCACCGGTCCGGTCGGCGGCCGGGGCGCAGGCCACGGTCGCGAGCACTACGCCGCTGGTCAGCAGCGCGGAACGGGTGGGCATGCGGAACATGGGGGGCTCCCTTGCTCAGGCTTCTCGGTCTTGGGTGACGCCTTCTCGTGTCGTGGGTGACGCCCTCTCGGTCTGGGCTGATTACTTCTCGGTCTACTTCTTGGTCTGAGGTGACTGCTTCTCGGTCCCGGCGACGCGGATGATCGTCTTGCCGGGGGTGCGCCTGCCGGGGGCGAACGCGGCGGCGGCCTCGGCGAGCGGCCGGACCGATCCGACGATCGGCTTGAGCCGCCCGTCCCGCAGCCGCCGGGCGAGGTCGGCGAGGCGGGCGCGGTCGGGCTCGACGACGAAGAAGACGGCCCGCCCGTCCTCCGGATGGACGGTCACCGGGTGGGCGATGGTGACCAGCGTGCCGCCGGGACGCACCAGCGCGGTGGAGCGGTCGAGGATCTCGCCGCCGATCACGTCGAACACCACGTCCACGTCGCCGATGTCCTCCAGCCGCTCCGCCCCCAGGTCGAGGAACCTGTCCGCGCCCAGGCCGAGAGCGGTGTCCCGGTCGTCGGCCCGGCCGGTGCCGATCACCCGGGCGCCGGCCTCGCGGGCGAGTTGCACGGCGAGGGAGCCGACGCCGCCCGCGGCGCCGTGGATGAGCACGGTCTGGCCGGTGGTGAGGCGGGCGTGGTCGAAGAGGCCCTGCCAGGCGGTGAGCCCGGAGATCGGCAGGGCGGCGGCCGTGATGTGGTCGACGTCGGCCGGCAGCGGGGCGAGGTTGCGGGCCTCGACCGCGGTGTACTCGGCCAGTGAGCCGTCGCGGCTCCAGTCGGCGAGCCCGAAGACCCGTTGCCCGACGGTCAGGCCGGTGGTGCCGTAGCCCAGTCCGGTGACCACGCCGGACAGCTCGTGACCGGGCACGCTAGGGGTGCGGTCACGGCCGGCCCGGTCGGTCCAGGTGCCGGGCCAGGACAGCTCGCCCGGGGTGAAGCCGGCCGCGTGGACGCGCACGATCACGTCGTTCTCCGCGGCGTGCGGGTGGGGCAGTTCGGTCAGGGTGAGGCCGCCGACTCCGGCGTCGCGGTCCTGAACGGTGATGGCTTGCATGAAGTCTTCCTCAGGGATGGGGGACGTCGACGGCGAGCCGCGCGCCCGGTCGGCGCGGACACCGGTCCCGAAGGAGTCCGGCCGCGCGTCCCGGCCGGACCGGTGCCCGACGACCCGGCCGGTGCCTGACGCCGGTCCGGCCACCGTGGGCGGTCGGCCCTGCCGTGCTCGTACTCCGACCGTAGACGCAAAGCGGCCCAGACCAGTGGGCCATTCCTGAGGCGATTTGCTGGGCCATTCGGGTGGTCTGGTTCTCGGTACGGCGCTCCACCCCGCCGGAGGGACGCGAGGACCATCCGGCGGGGCGCGGCTGCCGACCGTGTGAAGATCGCCGTACGGGCCCTACCGCCTGGTGTTGCCGCCCTTGTCGACGATGCTCGCCTTCCTGCACTTGTTCCAGTCCAGCTCGATGCCGGTGCTGCCGCCGCCCCGGCCGCCCCACTTGATCGTCGGGAGGCGCTTGCCGTAGTAGCCGGGTCCGTACTTGTTGCCCTTGAAGACGTTGCCGCTGCCGCAGGTCTCGCCCTTCTCCAGCCGGCCCCACTCACTGAACATGGCGTACTGGCCGGACTTGGTGAAGGTGTTCCCGCTGACCATGTTGTTCCGGCTGCCGTTCCTGATCCGTACCGGGTCGCCGCTGATCGACGAGAACGTGTTGCCGGTGACGGTGCTGCCCGAGGTCTTCACCAGGTAGACCCCGTGCATCTTCCCGCCGTTGCGCAGCCCGGAGAAGGTGTTCTTCCGGATCACGATGCCGGAGGAGTTCTGCACGTGGACGCCGGCGAACCCGTCGGAGCCGCTGAGCTTCTTGAAGGTGTTCCCGCTGACGGTGACCTTCGAGACGTTCCGTAGCAGGATCGCGTTGTCATGCCCGGAGAACGTCCGGCCGCTGATGGTGAAGCCGCCCGGGCCGCCGTCGATGCACACCTGGTAGTCGCCCCTGGGGCACTTGACCTGTCCCGGGTACTTGGCGGCGGTGGCACCCCAGCTCGGCGCGGCCGTGCCGCCGAGCAGCAGGGCGGTGCCGACGGCGGTGGTGAGTGCGGCGGTCGGTACGAGACGGCGGGTCTGCGCGCCGTGCGTGGTCATGGAACGGCTCCTGTCCGGTGGACGGCGGGACGGCGGAACGGTTGGACGGCGGGGCAGTTGGACGGTTGCGCCGCGCGGTCGTGGGGGGCGTGGAGCCGCGGCAACCCGGCCCTCCCCCGTGGGACCGGGCCACCGCGACAGCAACCGAGACTGGGCGACCGTCTCCCGTCCGGCAACGGCTTTGCGTGTCCGGGACAGGCGTACGGCTGTCCGGGCTGGTCAGCGGCTTGTCCGGACTGCGCGGCCGGGGCATCCGCGGTGTCCTGCAAGGGGGTTGTCGCCGCTGTGGGCCGCACTCACAATGACCGCATGACGATCACGGGGGGCTTACCGGATCCGGGCGCGGCACGGACCGCGGCCGAGTACGTCGCTCTGCTCAGGCGGCTCAAGGAGCACAGCGGACTGACCTTCCGTCTGCTGGAGCAGCGGGCCGCCGACCACGGCGACGTGCTCGCGCGCAGCACCCTGGCGAATGCGCTGCAACGGGACACGCTTCCGCGCGCGGAGATCGTCGCGGCACTGGTACGGGCGTGCGGGGCCGGGCGGGACGTGGCCTCCTGGCTGGCGGCACGGGAGCGGATCGCCTCCGGGCCCGCGCCCGAGCCGGCCACGGAACCCGGCCCCGGTTTCGAGTCCGCGTCCGAATCCGCACCCGGATCCGGGTCCGGGTCCGGATCCCCGTCGAGGTCGTCGGCATTCGCGTCCGTCGGGGACGGCCGGGCGGTCCCGGGCCCCGCCGCGGCGGACGGCCGGAACCGGCGTCCGTCGTTCCCCGGCGGCAGCCGGACCCGGTCGGCCTCCGTCACCGTCGCCGCCTCCCTGGGCGCGGTCGCCCTGCTCGTCGTCGGCGCCCTGGTGCTGGTGCCGTGGGACAAGGGCGGGGGCGACGGGGACAAGGAGGGGGCCGGACCCGCGCCGGGCCTGTCCCGCATTCGCCCGGCACGGGCGCCGGAGTTGTGTCTGACCGACGGTGAGGTGACCGCCGGCGGGGGGAGCAAGGTGGTCGCGGTCCAGCGGCCCTGCGCTCAGGCCGTTCCGCCGCGTACGTATCTGCTGCGGGCGGACGACGGCCTGTACCGCGTGCAGTGGGACCATCCGGTCGAGGGCAAGGGCTGTCTCACCCTCCTGGTCGACGAACCGTTCCGGAACATGCTCGAACCCCGGAACGACTGCACAGCCGGTTTCCAGCGGTTCCGCATCGACCGGGCCGAGGGCACCGACGGATGGCGGCTGCGCCCCGAGAAGGACGACCGCATGTGCGTCGCCATCCGCGGCGACGGCGCTGCGGCGGGCGCGGCGGCGGTGGCGGAGCGCTGCGCGGACGAGGCGGCGGACGGCAACGGGGAGGACGACCGGCAACTGTTCCTCATCGGGCCCGGCTGACGGCACATCGGACAACCGGCGGCCATGGGGACGGCGGACACCAGAACACCGCACCCCAAAGGGGCGCGGTGAGCTGCGCGACCAGCCACAACACCGCCGCAGACAAACACCGCGGCCCAGCAACGCCCCAAAGGGGCGCGGGGAACTGCGCGACCAGCCACAACACCGCCGCAGACGAACGACGGCACATCACGGCACCACCAGCATCACGGCGCCACCAGCATCCCCGCACTACAGGCATCACCGCACAACAAGCGGAGCGCTCAGTCGGCTGCCAGTACGAACGACGTCTGGGCCTTGCTGAAACCGGGTGTCGCCGCCTCCACCAGATAGGTCCCGGCCCCGGCCGAGCCCGCCGGAGGGGTGGCGCAGTGCGGGGCGCTCGGCTTGCGGTCCCACTTCGCGGTGTAGGTGATGCTGCTGCCGGCCGGCACCCGGTACACCAGGCTTCCCGCGCCCTTGGGGCAGTCGGCGGACGACCAGTAGTCGTCCCCGGCGTCCGCCGGTGTGATGGTCAATACGGCGTTCTTCGGGCCGAGATCGACCTTGCAGTCGGCGGCGGAGGAGTTCTTCGCGGTGAGTTCGAAGGTCGGCGTCTGGCCCGGCGAGTAGGAGTTGTGCAGGCTGCGGAGGCTCAAGGTGACCGCCCCGGAGGCACACTTGGGCAGCCCGGAGGAGGCGGGGAGCGTGGGACCCGTACCCGGGCCCGCACCCCCGCCCGTACCATCGCCCGGCCCACCGCCCGTACCATCGCCCGGCCCACCGCCGGAACCGGTACCGGAACCCGCCGTACCGCTGTCGTCCGCCCCGGACGGGCCGTCGGAGGCGCCGCCCGCGCCCGTCCCGGAACCGTCGCCGCTGCCGTCGGAGGCACCGCCGCCCGACTCGTCCCGCCCGCCCGGATGTTCGCTTATCGCGGACCCGGGCTGGGACGGTCCGGGCGTGATCGTGGACGCGGGGTTCTTGCCGTCGGACCCGGCCGTGTCCTTCTTCTTCCCGCCACCGCCGCCCGAGGTCACCATCCAGGTGATCAGCAGCGCCGCCAGGGCGACCACCGACACCAGTAGGACCCTCCGGCGCCAGTAGATGGAGGAGGGAAGCGGCCCGATCGGATTGCGCAGAGATCCCACGGCGCAAACTGTACGAGAGATCGGCGCGCTGGCTTGCGGCACCCGCCGTCCGAGTGCAACTTTTACAGATCATCATCCCGGCAACTGCCGTCGAACGGCGTGCCCTTCACCCGCCGCGCCCCGGCCCGGTGGTGCCGCGAAGCACGTCAGCCCCACCCGTGGCAGGATCGGAGGGCCATGACTGAGAAGCTCCACGACCCCGTGATCGCCTGGTTCGACGCCCATGCCCGCGACCTCCCCTGGCGCCGCCCCCAGGCGGGCCCATGGGGCGTGATGGTCAGCGAGTTCATGCTCCAGCAGACGCCGGTCAACCGCGTCCTGCCGGTCTACGAGCAGTGGCTGGCCCGCTGGCCGCGCCCCGCCGACCTCGCCGAGGAGGCACCCGGCGAGGCCGTCCGCGCCTGGGGCCGGCTCGGCTACCCCCGCCGTGCCCTGCGGCTGCACGGCGCCGCGGTCGCCATAACGGAGCGGCACGGCGGCGACGTACCGACGGACCACGCGCAGTTGCTCGCGCTGCCCGGCATCGGCGAGTACACGGCGGCGGCGGTGGCCTCGTTCGCGTACGGGCAGCGGCACGCCGTGCTCGACACCAATGTGCGCCGGGTCTTCGCGCGGGCGGTCACGGGTGTGCAGTACCCGCCGAACGCCACCACGGCCGCCGAGCGGAAGCTGGCCCGTGAGCTGCTGCCCGCGGAGGAGCGGACCGCCGCCCGCTGGGCCGCCGCCTCGATGGAGCTGGGCGCGCTGGTGTGCACGGCGAAGAACGAGATGTGCTCACGCTGCCCGATCGCCGACCAGTGCGCCTGGCGGCTGGCGGGCAAGCCGGAGCACGAGGGTCCGCCGCGCCGCGGCCAGACGTACGCCGGGACCGACCGCCAGGTGCGCGGCAAACTCCTCGCGGTCCTGCGCGAGGCGCGCGTCCCCGTCGCGCAGGCGGCCCTGGACCGGGTGTGGCACGAGCCGGTGCAGCGCGCCCGGGCGCTCGACGGACTGGTCGCGGACGGTCTGGTGGAGCCGCTGGCGGGTGGCCGGTACCGGCTTCCGCTGAGCTGACGTACAGACAAGTCACAGACCGAGGCGCCCGATGACGCGTCACCAAAAACGGCAAACCAACCCACAATAGGACATAGAGAAGGGCTTCCTTACCCCTCACCTACTTCCGTTACACAACCGACGGACAGCCGATTGCCATCCGCAGGCTGCTCCGCACAGCCCCGTGACAAGCGCTCCGTAACTTCATTTCCGTGCCCGGCAGACCACCGGACCACGGAATGACAGGCACGGAGCCGTAGCAGAACGGGGAACGGAGGCGGTTGGAATGGCGCAGGGCGAGGTGCTCGAATTCGAGGAGTACGTCCGCACCCGGCAGGACGCGCTGCTGCGCAGCGCCCGTCGGCTGGTCCCTGACCCGGTCGACGCCCAGGACCTGCTCCAGACGGCGCTGGCCCGGACGTACGGCCGCTGGGAGGGCATCGCGGACAAGCGGCTCGCCGACGCCTACCTGCGCCGGGTGATGATCAACACGCGGACCGAGTGGTGGCGGGCGCGCAAGCTGGAAGAGGTCCCCACCGAGCAGCTGCCGGACGCGTCCGTGGACGACGCCACCGAACAGCACGCCGACCGGGCGCTGCTCATGGACATCATGAAGGTGCTCGCTCCGAAGCAGCGCAGCGTCGTGGTGCTGCGACACTGGGAGCAGATGTCCACGGAGGAGACGGCCGCCGCCCTCGGCATGTCGGCCGGAACGGTCAAGAGCACGCTGCACCGGGCGCTCGCCCGGCTCCGCGAGGAGCTGGAGGCGCGCGACCTGGACGCACGCGCGCTGGAGCGTGAGGAGCAGGAGCGTTGCGCGGCCTGATGGGCGCCGGGCCCAGTGCCCGAGGGAGTGCGCAGGCGGTGAGCACGGCGGTGGCCGTGCTCGCCGCCCTCGCCCTTTTCGCCACCGCCTGCGCCGCCGGCGGCACGGGCGCCCGCGACGAGGGGCCGGCCCGCGCCGATTCGGTCGCGGGCGCGGCGCCCTCCCCCGCGCCCAGCCCTTCCGACAGCTACCGGCGGGTGAACCCGGTCACCCTCGTCAAGGACGACCCGAAGGTCTCCACCGCGGTCAAACGGGAGCTCAAGCCGTGCGCCGCCGACGAGTACCCGGTCGACGTGTCCTACGGCGACCTGACCGGGGCGACCGTCGACGACGTCGTGGTCAACGTCCTGACCTGCGGCGACGCGGTGGGCGTCGGGGCGTACGTGTATCGCAGTGAGGGCGGCAGGTACGAGAACGTGTTCAGGAGCGAGGAGTCACCCGTCTACGCCGAGATCGACCGCGGCGATCTGACGGTGACCAAGCAGGTGTACGAGAAGGGCGATCCGGTGTCGAGTCCCTCCGGGGAGAACGTGATCACCTACGCCTGGAAGACGGACCGCTTCGACGCGGTCTCCGCCCACCACACCGACTACGGCGACACCGTGGGCGGCGTGGCGGAACCGGTCCCGTCGACGGCACCGGCCAACTGAGGGCCGTCGCCGTGAACTTCGCACCCGAGATGAGCGTCACATGGACGACGGCACCAGAATCACATGAGGACTGAGAGCACCGGGATGGCAGACCAGACCCACGTCCTGTTCGTCGAGGACGACGACGTCATCCGCGAGGCCACCCAACTCGCGCTGGAGCGGGACGGCTTCGCGGTCACCGCGATGCCCGACGGACTGTCGGGCCTGGAGGCGTTCCGGGCCAGGCGCCCCGACATCGCCCTCCTGGACGTCATGCTGCCCGGCCTGGACGGGGTGAGCCTGTGCCGGCGCATCCGCGACGAGTCGACCGTGCCGGTGATCATGCTGTCCGCCCGCGCCGACTCCATCGACGTCGTCCTGGGCCTGGAGGCCGGTGCCGACGACTACGTGACCAAGCCCTTCGACGGCGCCGTCCTGGTCGCCCGCATCCGCGCGGTGCTGCGCCGCTTCGGGCACGCGGGCGGGATCGCGCGGGCCGCGGACGCCGCGGAGGCCGCCGGCGGGATGCTGGCCTTCGGCGACCTGGAGATCGACACCGAGGGCATGGAGGTGCGCCGGGCGGGCCGGCCGGTGGCGCTCACCCCGACCGAGATGCGGCTGCTCCTCGAGTTCTCCTCCGCGCCGGGCACGGTGCTCTCCCGCGACAAGCTGCTGGAGCGCGTGTGGGACTACGGCTGGGGCGGCGACACCCGCGTCGTCGACGTCCATGTGCAGCGGCTGCGGGCGAAGATCGGCCAGGACCGGATCGAGACGGTCCGCGGCTTCGGTTACAAGCTGAGGGCCTGAGCGGAGCGGCGGTATGTGGGGGTTCATTCGGCGTCCGGCACACGGACGACTGCTGCCGGCCGGCATCCGCACGGGGCTGAGGTGGAAACTGAGCGCGGCCATCGCCCTGGTCGGCGCGCTGGTCGCGGTCGCGCTCAGCCTGGTCGTGCACAACGCGGCCCGGGTCTCGATGCTGGACAACGCGCGCGACCTGGCCGACGAGCGGGTGCAGATCGCCCAGCGCAACTACGACCTGTCCGGCCGGCCGAATTTCCCCAGCATCAAGATCGACGACCCCGATCTGCCGTCCGCGCTGCGGGAGCGGGTCGAGCACGGGCGCCGCGCCACCTACGTCAGCGACCACAGCGGCGAGGTGCCGGACATATGGGCGGCGGTCCCGGTCAAGGACGGGCATGTGCTGTCCCTGCACACCCGTATCACCGACCGCAGCACGGACGTGCTCAAGGACCTCGACCAGGCGCTGGTCATCGGCTCGATCACGGTCGTGCTCGGCGGCAGTGCGCTCGGTGTGCTCATCGGCGGGCAGATGTCGCGGCGGCTGCGCAAGGCGGCGACGGCGGCGAACCAGGTGGCCAAGGGAGAGCCGGACGTCCGGGTGCTGGACGCCATCGGCGGTGTCGTACGGGACGAGACCGACGATCTCGCGCGCGCGGTGGACGCCATGGCGGACACGCTCCAGCAGCGGCTGGAGGCCGAGCGGCGGGTCACCGCGGACATCGCGCACGAGCTGCGCACCCCGGTGACCGGGCTGCTGACCGCCGCCGAACTGCTGCCGCCGGGACGGCCCACCGAGCTGGTCCTGGACCGGGCCAAGGCGATGCGCACGCTCGTCGAGGACGTGCTGGAGGTGGCCCGGCTCGACAGCGCCTCCGAGCGGGCCGAACTCCAGGACATCCTGCTGGGCGAGTTCGTCACCCGGCGGGTGGCCGCCAAGGACCCGGAGACGGAGGTACGGGTGGTGCACGAGTCGGAGGTCACGACCGACCCGCGCCGCCTGGAGCGGGTGCTGTTCAACCTGCTCGCCAACGCCGCCCGGCACGGCAAGCCGCCCATCGAGGTCACCGTCGAGGGCCGGGTCATCCGCGTCCGCGACCACGGGCCCGGCTTCCCCGAGGAGCTGCTCGCCGAGGGCCCGAGCCGCTTCCGCACCGGCAGCGCGGACCGGGCGGGCCAGGGTCACGGCCTGGGCCTGACCATCGCCGCCGGACAGGCCCGGGTGCTGGGCGCCCGGCTCACCTTCCGCAACGTACGGGCGGCGGGGGCGCCGGAGCACGTGCCCGCGGAGGGCGCGGTGGCCGTCCTGTGGCTCCCGGAACACGCGCCGACGAACACCGGCAGCTATCCGCTGCTGACCTAGGGCCTCGGCCGCGGACGGGGGCGGGCGCTACGGAGAGGCGCCGAGGGAAAACCTCGATGGGGAGCAACGGCGGGGAGGGTCGGCGGGGAAGCGCCGACGGCGCGAGTCGGCGGGCGCCGCCCGGCCCGCCGACGGGCGGCGGACCGATCCGGTCCGCGGACCAGGCCGTCGGGCCAGATCGGCAGGCCAGATCCTCACCCCCAGCCCTTCGACTCGTCCAGACCGCCCTCGCGGACCTGGGTGAAGGAGAACCAGTTGCCGGAGTCGTCGCGGAACAGCGCCTCCGTGCCGTACGGACGCTCCTGCGGCTCCTGGAGGAACTCCACGCCGTTCTCCTTGAGCCGCCGGTAGTCGCCGTGGATGTCGTCGGTGGTCAGCACCGCGGCGCCGAGCACCCCCTTGGCCACGAGCTTCTTCAGCATCTCCGCGGACTCGGGATCCATCGCGGACGCGCTCGGCACCATCAGGGTCAGCTCCACGTCGGGCTGGCCCGCGGCGCCCACCGTCAGCCAGCGCATGCCGCCCTCGCCCATCGTCATGTCCATACGGACCTCAAGGCCCAGCTTCCGCGTGTAGAACTCCTTGGCCCGTTCCTGGTCGAGTACCCAGACGGTGACGATGCTGACGCTCCTGTCCGCGGCTGTCGTCTCCTGCCCGGTCACCGTAGGCAGCGCCGCGCGCAGTCCGCTTCTTCGGAATTGCTCCGTGCCACGCCGGGGCCGCTGCGGAAGCCGCCCGCGTAGAGCATGGCGTAGCACCCCGGTATGAGCGCGGCGCCGCGTCCCACGTGCTTCGTCCGGTACTCGCTGGGTGTCAGCCCGGTCCAGCGCTTGAACCGGGCGGAGAACGTGCCCAGGCTGCTGAAGCCCACCAGATGGCAGATCTCGGTCACCGAGAGGTCGGCGGTGCGCAGCAGGTCCTGCGCCCGTTCGATGCGCCGGTGCGTCAGATACTGGCCGGGCGTCTCGCCGTACGCCTCTTTGAAGGCGCGGATGAAGTGGAAGCGCGAATACCCGGCGTGCGCGGCCACCGCGTCCAGGTCGAGGCCGGGGTCGGCCCAGTCGCGGTCCATGGCGTCCTTGGCCAGGCGCAACTGGCGCACCTTGTCCATGCGCCGATGGTGACACGCGGCACCGACACCACCACGGCCGGCGGGACGGTGCTGCCCCCGGGGCGGCACCGCGAGCGGCCGAACGGGAAAGGCCCCCGGGGCGTACGACGCCGCCGGGGGCCTTCGGCTCGGAAGGGAGTCGGAGGGCAGGGCCTCAGACCGCCTCCACCATCGGCGCCGGTGCCTGCGCGGCGTCCTTCGCGTCGCCCTTCTGCGGTCCGCCCTTGAGCGGGACCTCCTTGACGAACAGGGACGCGAGCAGCACGAGCACCGCGACCACCGCGCCGAGCAGGAAGGCGGTGTGCGTGCCCTCGGAGACCGCGTACTGGTACGCCTCGCGCATCGCCGCCGGAAGCTTGGCCAGACTCGCCGCGTCGAGCTGGGCGGACGGCAGACTGGCGCCCGCCGCGCCGGCCCGCTCCGCCATGACGTCCTGGACCCGGTTGTTGAACAGCGCGCCCATGATGGCGACGCCGAACGAGGAGCCGAGCGTACGGAACAGGGTGGTCGACGAGGAGGCGACGCCCATGTCCCGCATCTCGACGCTGTTCTGCGCGACCAGCATGGTGATCTGCATCAGGCAGCCCATGCCCAGGCCGAGGACGGCCATGTACACGCCGGAGGTGAAACGGGAGGTGCCCGTGTCCATCATCGACAGCAGGTACAGACCGGCGATCATCAGCACGCCGCCGGCGATCGGGAAGACCTTGTAGCGGCCGCTGTTGGTGGTGATCCGGCCCGCGACCATCGACGTGACCATCATGGCGCCGAGCATCGGCAGGAGCAGCAGGCCGGAGTTGGTCGCGGACGCGCCCTGCACGGACTGCTGGTACAGCGGCAGGAACAGCGTGGCGCCGAACATCACGAAGCCGGTGATGAAGCCGATGATCGACATCAGGGTGAAGTTGCGGCTGCGGAAGATGTGCAGCGGCAGCACCGGCTCGGCCGCCCGGGTCTGCCAGAACACGAAGGCGACCAGCGAGACGACGCCGAGGGCGATCAGTTCCATGATCCGCGCGGACGTCCAGGCGTACTCGGTGCCGCCCCAGGTCGTCACGAGCACGATCGCGACGATGCCGACGGTCAGCAGCAGGGCGCCCAGATAGTCGATGCGCGTCTCGGTCCGCTTCTTCGGCAGGTGCAGCACCGCGCTGATCGCGACCAGTGCGACGGCGCCGAGCGGCAGGTTGATGTAGAAGGACCAGCGCCAGCCCCAGTTGTCGGTGATGGTGCCGCCGACCAGCGGGCCGCCGATCATCGCGAGCGCCATGACACCGGCCATCATGCCCTGGTACTTGCCGCGCTCACGCGGCGGGATCAGGTCGCCGATGATCGCCATGACGCCCACCATCAGACCGCCGGCGCCCAGGCCCTGCACGGCCCGGAAGCCGATCAGCTCGCCCATGTTCTGGGCCATGCCGCTCAGCGCCGACCCGATCAGGAAGATCACGATCGAGGTCATGAAGGCGCCCTTGCGCCCGTACATGTCACCGAGCTTGCCCCAGATCGGGGTGGCCGCCGCGGTGGCGAGCGTGTACCCGGTGACCACCCAGGACAGGTGTTCCAGGCCGCCCAGTTCGCCGACGATCGTCGGCATCGCGGTGCCCACGATCATGTTGTCGAGCATCGCGAGCATCATCGCGATCATCAGCGCGAGCAGGACGACACGCACGCTTCTCGGTTGCTTGTCCTGCTCCGCGGGTTTCTCCTGGCCCGCCGGGGCCGGCTGTGTGTCCGCCATGGTGCGGTACCCCCCTGTGGCGGCTACTTACTTGCCGCCCGGCTAGTTGAGACTACACTCGGAAGGTAGACGCAGTACTTGCCGGTCGTCAAGTAAGTTTCGCGGGAGCTCAAGGAGTACGAAGATGGGCGTCACCATGGACGGCACCAGGCACCCGCGCCGCGGAAACACCCGCCAGCGCATCCAGGACGTGGCACTCGAACTCTTCGCCGAGCAGGGGTACGAGAAGACCTCGTTGCGGGAGATCGCCGAGCGGCTGGAGGTGACCAAGGCCGCGCTCTACTACCACTTCAAGACCAAGGAAGAGATAATCGTCAGTCTCTTCGAGGATCTGACGAAGCCGGTGGAGGAGCTGATCGCCTGGGGCGAGCGGCAGCCGCACACGCTGGAGACCAAGCGGGAGATCATCCGGCGCTACAGCGAAAGCCTCGCGGGCGCCGCGCCGCTGTTCCGCTTCATGCAGGAGAACCAGGCGACCGTGCGGGAACTGCGGATCGGCGAATCGTTCAAGGACCGCATGCGCGGAATGCGGGACATCATCATCGACCGGGACGCGGACCTGGTCGATCAGGTCCGCTGCGTGAGCGCCCTCTTCACGCTGCACGCCGGGATGTTCATCCACCAGGACCTGGAGGGCGACCCCGAGAAGAAGCGCGAGGCCGTTCTGGAGGTCGCCATGGACCTGGTCACCCGGGCGCACAAGGCCGCCCGGGACACCGGGACCTAGTTCCCCGAGACCAGCCCCGAGCCCGGCCCCTCCCCGGACGCCCGGACGCGGAAGGGGCCGGCGCCCGCTCAGACCCGTACGCCGTGGGAGCGCAGGAAGGTGACCGGGTCTATCGCGGAACCGTAGTTCGGGGTCGTGCGGATCTCGAAGTGCAGGTGCGGTCCGGTGGTGTTGCCGGTGTTGCCGGACCGCGCGATGTGCTGGCCGGTGCGGACGGCCTGGCCGATCCGCACGTCGACCCGCGACAGGTGGGCGTACTGGGAGTACGTCCCGTTGCTGTGCCTGATGACGATGGCGTTGCCGTAGGCGGGCCCGTCGCCGGCGCCGTAGCCGCCGGCCTTGACGACGACGCCCTCGTGCGCGGCGACCACGTCGGTGCCGATCGGCACGGCGAAGTCCTGGCCGCTGTGCCTGGCCTTCCACATGCCGCCGGCCTGGTTGAAGCCCGCGGTCAGCGTGTACCGCTGCACCGGGTCGACCCATGCGGCCGCGCTCCTGGCGGGCGCCTGCGCGACGCCGGTCTTCGGCGCGGCGGCTGGGGCCTGCGGCGCGGCGGCCGCGACACCGCCTCCCAGCACGGCCGAGACACCGAGACCGGCGGCCAGGACCGCGGCGCGGCTGCGGAGCAGGGACCTGGAGGAAGGGCGGGACGTGACACGCGGGGACATGGAAACCTCGTGTGATCGGGAACGGGGAACCCGGCCGGGACACGCACGGCCGCCGGTCGGGGCATCTCTTGGTAACCCCGGATCTCCCGCGCCTCCAAAACCCCCATCTACTATGAGATCTAGTACTCGATCGGCAGAAATTAACTACTCTTGACAAAATGCACAGGAACCGGACATGCCGCACAGCAAGGCCAACCCCCCTCAATACCGAGAATTAAATGTCCCGATTTGCCCATAAATGAAGTCTCACTACCCCGGGTAGTAACGGACATTTCGCCTGTGTGGCATATCACGAGCCCGCACCGCCCCACCCCCCTCGAATATGACCGGCGCCACACCGCCGGCACCCCACCGATCGCCCTGCCCCGCCCCGGCGTTCGGCGGACACGCTGCCACTAGGCTCCCCCCGTCCACACGCTGTGCACGACCACGGGGGGAACCGGATGGAACCGGCGGTACTGGGCGGCAAACTGGCGTCGAGCCTGATCGGCCCGCTGGTGCGGAAACTGTTCGTCCCGGACGGCCCCGGCGCCGGTCTGGTCGACCGGCCCGTCCGGCTGCGGGACCTGGTGTCCTTCCGCGGCGAACAGCGCAGCCTGGGCGATAAGCAGGTGCACCGGCTCGCCGGCCGGCTCGTCGAACGGGCCGTGGCGTCCCCCGGCGAGGCACCGTTCCCGGCCGGCGAACGGACCGCCGTGGCCGACGCCCTGGCCGGGCGGCTGCTCGCCCTCGGCGACCTGGACATGGACGACGTACAGGCCGTACGGCTCGGCCACCTGGAGCTGGCCCGGCGGCTGCGCGCGGACGGCCTCCCGCCCGGGGCCGGACTCTCCGCGGACGCCGAGCTGTTCCTCGACACCGCGACCGAGTGGGCCTGCCTGCACATCCTGGAGTTCTTCACCCGGCGCTCGGTCTTCGTGGCCCGCACCCTCGTCGAGCAGACCCGCGCCCAGGCCGAACTCATCGCCAAGGTGGACGAGTTGCTCGCCCGCACCCCGCGGCCCGACGCCCGTGACACGGCGTTCGAGCGCCGCTACCTGCCGTATGCCGCCCGCCGGCACGACCACCTCACCATCTACGGCGTCGACCTGCGCGACTCCCCCGACCGCTGGCCCCTGGAAGTCGCCTACCTGAGCCTGGAGACCACGGGCGACGACGCCGCCACGGCGGACGCCGCCCTGGACGCCGCACCGGACGAGCGCCAGGGCCCAACCACCGTCCGCCTCGCCGCCGAGGAGGCGCTGCGCGGCCACGACCGCGTCCTGCTGCGCGGCGACGCGGGCTCGGGCAAGACGACCCTGGTGCAGTGGCTGGCCGTCACCGCCGCCCAGGACGGGAGCGGCGGGCGCATCCCGTACGTCCTCCCGCTGCGCTCCCTGGTCCGCGCGGGCACCCTCCCGGCTCCGGCCGCCTTCCTCACGGCCGTGAACTGCCCGCTGTCCCCGCCCGAGGGCTGGGCGGAACGCGTCCTGACGGCCGGCCGGGCGCTCGTCCTCGTCGACGGGCTGGACGAAATCCCGGCCGCCGAGCGCCACCGCACCCGGGACTGGCTGCTCGCCCTGGTCCACGCCTTCCCGGGCAACCAGTGGCTGCTGACCTCCCGGCCCACCGCCGTACGCCCCGACTGGCTGGCCGCCGAGGGCTTCCGGGAACTGGCCCTGGCCCCGATGCGCGACACGGACGTCGCCACCTTCGTACGGCGCTGGCACACGGCCGCGGGGGCCAAGGAGTACGAGGCGAGACTGCTGGACGCCCTGCGCACCAAACGCGACCTGGCCCGCCTCGCCACCAACCCGCTGATGTGCGGACTGCTCTGCGCCCTGCACCGCGAGCGCCGCGGCTATCTGCCCACCGGCCGCAAGGAGTTGTACGACGCCGCCCTCACGATGCTGCTGTCCCGCCGGGACCGGGAGCGCGGCATGGACCCGCTGGACGAACCGGAGCTGGGCGAGGAGGCCCAGCTGGAACTGTTGCAGCGACTGGCGTACGCGCTCGTGCTGAGCGGCCGTACCGAGATGGACCGGGAGACGGCCGAGGGGATCGTGGAGCGGTGTCTGCCGTCGATCGCCCTGCCGGCGGGACAGCCGGAGGCGACCGGGGTCCTGCGGATGCTGCTGCTGCGCAGCGGGCTGATCCGCCAACCAGGCGACGGCGTCGTCGACTTCGTGCACCGCACCTTCCAGGACTACCTGGGCGCTCGCTACGCCGTCGAGCAGGGCCACCTCGACGTCCTCGCCGGCCGGGCGGACGACACCCAGTGGGAGGACGTGATCCGGATGGCGGTGGCGCACGCCCGGCCCCGGGAACGGGCCTGGCTGATCAGGCAGTTGCTGGCCCGTGAGGTGCCACGGCTGACCTTGCTGGCGCTGGCCTGCCTGGAGCACGCGACGGCCCTGGACCCGGCGGTGCGGGCGGAGGTGGAACGGCGGGCCGCGGAACTGATTCCGCCGGGTACGAAGGAAGAGGCGAGCGCCCTGGCCGAAGCGGGACCGCTGGTGCTGGAACTGCTGCCGGGGCCTGAGGGGCTGACAAACGAGCAGGCGCACGGAGTGACGGTGACCGCCTCGCTCCTCGGGGAGGAGGAGCCGGAGGGGGCGCTCGCGGTGCTGCGGCGGTTCCGGGAGCACCCGGATCTGACAGTGCGCCGCCAACTGGCGGGGACCTGGGGACGGTTCGGCACCGCCGAGTACGCGGCCGAGGTACTGGACCATCTGGAGCGGGCACAGCTGTTTCTGGTCTGCCGGTCGGCCCAGCAGCTCGCGGCGCTGGCGGGGATGCGGCCCTGGCACGAGCTCTGGATCGCGGGCGGGCACCGGACGGAGGACATCCTGGCCGTCGTGCCGTCCGCCGACGCCGTGACCTCCCTCCAGTTGTCGGACAACCCTCATCTCGGCGACGCGGGCGACCTGCTGCCCTTCGGCTCGCTCGACCGGCTGTGGATCGACGACTGCCCGGCAGCGGGCGGGCTGGACCGCCTCTCGGCGCTGCCGCTCAGGGTCTTCGGCTGCTCCGGCGCGGCCGACCTGACGGGGCTGCCGGCCTTGCGGTCGCTGGCCCGGATCAGTATCGGCCAGCGGCTCCCGGGCACCGCCCTCACCCACGCCCTGCCGCTCGACGCGCCGCTCGATTTCCTCTTCCTCGGCGCGCACAGCACCGATGGCACGGGCCTGCGCGGTTTGCGGCACTGGGGCGGTCTGACGACGCTCAGCCTCGGACCGCTGACCACGGAGCTGACGGCCGACGACTGGCGGGAGGTGGCCGCGCTGCCCGCGCTGACCCACCTCTTCTTCAATTCCCGGATCATCCGGGAGCTGCCGGACTCGATCAGCCGGATGCCCGGACTTCCCGGTGTCGAAGTTCTCCGGATCCCCGCGCTGACCGGCGCCGAGGATCTCTCCGGCCTGGCGTCCAGGCTGCCGAACGTGCGCTCGGTGCACTTGCAGAAGCGGCCGGGCCGCTCCTTCCCGGCCGCCCGTTTCGCGGACCTCTTCCCCGGGGCGGACGTCACCCTGGAACGCCGCTGAGAACGCCGAGAGGGGCCGGTGCCCGAAGGCACCGGCCCCTCTCGGTCGATCCGCCGGAGGCTTACGCCTCCTTGCTCAGGTTGGGACCGGCTCCGCCGGCCGCCTGCTCGATCGGCGGGGCGTCCGGCAGCGCGGACTTCTCCTCGCCGCGGAAGGTGAAGGTCTTCGTCTCGCCCTCGCCCTCCGTGTCGACGACCACGATGTGACCGGGGCGCAGCTCGCCGAAGAGGATCTTCTCCGACAGCGTGTCCTCGATCTCGCGCTGGATCGTGCGGCGCAGCGGCCGGGCGCCCAGCACCGGGTCGTAGCCCTTCTGGGACAGCAGCTCCTTGGCGGACTGGGACAGCTCGATGCCCATGTCCCGGTCCTTCAGGCGCTCGTCCACCTTGCCGATCATCAGGTCGACGATCTTCAGGATGTCGGACTGGGTCAGCTGCGGGAAGACCACCACGTCGTCGACGCGGTTCAGGAACTCGGGCCGGAAGTGCTGCTTCAGCTCGTCCTGGACCTTGTTCTTCATGCGCTCGTAGTTGGTCTTCGTGTCACCCGCGGCGGCGAAGCCCAGGTTGAAGCCCTTGGAGATGTCCCGGGTGCCGAGGTTGGTCGTCATGATGATGACCGTGTTCTTGAAGTCCACGACCCGGCCCTGGGAGTCGGTCAGCCGACCGTCCTCCAGGATCTGCAGCAGCGAGTTGAAGATGTCCGGGTGGGCCTTCTCGACCTCGTCGAAGAGGACGACGGAGAACGGCTTGCGGCGGACCTTCTCGGTCAGCTGGCCGCCCTCTTCGTAGCCCACGTAGCCGGGGGGCGAACCGAAGAGACGCGACACCGTGTGCTTCTCGCTGAACTCCGACATGTCGAGGGAGATCAGCGCGTCCTCGTCACCGAAGAGGAACTCCGCGAGCGCCTTGGACAGCTCGGTCTTACCGACACCGGACGGGCCGGCGAAGATGAACGAGCCACCCGGACGCTTCGGGTCCTTGAGGCCCGCGCGCGTACGGCGGATCGCCTTCGACAGCGCCTTGACGGCGTCGACCTGGCCGATGACCCGCTTGTGCAGCTCCTCCTCCATGCGGAGCAGGCGGCTGGACTCCTCCTCGGTCAGCTCGAAGACCGGGATGCCGGTGGCGGTGGAGAGGACCTCGGCGATCAGCTCGCCGTCGACCTCGGCGACGACGTCCATGTCGCCGGCCTTCCACTCCTTCTCCCGCTTCGCCTTGGCGGCCAGGAGCTGCTTCTCCTTGTCGCGCAGGGAGGCGGCCTTCTCGAAGTCCTGCGAGTCGATCGCGGACTCCTTGTCCCGGCGGACGGCGGCGATCTTCTCGTCGAACTCGCGCAGGTCCGGCGGCGCGGTCATCCGGCGGATACGCATCCGGGACCCGGCCTCGTCGATCAGGTCGATCGCCTTGTCCGGCAGGAAGCGGTCCGAGATGTACCGGTCGGCCAGGGTGGCGGCCTGGACCAGCGCCTCGTCCGTGATGGAGACCCGGTGGTGGGCCTCGTAACGGTCGCGCAGGCCCTTGAGGATCTCGATGGTGTGCGACAGGGACGGCTCGGCAACCTGGATGGGCTGGAAGCGGCGCTCCAGGGCCGCGTCCTTCTCCAGGTGCTTGCGGTACTCGTCCAGCGTGGTGGCACCGATGGTCTGCAGCTCACCGCGGGCCAGCATCGGCTTCAGGATCGAGGCGGCGTCGATGGCGCCCTCGGCGGCACCCGCACCGACCAGCGTGTGCAGCTCGTCGATGAACAGGATGATGTCGCCGCGGGTGCGGATCTCCTTGAGCACCTTCTTCAGGCGCTCCTCGAAGTCACCGCGGTAGCGGGAGCCGGCGACCAGGGCGCCGAGGTCCAGCGTGTAGAGGTGCTTGTCCTTGAGCGTCTCGGGCACCTCGCCCTTGACGATGGCCTGGGCGAGACCTTCGACGACGGCGGTCTTGCCGACGCCGGGCTCACCGATCAGGACCGGGTTGTTCTTCGTACGGCGGGAGAGCACCTGCATGACCCGCTCGATCTCCTTCTCGCGCCCGATGACCGGGTCGAGCTTGGATTCGCGAGCGGCCTGGGTGAGGTTCCGGCCGAACTGGTCGAGGACCAGGGACGTCGAGGGCGTGCCCTCGGCAGGGCCGCCGGCGGTGGCGGTCTCCTTGCCCTGGTAGCCCGACAGCAGCTGGATGACCTGCTGGCGGACACGGTTGAGATCGGCGCCCAGCTTGACCAGGACCTGGGCGGCGACGCCCTCGCCCTCGCGGATCAGGCCGAGCAGGATGTGCTCCGTGCCGATGTAGTTGTGGCCCAGCTGAAGGGCCTCGCGGAGCGACAGCTCCAGGACCTTCTTGGCACGGGGGGTGAAGGGGATGTGGCCGGACGGGGCCTGCTGGCCCTGGCCGATGATCTCCTCCACCTGCTGGCGGACCGCCTCGAGCGAAATCCCGAGGCTCTCAAGGGCCTTGGCGGCGACACCCTCACCCTCGTGGATCAGGCCCAGGAGGATGTGCTCGGTGCCGATGTAGTTGTGGTTGAGCATCCGGGCTTCTTCCTGAGCCAGGACGACAACCCGCCGCGCGCGGTCGGTGAACCTCTCGAACATCGTTAATCGCTCCTCAGAGCGGTCAGGCAGTAAGGGGACGCTCCCCTCTCTGTCCTTCCGCAGCTTAGTCCCGCAAGCGGGGACCGCTCATTCCAACTGCCGACACCGTCCGGATCACCTCCGCTCTCGCGGAGACAAGATGCTGCCTCCTGACCCCGAACGCCGACATGTGCTCCAACCCGATGGTGCGAGACGATGTTCCCGCAGGCCAGACAGTTACCCTCACCATCAGTACGCCGATGGCGAACGTGAGACAGTCCGTTCTGCGTGTCGCCCCCTCCCACTAGGGATGTCTTACCCGCAGGGACTGACACTCCATGCGGAGCGCCCCGGTTCCCTCCGCTATGGGCGAACAACCTTGCGCCTGCTCGGGCCCCCACACGCCCTCTCCTTAAGCACTCTGCGCAGTCATTTGCCTACCTAGCGTAACTCTCAGGGGGCTTCGTCTGTTGCGCTGGGCATGGCTGGCACCGTCCCCGTGGTCCCGTCCCCCCGTCGCCCCTCCCAGCCGGACTCACGGGCCCGGCACTGGTACGAGAACGCACTGGGGTGGGCCACGGTGCCCGGCGAGCCGCTGCGGCTGCGCACGGGCGTGCGCTTCGACGTCCTGGACGTCCCGGCGGAGGCGGGCGGCGCGGCGCTCAGACATCTGGCGCCGGGCTCTCCGGTGGCCGTCGACGGCGGCCGGATGCGGTTCCTGGTGGCCGCGGGCAGCGCCGAGGAACTGCCGGGGCTGCTGGACTGGCTGGAATGGGGTTCGCTGCCGCTGGATCTGCTGGCGCTCGGCGCGGACGGCAGTCTGGGGGCGCCGGCCCTCCCGGGGCCCGGTGCGAGCGGACCGCGGCCGCTTCCCGTCGGCCGTGGCGCGACAGCACTCCCCCCGCACACGGTCCCGGCACTCGCCGTACGCGCGCTCCCCGCGCCGCGGGCCGCGCGGTCCCGGCGTTCTTCCTGTCCGGCAGCGGGGGCCTGTCCCGTTCCCGCACAGGGGGTCTGTCCCGTGCAGGGGGCCGCCGTGTGGCTGCGGCCCCCCGAGCCGGGGTGCGAGGTAGAGACCTCGCTGCCGACGCTGTCGGCCGTGGGGGGCGGTGGGGGCGCCCCCGATCTCGTACGACTGGTGGACACGGTGGCGACTCACTGCCACCGGATCCGGCTGCGGCGCGCGTGCGCCGGGCCGTCGGCTGTTCAGCCGTTGGCCTTCTCGTAAGCCTCGCGGATGGACGCGGGAACGCGGCCACGGTCGTTGACCTCGTAGCCGTTCTCCTTCGCCCAGGCACGGATCTGCGCGGTGTCCTGGCTGCCGCCGGCCGCGGCGCGGGCCTTTCCACGTCCGCCGGAAGCACGGCCACCGGTACGACGACCGCCCTTCACATAGGCGTCGAGAAGTCCCCGCAGCTTGTCCGCATTGGCGGTCGTGAGATCGATCTCGTACGTCTTGCCGTCCAGCGCGAACGTCACGGTCTCGTCCGCCTCGCCGCCGTCGAGGTCGTCGACAAGAAGGACCTGAACCTTCTGTGCCACCGGATTTCCTTTCATCGATAACGTGAGGGCTCGGGGTCTGCGGCGTCCGCCGTTTCACCGCCCCTTGTTATATGCAGTACAGCAGTACGTCGGAAAGCAAACCGCTTTTGCGGGAAAAACACAAACCCCCGGGAGAGAACCGGGGGGCTCCGCAGACCGGAAACATGCGCGTTTCGGACATAGGGAACCTGGGCAACCCCGGAGACCCGGAATACCGGGCAAGCCCCGGCGATCGACGATCACAGATGCAGAAGCATCCGGCTGTTGCCCAAGGTGTTCGGTTTCACTCGTTCGAGACCGAGGAACTCGGCGACGCCTTCGTCATAGGAGCGCAACAGCTCCGCGTAGACATCGGTGTCGACGGGCGTCTCACCGATCTCCACGAAGCCGTGCTTCCCGAAGAAGTCGGCTTCGAAGGTCAGGCAGAATACGCGCCGAACACCGAGCCACCGGGCGGTCAGCAGCAACTTCTCCAGCAACTGGTGACCAACGCCGGCCCCCTTCAGGCCGGGCTTCACCGCGAGAGTGCGGACTTCCGCGAGATCTTCCCACATGACATGCAGGGCGCCGCAGCCGACCACCTCGGCGTTGTCGTCGCGTTCCGCGACCCAGAACTCCTGGATGTCCTCGTAAAGCGTCACGGTCGCTTTGTCGAGCAGGATGCGCTCACGGGCGTACGCGTCAAGGAGGCGGCGCACGGCCGGGACATCGCCGGTCCGGGCCCGCCGGACGGTGATGGCTTTTGCGGTGGCTTCGGGGCGCTCTGCTGACATGAGCGGACGCTATCGCCCGCCGTCTCCCTGCGCCGAGCCGGGGTTCTCGGCCCCGGTATCGGAGAGGGTATCCCCGGTTTCATCCCCGGTTTCCGGGCCCTGGGCGATGCGGACGGCGTCCCTGAGGGCCCGGCGCTGTTCGTCGCTCATCATGCCGAAGAAGGCGACGAGAGCGGCCGCCGGGTTGTCACTGTGCGACCATGCGTCGTTCATCAGGGCGGCCGCGTAGGCGGCCCGGGTGGAGACGGCCTCATATCGATAGGCCCGGCCTTCGGCCTCGCGGCGCACCCAGCCCTTCTGATGGAGATTGTCCAATACGGTCATCACCGTGGTGTAGGCGATCGACCGTTCCCGCTGAAGGTCTTCCAGGACTTCCCGAACGGTCACCGGGCGGTTCCACTTCCACACCCGCGTCATGACCGCGTCTTCGAGTTCTCCCAATGGGCGAGGCACAGCCAGAACAATAGTAGGAGAACCGGTCAATGGCGTGCCGGACGGGCACTTTTAGCGACGTAGACGAACAAAAGGGGTGCTGTCGTCGTCCGGGCGGGGTTCGGCCGGGAGCACGCCTCGGAGCGGGAGGGGGTGGCCGGGGGAGGCCGAGAAGGGCCGAGAGGGGGCCGCGGAAGACGGCGAGAACCGGGGGTGGACCAGGCCGCCGGTCGTGCGTCGGGGGCAGTACCGCGGCACGGGGAACGGCGGGTGTGCGGCGGGCGGCGCGGCCGGTGCGTCACGGGAGGGAGTCGCCGGGTGCGCGGCGGGGGCCGTTCGGGCGGGCGGGCGTCGTCTGCCGGGGCCCGGTTGAGTTTCGCGCCGTGGGCGGCGAGCGCTCCGGCCGGGGGGCGGAGTACGCCGAGGGCGCGGGCGATGCCCGCTGGTGTGGGCGGAGTACGCCGAGGGCGCGGGCGATGCCTGCGGGGGCGGACGGGGCCGCGGTGCCGGACGGGGCGGGTGTGCCGCGGTGCGGGGCGGGTCAGACCTCGGAGCGGGCGGAAGCCTGTCGCACTTCCTCCGCGCGGGCGAGGGCGGCGTCGACGGCGGCGTCCTCCTTGGCCCTGGCGGTCCCGCCCTGGGTCTTGACGATCACCCTGACCACTCCGATGAAGAAGATGGCCATGACGACGGGGGGCACGAGCGCGGAGAGGTAGTCCATGGCCCCAGAGTAGCCACGGGCGGGCGTCGGGCGGGGACCGCCCCTCACCCGGCGGCGAGCCGCTGGCGAGGGGGACCGGCGTTGGCGGGGGGCGTGGGCGGCTTGCGGCGGGGGAAGACCTCGCCGGGGGTCGGGATGGGCCTCGACGGCTTGCGCGGGGCAGGCCGCGGCCGTTCCTCGGGGCGCTCCGCCGGCCGCTCGCGGGGCTTCTCGCCCTGCTCGCCGTTCCCGCCCTTCTCCTCGCCCGCGCCGCCGGGCAGCGCCATCAGCCGGGTGCTCCGGCGGGAGGCGGGGACGCTCGGCACGGCGACGCCGGTCCCGCGCGTACAGCGGTCCAGCAGGGCGGCCGCGGCGGGATTCCCGCGCAGCGCCCGGAGCGCGGCGAGGTCGTCGGCCGTGGGCCGGTGCCCGGCGGCGAGCGCCTCGTCGAGAAGGGCGAGGTAGCCGACGACGGTGCCGGGCAGGGCGGCGCGATAACGGGCGAGGTCGGCCACCAGGAAGGCGCGCAGCCGGGCGGCCTCGCGCATCGCCTCGTCGAGTGATTCGGCGAGCCGGAGACAGTCCTGGACGTCCTCGGCCGAAGCGGGGCCGGGGTGGAGGGCGAGGGCGAGGGCGCGGCGGAGCACACGCAGCTCCTCCGCACCGAACGCCATGCCGCCGCGGGATCCGTAGGGCGTGGGCATATACCGACGATACGCACTAATCAGACAAACTCGGCACAAAGGGGTGCGCGTGGCGTGTACACCCCACCCACCTGGACGCCGTGCCCGGCCCGGTCCGCGCCGCCGAGACGGCGCGGACCGAGCCGGGCACGCGGACGGGCGTTCGAGCGGCCCGTGGCCGGGCGTTCGGGCGGGCGTGTGGGCAGGGCACGTTCGGGTGGGCTCGTGGGTGGCCGTTCGGGCGGCGTGGGTGGCCGTTCGGGTGGGCTCGTGGGCGGCCGGTCGGCCGGGTCAGAGCCGGGACACGTTCCGCTCGTACACGAGGCGCAGCCCGATCAGCGTCAGCCACGGCTCGTGCTCGTCGATGACCGACGACTCGCCCAGGACCATCGGCGCCAGCCCGCCCGTGGCGATCACCGTGACGTCGTCGGGATCGTCGGCCAGTTCCCCGGCCATCCGGCCCACCACGCCGTCGACCTGCCCGGCGAACCCGTACACGATCCCCGCCTGCATCGCCTCCACGGTGTTCTTGCCGATGACGCTGCGCGGCCGGGCCACCTCGATCTTCCGCAGTTGCGCGCCCTTGACCCCGAGCGCCTCGACGGAGATCTCGATACCGGGCGCGATGACCCCGCCGATGTACTCCCCGCGCGCGCTGACCGCGTCGAACGTCGTCGCCGTACCGAAGTCCACGACGATCGCCGGACCGCCGTACAGCTCGACGGCCGCGACGGCGTTGATGATCCGGTCGGCGCCGACCTCCTTGGGGTTGTCGGTGAGGATCGGCACGCCGGTCTTCACCCCGGGCTCCACCAGCACCGCGGGCACGTCCCCGTAGTAGCGCCGCGTCACCTCGCGCAGTTCGTGCAGCACCGACGGGACGGTCGCGCAGATCGCGATCCCGTCGATGCCGTCGCCCAGTTCCTCGCCGAGCAGCGGGTGCATGCCCATCAGCCCCTGGAGGAGCACCGCCAGCTCGTCCGCCGTGCGGCGGGCGTCCGTGGAGATCCGCCAGTGCTCGACGATGTCGTCGCCGTCGAACAGACCCAGCACGGTGTGCGTGTTGCCCACGTCGATCGTCAGGAGCATGGTCTTACTCCGCCTCGCGCAGGTCCAGGCCGATGTCCAGGATCGGCGACGAATGGGTCAGGGCACCGACGGCCAGGAAGTCCACACCGGTGTCCGCGTACGCCCTGGCGTTCCCCAGCGTCAGCCGGCCCGACGCCTCCAGCAGCGCCCGCCCGGCCACGAGGGCCACCGCCTCCTCGCACTCACCGGGCGTGAAGTTGTCCAGCAGGATCAGGTCCGCACCCGCGTCGACGACCTCGCGCAGCTGGTGCAGGGTGTCCACTTCGACCTCGATCGGCACGTCCGGGAACGCCTCCCGTACGGACGTGAAAGCCTGCGCGACCCCGCCGGCGGCGACCACGTGGTTGTCCTTGACGAGCGCCGCGTCCGACAGCGACATGCGGTGGTTGACCCCGCCGCCGCAGCGCACCGCGTACTTCTCCAGGGACCTGAGGCCCGGCGTCGTCTTGCGGGTGTCGCGCACCTTCGTCCGGGTGCCGTCGAGGACGTCCGCCCACGCGCGCGTGGCCGTCGCGACGCCCGACATGCGGCACAGCAGGTTCAGCGCGCTGCGTTCGGCCGTCAGCAGGTCACGCGTGCGCGCGGTGACCGACAGCAGCGGCTGCCCCGCCGCCACCCGGTCGCCGTCCTCCACGTGCCGCTCGACCTCGAACTCGTCGGTGCAGACCACCGAGACCACCGCCTCGGCGACCCGCAGGCCCGCCACCACGCCCGCCTCGCGCGCGGTGAAGTCGGCGGTGGCCCGGGCGTCCTCGGGGATGGTCGCGACGGTGGTCACGTCCTCGCCGCCCGCCAGGTCCTCCTGGACGGCGAGGCCCGCGATGTCCTCGACCTCCACCGGGTCGAGCCCGGCGTCGGCCAGGAGCTGGGCGAGCGCGGGGTCGAGCCCGCACTCCAGGTACGCCTCGTCGCCCGCACCGCCGCAGGCGCAGCCGTCGCCGCAGCCACCGGTCGGGGCGAGGGGAAGGTCGGGGGTGCTCACTTCTGTCACTGCTCCTGGGGACGGTACGGCCGGGTCGGGGGGAAGTCTGCGGTGTCCGTGGTGCGCACGGCCAGCGTGCGGTCCGGATTCAGCCGGACGACGATGTGGCGCCGCCAGTCGGTGTCGTCGCGGGCGGGCCGGTCCTCGCGCCAGTGGCAGCCGCGGGTCTCCTCGCGCAGCCGGGCGGCGGCGACCAGGACGCGGGCCACGCACAGGAGGTTGGTGGCCTCCCAGGTGTCGACGCCCGGCTCGGCGGTCTTGCCGTCCTCGTCGAGGGCGTCGCGGGCCTCGGCGTGCAGTCGCTGGAGCTGGTCGGCGGCCTTGGCGAGGGATGCGTCCGAGCGCAGGACGCCCGCGCCGTCGGTCATGATCCGCTGGATCGCGAACCGGGCCTCGGGGGCGAGCAGCGGGTACGCGGGCCGGTCCGGTCGCCCGGCGGCCTCCGGCCGGGGCGGGGTCGGGCCGGCGGCGGGCGCACCCCGCAGACCCCACGCCTGGTCCGCGTGGTCCGCATGGCCCGGATTCTCCGCCCACTCCGCCTGGTCCGCGTGGTCCGCCGCGATGTCGGCGGCGATCCGCTCGGCGTAGACCAGTCCCTCCAGCAGGGAGTTGGAGGCGAGCCGGTTGGCGCCGTGCACGCCGGTGCAGGCGACCTCGCCGCACGCGTACAGCCCGGGGACCGTGGTGCGGCCCCGGGAGTCGGTGCGGACGCCGCCGGAGGCGTAGTGGGCGGCCGGGGCGATCGGGATGGGCTCCCGGACCGGGTCGATGCCATGCGCGCGGCAGGCGGCCAGGATCGTCGGGAAGCGGTGTTCCCACATGTCCTGGCCGAAGTGCCGGGCGTCGAGGAACATGTGCCCGGCGTCCTGCTCCTGCATCCGGCGCATGATGGCCTTCGCGACGATGTCCCGGGGCGCCAGCTCGGCCAGTTCGTGCTGCCCGGCCATGAAGCGCACCCCGGCGGCGTCGACCAGATGGGCGCCCTCGCCGCGCACGGCCTCGGAGACCAGCGGCTGCTGCCCCTCCGCGTCGGCGCCGAGGAACAGCACGGTCGGGTGGAACTGCACGAACTCCAGGTCGGAGACCTCGGCGCCGGCCCGCAGGGCGAGCGCGACGCCGTCGCCCGTCGACACCGACGGGTTGGTGGTCGCCGAGAACACCTGGCCCATGCCGCCGGTCGCCAGCACCACGGTGGGGGCGTGCACGGCGCCCACGCCGTCGTGCTGGCCCTCGCCCATGACGTGCAGGGTCACGCCCGCCGTCCGGCCGGCCGCGTCCGTGAGCAGGTCGAGCACGAGCGCGTTCTCGATGGTGCGCACCCCGCGCGCGTGCGCGGCCTCCACGAGGGTCCGGGAGACCTCCGCGCCGGTGGCGTCGCCGCCGGCGTGCGCGATACGGCGGCGGTGGTGACCGCCCTCCCGGGTCAGCTCGATGCCGCCCTCGTCGTCCGTGTCGAAGTGGGCGCCGGTGGAGATCAGCCGCCGGACCGCGCCGGGCCCCTCGGTGACGAGGATCCGTACGGCCTCCTCGTCGCACAGGCCGGCGCCCGCGACCAGGGTGTCGTCCAGGTGCTGTTCGGGGGTGTCGCCCTCGCCGAGCGCCGCCGCGATGCCGCCCTGCGCCCAGCGGGTGGAGCCGTCGTCGAGCCGGGCCTTGGTGACGACGACGGTCCTGAGGCCGGCGGCCTCGCAGCGCAGGGCCGCGGTGAGACCGGCGACGCCGGAGCCGACGACCACCACGTCCGCGGCGATCGACCAGCCGGGCGCGGGTGCGTGCAGTCGTATGCCTGTGCTGCTGCCGGTGCTGGTGCCTGTGCTGGTCACGAGGCGGCTCCGAGGGTTCCGAAGGTGAGGGGGAGGTTGTCGATCAGCCGGGTCGTGCCGACCCGGGCGGCCAGGGCGAGGACGGCCTCACCGGTGAAGTCGTCGTCGATCTCGGTGAAGTCGGCCGGGTCGACGAGGGCCAGGTAGTCCAGTTCCAGCGGCGGGTCGTAGTGCGCGGCCTCGTCGAGGACGGCGCGGGCGGCGGCGCGGACGGCCGCCGCGGCTCCCGGTACGGCCTTGGCGACCGCGTGCGCGTCGGCGGCGGCCCGGGACTCCCCTATGGCGCTGAGCGCCTCGGCACGCGCACGCGTGGACGGCACTTCGAGGGCACGCGCGCGCAGCGCCTCCTGCGCGGCGTGCCGGTCGCGGCCCGCGAACAGGGCCCGGGACAGGGCGAGCGCCGTGCGCCGCTCGTCGATCGAGAGGTAGCGGTTGCGGCTCGACAGGGCGAGGCCGTCGGGTTCGCGCACGGTCGGTACGGCGACGACGTCGACGCCGAAGTTCAGGTCCCGCACCATGCGCCGGACCAGCGCCAGCTGCTGGGCGTCCTTCTGTCCGAACAGGGCGACGTCGGGGCGGGTGAGGTGGAGCAGTTTGGCGACGACCGTGAGCATGCCGTCGAAGTGCCCCGGCCGTGCGGCGCCCTCCAGCCGGTCGCCCATGGGGCCCGCGGCGATGCGCACCTGGGGCCGGCCGCCGGGGTAGACCTCGTCCACGGAGGGCGCGAACACGGCGTCGGCGCCGGACTGCTCGGCGATCTTCAGATCGGCTTCGAGGGTGCGCGGGTAGCGGTCCAGGTCCTCGCCCGCGCCGAACTGGAGCGGATTGACGAAGACGGTGACGATGACGAACCCCTTGCCGCCGACGCGCTCGCGCGCGGCCCGGACCAGGGTGGCGTGGCCCTCGTGCAGCGCGCCCATGGTCATGGCGACGGCGGTACCGCCCGGCACCGCGAACCGGTCGCGCAGCCGCGTCAGGTCGTCGGCCGTGGCGGCGAGTTCGAGACGGCGGCGGCTCATCGGTCCTCCCCGTTCCCGGCCGGGTCGGTGCCGTCCGTGCCGTCCGTGCCGTCCGTGCCGTTCCTGCCGCCGTCGGCGAGCACCCCGAGCAGGTCCTCGGCGAGTTCCGGCTTCAGCAGGCCGTGCGCCAGCGCCCGGTCGGCGGTCGCGCGGGCCATCGCCAGGTAGCCGGCAAGGCTCTGCGGGGCGTGCTTGCGCAACTCGTCGACGTGCGCGGCCACCGTACCCGCGTCCCCGCGCGCGACGGGCCCGGTCAGCGCCGCGTCACCGGAGCGCAGGGCGTTGTCCAGGGCGGCGCCGAGCAGCGGGCCCAGCATCCGGTCGGGCGCCTCGACGCCGGCCGCGCGCAGCAGTTCCATGGACTGCGCGACCAGGGTCACCAGGTGGTTGGAGCCGAGGGCGAGGGCCGCGTGGTAGAGCGGGCGCTTGTCCTCGTCGACCCACTCGGGCTCGCCACCCATTTCGATGACGAGCGCCTCGGCGGCCAGCCGCAGTTCCTCGGGGGCGGTGACGCCGAACGAGCAGCCGGCCAGCCGCTGGACGTCCACGGGGCTGCCGGTGAAGGTCATCGCGGGGTGCAGCGCGAGCGGCAGCGCGCCCGCGCGCAGGGCCGGGTCCAGCACCCGCGCGCCGTACCGCCCGGAGGTGTGCACGAGCAGTTGCCCCGGTCGTACGGCGCCGGTCTCCGCCAGTCCCGCCACGAGGCCCGGCAGGGTGTCGTCGGGGACGGTGAGCAGGACCAGGTCGGCGCGGCGCAGGACCTCGGCGGGCGGCACGACGGGCACGTCCGGCAGCAGCAGCGCGGCGCGGCGCCTGGAGGCGTCGGAGACCGCGGAGACGGCTGCCGGGTGGTGCCCGGCGAGTTGCAGGGACGCGGCCAGGGCCGGGCCCACCCGGCCGGCGCCGACGACGCCCACGGTCAGCCGCGCCGGGCGGTCCTTGAGGTCTGGCTGTTGGTCTGTACTCACGCGAGGGTGGCCTTCCCGTTCCAGTCCGCTCCGGGTACCGGACGATTTCTCGTCATGTTAACGCGATCGGATCGAGGGCCGGCCGGTCGTCCACAGGCTGTGGGTTTCCGTACCCCCGGACCTACCCGGAACACCGGGACCACCGGGAACACCAGGAACACCGGGAAGTGGGGGCCGCCGGGAAATGGGGCTGCCGCGCACAGCGGGGCACGGCATGATCCGGTGCATGAATGACACGGCTGGGCAGGACGAAGGCCCCTCGCGGCACGAGCAGGAGCAGGAGCGGCTGCGGCAGCGGCGGACGGCGGCGAACCGGAACGCACGGCACGCGCTGGCACGCGCGAGCATGCGGGCCACGATCCGCGAACGGCTCGAAGAACTGCGGGAGGCCGGCCCCGAGGTGTACGACCTGGACGAACAGGTCGACGCGTACGGCGACCGGATCGTGACCGCGCTGGAGGACCGGGTCGCCGCGCTGCTGGGCACGGAGGCCGCCGCGTTCTTCCCGACCGGCACGATGGCCCAGCAGGTGGCCCTGCGCTGCTGGGCGGCCCGCACCGGCAACACCACGGTCGCGCTGCACCCGCTGTCGCATCCCGAGGTGCACGAGCGGCACGCGCTCAGCCAGGTCTCCGGGCTGCGCCCGGTCCATGTGACCACCGCGGCCCGGCTCCCCACCGCCGAGGAGATACGCGCCCTGGGGGAGCCCTTCGGCACGCTGATGCTGGAGCTGCCCCTCCGGGACGCCGGTTTCGTCCTGCCCACCTGGGAGGAGCTGACCGAGGCCGTGGCGGCCGCCCGGGAGCGGGACGCCGTGGTGCACTTCGACGGGGCCCGGCTGTGGGAGTCGACCGTCCGTCTCGGCCGCTCCCTGGACGAGATCGCGAGCCTGGCGGACAGCGTCTACGTGTCGTTCTACAAGTCCCTCGGCGGCCTGAGCGGCGCCGCGCTCGCCGGCAGCAGGTCGCTGGTGGAGGACGCCAAGGTCTGGCGGCACCGGTACGGCGGCACGCTGTTCCAGCAGTTCCCGGCCGCGCTGTCGGCGCTCGTCGGGCTGGAGCGCGAGCTGCCCCGGCTGCCGGAGTACGTGCGGCACGCGCGCGTGGTGGCCGGCGCGCTGCGCGAGGGGTTCGCCGATGCCGGCCTGTCGTGGGCGAGCGTGCACCCCGAGGAGCCGCACACGCACCAGTTCCAGGTCTGGCTGCCGTACGAGCCGGACGTGGTCGCCGAGGCGGCGGTGCGGCAGGCCGAGGAGACCTCGGTCGCCCTGTTCATGGGCGCCTGGCAGTCCGGCGGCCCGAGCCTCGCCGTCACGGAGGTCACCGTCGGGGCGTCCGGGCTGGAGTGGACGGCGGACGACGTACGGACAGCCGTGGCGGAGTTCACCGCCCGGCTCCCGAAGAGGCCCCGGCCCGGCGCCTGACCCGGTCCGGCCGCCGGCCTGGCGCGGCTCGTGCTCCGGTCCGGCTGTCGGCGCGGTGCGGTTCCTGGTCCGGTCCGGTTCCTGGTCCGGTCCGGCCGCCGGCCAGTGGCGTACCGCCGCGCCGGGACGGCCTGACCGCCCCCTGGTCCACTGGCCCGGGACGGCCGCCGTCGATTGACGGCGGCCGTCAATCGACGGCGGCGTTGTCAGTGGCGGCGTGCACCATGGGGACATGAGCGTGCGCATCGACATCGCGGGGCTGCGGCCGGAGCGGATCGTCGTCGCGCCCTCACCCCTGGCCGAGCTGGGCATGGCGCTGCACGCGCTGGCGGAGCCGGGACACCACCCGGGTCTGCGCGGCTGGGCGGCCGAGGTGACCGCGCGGCTCGACGCGCACCTCGCCGACCGGATGTGCGAGGCGGACTTCCTGTGGCGGACGACGTTCTCGGACCTGTTCATGCCGTTCGCGGGCATCCCCGGCGCCGTCCCGGGCACCACCCTCGCCGAGGAGCTGGACCTGCTGGACAAGCTGGCGGACGGCGACTTCGTGGCCGCGGCCCTGGAGTACACGTGCGTGCTCACGTACGACAGCCACGCTCCGGACATCCTGTCGGACACCGTCCTGCGGCGCCGCGCCCTGGACGCGGCCGCCGCGCGCGGACCGCAGCAGGTGCGGTTCACCGAGCGACTGCTCGACGACCCGCCGAGCGTCCGGGCCTGGCTGCGACGGTTCCTGGAGGACTGCGACGCGGCGTTCTTCGCCGACACCTGGTCCCGGCTCAGCCACCAGATGACGGCGGACGCCCGGCACAAGACCGAGCTGCTGCGGCACAAGGGGCTGGCCGAGGCACTGGCCGCCGTCTCACCGGCCGTGACGCTGGACGAGACCGCCACGCGTATCACCGTGGACAAGCTCACCAAGGGCCGCACGGTCGCCACGAGCGGCCTGCTCCTGATACCGACGAACCTGGGCCGCCCACACCTGAGCGTGCTGCACCGCTACGGCTGGCAGCCCGCCCTGCACTACCCGCTCGCCTCCCCGGAGCCCGCCCCGCTCCCGTCGGTGGAACAGCTCACGCTGCGGATGACGGCGCTGTCCCACCCGGTGCGGATGCAGATATGCCGCCATCTGGCGCGCAGCGCGTACACCACGAGCGAGCTGGCCCAGGTGCACGGTCTGACCGCGCCCGAGGTGTCCCGGCACCTCAGGACGCTGAAGAAGGCGGGCCTGGTCTCCACCCGCCGCCGCGGCCGCTACGTACTGCACCAGCTGGACCTGACGGTCGTCGCCCGGCTGGGCGGCGACCTGCTGGCGGGGCTGCTGCGTTAGGCCGCCGCGCCCGGCCGGCCGAGTCCTGCCGGGCCGGCCAGGTCACCGCCCGGTCCTGCCCGGTCGGCCGTCGCAGGCCCGGTTCGGACCAGGGCCCGGGCCGGCGCGGCATGGCCCGGCTCAGTCGAAGCGGATGTGCCGCAGCCCCACGCCGGCCTGCCGGACCCGGGTCCGCAGCGGACCCTCGGTGTTGGGCAGCAGCGTCAGCCCGGCCAGCACCGCGATCCGGTCCGCCGTCTTGGCCACCGTGGAGTGGTCGGTCCACAGGTGCTCGGCGAACTCCGGCTCGCGCAGCCGCTCCAGGCAGTGGTCGAGCTGCTGGACGGCCCAACTCTCCCGGCGCAGCCCGGCGTTCTTCCCGGAGACGTACCGCAGCAGGTGTCCCAGGCCGCGCTCGCGCAACCGCTTCAGCACCGTCTCCCGCTCGGCGAGGAGCGTGAAGTGCCGGACGTCGTGGCCGAGTTCGCGCAGCCGGCCGACCGTCTCGGCGAAGTGGCCGGAGTCGGTCACCGTCATCGGCGCGATCACCACCCCGTCGTGCTTGCTCAGGGCGAGGTCGAGCACTTCGACGACGCCCTGCCGCCAGGCGGCCAGGTCCTGGAAGTCCGCGCGCAGTCCGGGCGGGAGCATGCGGTGCAGCCCGAAGCCGGGGTGCTCGGGGTCGCAGATCACACTGCCCGGCAGGCGGCGCTGGATCTCGTGCGCGGTCTGTGTCTTGCCGCCCCCGAAGGGGCCGTTGATCCACAGGAGCATGCGCACGACCCTATCGATGCCCTCGCATGCGGGTCAGCCCTGTCCGCCCGCTCGCACCAGACCCGTCTCGTACGCCAGGACCACCACCTGCACCCGGTCCCGCAGCCCCAGCTTGGTCAGGATGCGGCCGACGTGTGTCTTCACCGTCGCCTCGGACAGCACCAGCCGGGCCGCGATCTCGCCGTTCGACAGGCCCTGGGCGACCAGCACCATGACCTCGCGCTCGCGGTCGGTGAGCCGCTCCAGCTCCTTGTGCCGTGGTTGCGGGCCCGCGGTGGGCAGCATCGGGGCGAAGCGGTCGAGGAGGCGGCGGGTGGTGGAGGGGGCGACGACGGCGTCACCGCTGTGCACGGAGCGGATCGCGGCCAGCAGCTCGGCCGGCGGCACGTCCTTCAGCATGAAGCCGGAGGCCCCCGCCTTGAGCCCGGAGAAGGCGTACTCGTCGAGGTCGAAGGTGGTCAGGATCAGTACCTTCGGCGGATTGGGCGCGGAGCAGATGCGGCGAGTGGCCTCCACACCGTCCAGCTTCGGCATACGGACATCCATCAGGACGACGTCGACGGCGGTGGAGCGCAGCACCTGGAGGGCCTCGACGCCGTCCCCCGCCTCCGCGACGACCTCCATGTCCGGCTGGGCGGCCAGCACCATCCGGAAGCCGGTGCGCAGCAGCGCCTGATCGTCGACGAGCAGCACACGGATCGCCATCGGTTTCCTCTTCCGTTCCTCTTCCGTTTCCGGCTTCTCGGTCTCGGCGCCCCACCGGGTCAATGAGTGCATGGGTGTCCCACCGGGTCAATGCGCCGGTTTGAGCGGGAGCAGGGCACTGATGCGGAATCCTCCGCCCGGGCGGGGCCCCGCGTCGAGGGTGCCGCCGACCATACCGACCCGCTCGCGCATGCCGATCAGACCGTGGCCGCCGCCGTCGGCGCCGCCCTCCTCGTACAGCTCGTGCGGGGCGCCCCTGCCGTCGTCCTCGACGAGCAGGCCGAGCCCGTCGTCGAAATAGACCAGCCGCACGCTGGCCCCCGCGTCCGGCCCGCCGTGCTTGCGGGTGTTGGTCAGCGCCTCCTGCACGATCCGGTACGCGGTCAGCTCGACGCCGCTGGGCAGCGGGCGCGGGGTGCCCTCGACCTTGAAGTCGACGGGCAGCCCGGAGCTGCGGCACTGCTCGATCAGTTCGTCGATCTGCTCCACGTCGGGCTGCGGGACGTACTCGCCGCTCTCCTTGTGCTCACCGGTGCGCAGCACGCCCAGCAGACGGCGCATCTCGGCGAGTGCCTGACGGCCGGTGGAGGAGATCGTCTCCAGGGCCTTCTTCGCCTGGTCGGGCGCGGCGTCTAGGACGTAGGCGGCACCGTCGGCCTGCACCACCATCACCGACACGTTGTGCGCGACCACGTCATGCAGTTCGCGCGCGATCCGCGCGCGCTCGGCGGCGACCGCGACCTTCGACTGCGCCTCCCGCTCCTTCTCCAGCCGGGAGGCGCGCTCCTCCAGTTGCGCGAAGTAGGCGCGGCGCGTGCGCATGGAGTCGCCGAGCACCCAGGCGAGGGCGAACGGCACCGTCTGGAAGACCGCCATCGCGATCTGCCCCGCGTAGCTCGCGTCCTCGGCCGGCCAGCGGATCTGGGCGAGGGACGCCGCGCACAGACCGGCGACCAGGGCGAACCGGGAGGCCCACCGAACGCCGGTCGCGGCGACGGTGTAGACGATCACCAGCATGGCGAAGTCGGCGACGGTCGTCTCGATGTCCAGGACGAACTGGGCCACTCCGGTCGCGGCGGCCAGCAGCAGCATCGGCTCTGGCAGCCGGCGGCGCAGCGCTATGACGACGGACATCACGGCGGACACGGCCAGCGCGGCGCCGAGAGATCCATGGTGGTGCGACGCCCCGTTGATGTTGGTGACACCCACACAGGAGAGCCCGAACAGGACGACGGCCCAGAAGGAGTCGACCAGGGTCGGGTGTGTGCGGAGGTAGTCGTAGAGGCGCTGCACGTAACCCAGAGTAGGGAGGTGTGACGTGTGCAGGGGTCAACCGGAGGACCGATCCGAACCTGACGCGCGTACTCCGCTAGGTGGATGCCGTGATCATCTGCCCGCCTAGTCTGGTCGGATGACGGACGGGGCTACGAGCGGGGCCGCGGGGCCGACCACGGGCGGAACCGCGGACGGAACCGCGGACGGAATCGCGGACGGAATCGCGGACGGAATCGCGGAAGAAACCGCGGAAACCGCGCGTGGGAGCGCCCACGGAACCGGCGGAAACGCAAGCGGAAGCGGCGGGAACGCGGGCGGGACCGGCGGAAACGCGGGCGGGACCGGTGGTGCGGCGGTGGGCGGCGGCGCGTCGGGCGCGTGGCGTGGCTGGCGGTCGGCCGCCGAGGCGGCGCTCTACGGCCCGGACGGCTTCTACCGGCGGCCCGAGGGGCCGGCCGGCCACTTCCGCACCTCCGTGCACGCGTCGCCGCTGTTCGCCCGGGCGGTGGCGCGGCTGCTGTGCCTGGTCGACGAGGCGCTGGGACGGCCCGCGACGCTCGACTTCGTCGACATGGCGGCCGGGCGGGGCGAACTGGCCGGCGGGGTGCTCGCGGCGCTGCCCGCCGAGGTGGCCGCCCGCGCGCGGGGGTACGCCGTGGAGGTCGCCGCCCGCCCGGCGGGGCTCGACGAGCGAATCACCTGGCTGAGCGAGCCGCCCGCCAAGATCACCGGGCTGCTGTTCGCCAACGAGTGGCTGGACGACGTACCGCTGGAGGTCGCGGAGGTGGACGACGCGGGCGTGCCGCGGCTGGTGCTCGTGCGGGAGGACGGCGCCGAGCGGCTCGGCGAGCCCGTGGCGGGCGCCGAGGCGGCGTGGCTCGCGCGCTGGTGGCCGCTGCCGCCGGAGGAAGGGCTGCGCGCGGAGATCGGGCTGTCGAGGGACGTCGCGTGGGCGTCCGCCGTCGCCCGCGTCGAGCGGGGACTCGCGGTGGCCGTCGACTACGCGCACACCGTACGGTCGCGCCCGCCGTTCGGAACGCTCACCGGGTTCCGGGAGGGACGCGAGACGGCGCCCGTGCCGGACGGGTCGTGCGACATCACGGCGCACGTCGCCCTGGACGCGTGCGCCGCGCTGGACCCGTACGCGGCACCGGTCACCGGCGCGGACGCGGACGCGTACGGCGAGCAGGACGCCGGTGCGCCGCCCCGCACGGCGCGTACGCTCCCGGATGCACGCCTGCTCACACAACGTGACGCGCTGCACGCCCTGGGCCTCACCGGCGCACGTCCCCCGCTCGCGCTCGCCTCCACCGATCCCCCGGCGTACGTCCGGGCCCTCGCGAGCGCCGGTGCGGCCGCGGAACTCACCGCGCCCGGCGGCCTCGGCGACTTCGGCTGGCTGCTCCAGCCGGTCGGCATCCCGCACCCGCTCGGCACGGACCCGGCACCCGGCCGCGGACCCGCCCACCGGTGACGGCCCCGCCCACCGGCCGCTCGGCCCGCCCACGCACACGCCGCCCGCTCATCCGTCGCCCACGCGCGCGTGCCGCAGCCCCCGCGCGTCCGCGCCACTTGCCGTCACTTGTCGCCGTTTGCCGCCGTTTGCCGCTACTTGTCGATGTCCCCGACCACGAAGAACATCGACCCCAGGATCGCCACCATGTCCGCGACCAGCGTCCCGGGCAGCAGCTCGGTCAGCACCTGGATGTTGTTGTACGAGGCCGACCGCAGCTTGAGCCGGTACGGCGTCTTCTCGCCCTTGCTGACCAGGTAGTAGCCGTTGATGCCGAGGGGGTTCTCGGTCCACGCGTACGTGTGTCCCTCCGGCGCCTTCAGGACCTTGGGCAGCCGCTGGTTGATCGGCCCTGGCGGCAGCTCCGCGAGCCGGTCGAGGGCGGCGTCGGCCAGCTCCAGGGCGTTGTGCGTCTGCTCCAGGAGGCACTCGAAGCGGGCCAGGCAGTCGCCCTCCTGCCGGGTCACCACCCGCAACGTGTCCTGGAGCTGCCCGTACGCCAGGTACGGCTCGTCGCGCCGCAGGTCGAAGTCGACCCCGGCCGCCCGGGCGATGGGCCCGCTCACGCCGTACGCGTGCACGGTCTCAGGCGCGAGCGTCCCCACGCCGCGCGTGCGCCCGCGGAAGATCTCGTTGCCGAGGACCAGGTCGTCGAAGACGTCCATGCGGGAGCGCACCGCGGCGACGGCGGCACGCGCACGTGCCGTCCAGCCGGCCGGAAGATCGTCCTTGAGGCCGCCGACGCGGTTGAACATGTAGTGCATGCGCCCGCCGGAGACCTCCTCCATGACGTTCTGCAGCACCTCCCGCTCCCGGAACGCGTAGAAGACCGGGGTGATGCCGCCCAGCTCCAGCGGATAGGAGCCGAGGAACATCAGGTGGTTGAGCACCCGGTTCAGCTCGGCGAGCAGCGTGCGCGTCCACACCGCGCGCGCGGGCACCTCCATGCCGAGCATCCGCTCCACGGCGAGCACCACGCCCAGCTCGTTGGAGAACGCGGACAGCCAGTCGTGGCGGTTGGCGAGCATGATGATCTGGCGGTAGTCGCGCGCCTCGAAAAGCTTCTCCGCACCCCGGTGCATGTAGCCGATCACGGGGTGCGCCCGCACGATGCGCTCGCCGTCCAGCACGAGCCGCAGCCGCAGCACGCCGTGCGTGGAAGGGTGCTGAGGGCCGATGTTGAGCACCATGTCCGTGCTCTCCGCCGCACCGCCGATCCCGACCGTGGTCTCCGTCGTAGGAGTCATGCGTCCAGTCTCCCCTACGTAGGCTGGCCGTATGGAGACGGGCAGCCCGCGCGAGGCGGGAGCGGCGGGATCCGCGGACGCGCCGGGGACGACGGACGGGACCGGGACCACCGACGCGCCGGGGACGGTGTGGGCGGCGGGGACGGCGGGCGCCGAACCGGTGTGGAACGGGCTGCCGCCGGGGCTGCTGCGGATGCGCCGCATGCTGCTGTCGGTGTGGCTGGGAGCGGTCGCCCTGGCCGCGGGGCTGCTGCCCGGGCTGCTCGCCGGGCCGGCCTGGGCCGCCTTCGCGCTGCTGCCGCTCGCCCTGCTGGCCTGGGGCCTGCGGATGCTGGGCCGCAACTGGCGCTCCTGGCGGTACGCCGAGCGCGCCGACGACCTGCTGATCAGCCGCGGGGTCCTGTGGCGCGAGGAGACCGTCGTGCCCTACGGGCGGATGCAGCTCGTCGAGGTGACCTCCGGACCCGTGGAGCGGCACTTCGGGCTGGCCAGCGTCCAGCTGCACACCGCCGCCGCGGCCACCGACGCCACCATCCCCGGCCTCGACCCGGCCGAGGCGGAACGGCTGCGCGACCGGCTCACCGAACTGGGCGAGGCCCGATCGGCCGGCCTGTGAGCGCGCCGGGCGTCGAGGACGGCATACGGTCCGGGCGGACCGTGACCGAGCGGCGGCTGCACCCCGTGACGCCGCTGCGGCGGGCCTGGGCGCCGCTCGCCGTGCTCGCGGGCTGGGCGGTGCACGACCCGAACCAGGCACAGGAGCAGCTGACCAGGCTGACCACGGCATGGCTCCTCGCCGGGCTCGCCGTGCTGGTCCTGGCAGCCGCCCTCTACGGCTTCCTGTCCTGGTGGTTCACGCACTTCGCGGTGACCGACAGCGAACTGCGCATACGCACCGGCCTGTTGTTCCGGCGCACCGCGCACATCCGGCTGGACCGGATCCAGGCCGTCGACGTCACCCGTCCGCTCCTCGCGCGCGTGGCGGGCGTCGCGAAGCTGCGGATCGACGTCATCGGGACCGACAAGAAGGACGAACTCGCCTTCCTGAGCGAGCGCGACGCGCGGGCCCTGCGCGCGGAACTGCTCGCGCGCGCCGCCGGTTTCGCGCCCGAGACGGCGCACGAGGTCGGCGAGGCACCGCAGCGGCAGCTGATGCGGGTGCCCGCGCGCGACCTGGTGGTCTCCCTCGTGCTGTCCGGCGCCACCTGGGGTTCGCTGGTGGCCGCGCTCGTCGTACCGACCGTGCTCTTCCTGGCCACCCACAGCGTGTGGACGGTGCTCGCCACCGCACTGCCGCTGTTCGGCGCCGCGGGCGCACACAGCACGGGCCGGTTCGTCACCGAGTACGACTGGACGGTGGCCGAGTCCCCGGACGGGCTGCGGATCGACCACGGGCTGCTCGACCGGGCGCACGAGACGGTGCCGCCGGGACGGGTGCAGACGGTGCGGATCGTGGAGCCGCTGCTGTGGCGGCGGCGGAACTGGGTGCGGGTGGAACTGGACGTCGCCGGGTCGTCGAACGCGCTGCTCGTTCCGGTCGCCCCGCGCGCGGTCGCCGAATCGGTCATCGCGCGCGTGCTGCCCGATGTGGCCGTGCCGCGGTCGGTGCACCGCCCGCCGCGGCGCGCCTGGCGGTGCCTGCCGCTGTGGTGGCGCGGGCACGGCGTCGCGGTCACCGGCGCGGTGCTCGCGTCCCGGCACGGGCTGCTGTGCCGGAGCCTGTCGCTGGTGCCGCACGCCAAGGTGCAGAGCGTACGGCTCACTCAGGGCCCCTGGGAGCGCCTGTGGCGCCTTGCCGACGTGCATGTGGACACGGGAGCCGGCAAGACCGTCACGGCCCGTCTGCGGGACGTACAGGAGGCCGCGGAGCTGCTGCACGCGCAGGCGGAGCGGTCACGGACGGGACGCAGGGACGCGCCGCCGGACCGGTGGATGGCCTGAACCCGGGGACGTGCCGCCGGACCGACGAATGACCCGAACCCAGGTACGCGCCCCCGGACCGGTGAATCGCCTGAGCGCGCCCGCCCGTTCAGGAGGCCGCGTTCAGGAGGCCGCGCTCACGAGGCCGCGCTGCGCAGGCCCTGGAGGTCGATCTGTTCCGTCTCGTCGTGCGCCGTCAGGTCGATGACCTCGCCGCTGTCGCGCGTCTGCTCGTCGGCGGACGTCGACGCCACGCCGGACTCCGCTTCGTGGAGCGCGAGGGCCTCCTGGCCCACCACGTCGGCCAGATCCTCGTGCTGTACGGCGTCCAGGGGCGCCGACGGGGCGTCCGAGGGCGCCGACCGCGCGCCCTTCTCCATGCCGAAGAAGTCGAACCCGCCCTCGGCCGCCGCGCGCCGCGTGGGCGCGGCGGCCGGTACGACGGCCACCGCGGTCGGCACCGTGAAGTGCCCCGCGGGCCGCTGCACGGAACTGGTGGACGCGGCAGCCTCCGGTGTGGTGCCGGCGGCCGCCTGCTCGTGCGCGGCGACCGCCTCGGGCTTCCCCTCCGCCTCGTCCTCCGGGGCGGAATCCACGGCAGGCTCCGTGGCGGAATGCGCAGTGGAATCCGCGGCGGGATCCATGGCGGACCCCGTGACGGACTCCGCGACCCGCTCCGCGCGGTCCGTGCTCGGCCGCGCCCCGGTGGCCGTCCGCGTCACGCCGTCGACCCTGCGCTCCCCTTCGGGCGCGGCGGCCGGGGCGGATCCGGAGGCGCGCTCGACGGCGGGACCGGCCGCGGCTGCCTCCTCACCGTCGCCGGAACGGGACACGGAACCGGACTTGGACGCCCTCTCGCCGTCAGCGCCACGAGTCCCGGACGCCTCCTCGCCGTCGGCGGAACGGGACGCGGAACAGGGCTTGGACACCCCCTCGCCGTCGGCGAAGCGGGACAGCGCCGCCCGGGCCCGCCGGAACAGTTCGGAGCCCTCCGGGGAGAACACCGCGAAAGCCGTCGGCCTCTCCCCGGCCGCCCCGGACCGCCCCGCACGTGCCTCGGGTTCGCCGGCCGCGCCGCCGGAGTCCGCCGCGCGCGCCTCGGCCGCGACGGCCCCGGACGCCAGGTCCCGGGAGGATCCGAGGGCCCTGGACCCGGCTGCCCCGGACTCGACCGCCCGAGCGCCGGCAGCTCCGGACTCGACCGCCCTGAACTCGACGGACCGGGTGTCGACGGCCCGGGAGTCGGCCGCCCGCGACTCGGCCGTACCCCGCACCGGACCGGCCGCCGGCGGCAACGCGCGCGCGGGCACGGCCTCCAACTCCAGCAGCCGGCGGCCCTCCAGGGCGCTGGCGCGCTCGGTCTCCGCCGTGGCGTACCGCCGCAGCAGCGCGGCGTGCTCGTTGCGCAGCCCCGTCAGCTCCGCCCGCTTGGCGCGCAGCCGCTGCTCCAGCTTGCCGCGCAGTTCGCGCGACTCCTCCAGATCGGTCTCCAGTTCGGCGACCCGTTCCTCGTGACGCCACTCGTCACCGGCACGCGCGCGTGTGAGGTCGGCGACCTCTTTGCCCGCATGGGTGTCCCAGCGGCGCATCACGACCGCGCCCACGACCGCCGTCGCCGCGGCGGCCGCGGACAGCGAGCGGAGCACCAGCGGTTCCGAGAACACCCAGGGACCCGACGCGCAGACGAGGGAGACGCCGGCGATCGCCGACGGCGGCAACAGCCTGTGCAAAGGCGGGGAATGGCGGTGACGTCCACGTGGCATGGCCAGAAACTTACCGCGCGTAGGCGAATCCTGGTTGCCCACCCCGCAAAAACACAGTCATTCCGAAGCCTTCTCGCGACATCCGCAACGCCCCGGGCGGAGTTCCCTCCGCCGAATTCCCCAAGATCATTTTCAACGGACGGTCAATCGCTCGCTCAGCCACTGCAACATGGCCGGGATCTCGCGCCTCCAGGTGTTGAAGTTGTGGCCGCCGCTGTCCAGGATGATCGACGAGATCCGGGTCAGCTTCGTGGCTTCCACGCGTTTGATGAATTCCAGCGTGGCCTTGTAGTTGGTCTCGCCGACCTTGCTGCTGCTGACGAGCAGTGAGGTGTCGGGCGCCGGCTCGTGGTCGAGGAACCACCGCAGATCCGCGCGATTGCGCAGCGCCTTGTCGCCGTGGAAGAGATCGCCGGTCGTGGGATCGATCGGCGCCTTGTAGTACGGCGACAGACCCGCGCCCGCCGCGTACACATCGGGATGGTGCATCGCGAGCTTCAGGGCGCAGTAACCGCCGGTGGAATCGCCGGCGATGCCGAGGCCGCCCGGATTTCCGCTCACCCGGTAGTGGGCGCGCAGTGCCTCGGGCAGATCCCTGGCGAAGAACGTCTCGGCGCGCGGGCCGCCCGGCACGTCCACGCACTCGGTGTCCCGCGGCGGCGCCACCGTCGGCCGCAGCATCACCAGGATCATCGGCTGCATGCGCCCTTCCTGGGCGAGTTCCCGCGCGGTACGCGGATAGTGCAGCTTGTCCACCAGGGAGCGCGCCGTGCCGGGGTACCCGGTGAGGACGACGGCCGCCGGGAACCTGCGCGTGGCGTGCCCCGGCTGGAAGTACTCGGGCGGCAGGTACACGTACGCGGGGGTGACGATGTGCGTCGTCCGCCCCATGACGTTGACCTGCTGCACCTCCCCGGTCCTCTGCGGCAGCGATCCGCTCGTCCCGAGCACCCGCGTGGTGCCGACCACCTGGACCGGGCCGTCGAACCGGGCGGCGTGGTCGACGACGACGCCCTGGCCGGTCTCCTGCCCGAACAGGTCGGCCCAACTGGCGTAGAAGCCGAAGGACTGGTTGGCCGCGAGCCCCACAGAGGCGAACAGCGCCACCTGGGTGGCCAGAAGAAGGGCGACCCGGCCGCTGACGGCCGGCCAGGTCGCGCGGGCCAGCCGCGGCCAGATCCACACGGTGCCCGCGAACAGCAGCACCGCGGACCCGACTGCCAGCACCAGCACTTTGTCGCTCGTGAGACCCATGGGCTTCCCCTGCCTGCGCTTTCCGCCCACGGCCCGCCGACGCTCTCGTCGCGAGGGCTTGCCCCGGGCTTTCCGTTGCCTTTGAACCGGTTTTCCGGTGGGGAGTGAACCTCCCCGGTCGAGACACCGTCCTAGAGGGCGCAATGTCGCCGGATGCCCGATCGGCACCGGGTTCAAGGTCTCTCGCAGAACTACGGGATGCGATGTCTGTCAGGATAGATGGGGATGTGTCGGGCGAGGTTCCGAGGCGGCCGAGCGCGGCGCGGCGCATACTCCGCGGCCCGCGCCCCGAAGCCGTCCCCGCCCTGATCGGCCGGGCGGGCGCCTTCGTGGGCCTCCTGGACATCGCGGCCAGTGTCTTCCCGCGCTTCAGGCACAGCCGCATGCACGCGCTGGCCGAGGTGCTGCCCGGCGCCCTCGGCCCCTTCGCCGCCGCGCTCTCGCTCAGCACCGGCGTGCTCCTGCTGCTGCTCGCGCACGGGCTCAAACGGCGCAAGCGCCGGGCGTGGCGGGCCGCGGTCGCGCTGCTGCCGGCCGGCGCGGTGGCGCAGTTCGCCTACCGGCACTCCGTCATCGGAGCGCTCATCTCGCTGGTGCTGCTCGTGGCGCTGCTGCGCCACCGCGGCGAGTTCGCCGCCCTGCCCGACCCGCGCAGCCGCTGGCGCGCGGTCGCCAACTTCGTCCTCATGGGGGCCGGTTCCCTCGCCCTCGGCCTGGTCATCGTCAGCGTCCACCCGAGGCGGACGATCGGCGACCCGAGCCTGGCCGACCGCCTGACGCACGTCCTGTACGGCCTGTTCGGCTTCGAGGGACCCGTCGACTACCGGGGCGCCACCTCCTGGACGGTCGCCTTCTCCCTCGGCGCCCTCGGCCTGCTCACCGCGGTCACCACCATCTACCTCGCCTTCCGCCCGGAACACCCGGCCGCGCGCCTGACCGAGGAGGACGAGGCCCGGCTGCGCGCGCTGCTGGTGAAACACGGCGGGCGCGACTCCCTCGGCCACTTCGCGCTGCGCCGCGACAAGGCGGTCGTGTTCTCACCCAGCGGCAAGGCGGCCGTGACCTACCGCGTGGTCTCCGGCGTGATGCTCGCCAGCGGCGACCCGATCGGCGACGTCGAAGCCTGGCCCGGCGCCATCGAACGCTTCATGGACGAGGCCACGGCCCACTCGTGGACCCCCGCCGTGATGGGCTGCTCGGAGACCGGCGGCGAGGTGTGGACCCGGGAGACCGGCCTGGACGCGCTGGAACTCGGCGACGAGGCGGTGGTGGACGTCGCGGATTTCTCGCTGGCCGGACGCGCGATGCGCAACGTCCGGCAAATGGTCAAGCGGATCGAACGAGCGGGTTACGAAACCCGGGTCCGGCACATTCGTGATCTCAGCGAGGGAGAACTCGAACGCATCCGGCGGGCTGCCGAGGACTGGCGCGGCACCGACACCGAGCGCGGCTTCTCCATGGCGCTCGGCCGCATCGGCGACCCGGCCGACGGCGACTGCCTGATCGCCACCGCGCACCGGTCCGACGGCGCCACACCGGACGGCGCCACACCGGGTGCCGCGCGGAGCGAGGACCAGCCCGGCCCGTACGGCGACCTGAAGGCCATCCTGCACTTCGTGCCCTGGGGCAAGGACGGCGTGTCCCTGGACCTGATGCGCCGCGACCGGACGGCCGACCCGGGCATGAACGAACTGCTGATCGTCGCCGCCCTCCAGGCGGCGCCGAAGCTCGGCATCACCCGGGTCTCGCTCAACTTCGCGATGTTCCGCTCGGCCCTGGCCCGCGGCGAGAAGATCGGCGCGGGACCGGTGCTGCGCGCCTGGCGCGGGCTGCTGGTCTTCCTCTCGCGCTGGTTCCAGATCGAGTCGCTGTACAAGTTCAACGCCAAGTTCCAGCCACGCTGGGAGCCGCGGTTCGTCGTCTACCGCGCCTCCGGCGACCTGCCCCGCATCGGGCTCGCCGCCATGCAGGCGGAGGGCTTCGTGAGCCTCGCCCTGCCGCTGCCGCGCTTCCTGCGGCGCCGCTCGGCCGCCGCCGCCCGCGCGTGCGCCCACAGCGTGCCGGAACGGGACGTACGAGCCGCCTGAGCCGCGCCGGGCCGGGCACTCTGCCCGTCCCGCCCGGGGCCTACGCTGAGCATATGAACTACCAGAGCGGCCGTGGCCGAGTGGCGGGCCTTCCGGCATGGGACCGCTGCGCGGTCATGGGCGTCGTGAACGTGACCCCCGACTCCTTCTCCGACGGCGGCCGCTTCTTCGACACGTCCGCCGCCGTCAAACACGGCCTCGACCTCGTCGCCGAGGGAGCCGATCTGGTCGACGTCGGCGGCGAGTCCACCCGCCCCGGTGCGACCCGCGTGGACGAGTCCGAGGAGCTGAGGCGGGTCGTCCCCGTCGTCCGCGGCCTCGCCGCCGAGGGCGTCGTCGTCTCCGTCGACACCATGCGCGCCTCGGTCGCCGCGCAGTCCCTCGCGGCAGGCGCCGTCCTCGTCAACGACGTCAGCGGCGGTCTCGCCGACCCCGCGATGATCCCGGTGGTGGCCGAGGCGGGCGCCCCCTTCGTCGTCATGCACTGGCGCGGCTTCCTGGAAGGCAGCACCGTCCAGGGCGTGTACGAGGACGTCGTCACCGAAGTCGTCGACGAACTCCACGCGCGCGTGGAGGCGGTCCTGGCGGGCGGCGTCGCCGCCGACCGCGTCGTCGTCGACCCCGGACTCGGCTTCTCCAAGGATGCCGGGCACGACCTCACCCTCCTCGCCCACCTCGACCGCCTGCTCACCCTGGGCCACCCGCTGCTGGTCGCCGCCTCCCGCAAGCGGTTCCTCGGCCGGGTCCTGGCCGGCCCGGAGGGCGCGCCGCCGCCCGCCCGGGAGCGCGACGCCGCCACCGCCGCCGTCTCCGCGCTCGCCGCGCAGGCCGGCGCCTGGGCCGTGCGCGTCCACGAGGTGCGCGCCACGGCGGACGCGGTACGCGTGGCCCGAGCCGTGCAGGAGGCGCGCGACCCGGAGCACCCGGCGCACGGCACGCCGGTCGCGGGCCCCGCACGCGGCACCGGAGCAAGCCGGTGAGCGCCGCCCGCACGGACGTCGAACAGGTCGAGCTGGCCAACACCGCCTACTACGAGGCGATGGAGGAGGGTGACTTCGAGAAGCTGTCCTCGCTCTGGCTCGACCCGGCCGACCTGGGCGTCGACGAGGAATACCACGATCCGGCGGACACCGGCGTGATGTCCTGCGTGCACCCCGGCTGGCCGGTGCTCACCGGCCGCGGCGAGGTCCTGAGGTCGTACGCGCTGATCATGGCGAACACCGACTACATCCAGTTCTTCCTCACCGATGTGCACGTCTCCGTCACCGGTGACACCGCCCTGGTGACCTGTACCGAGAACATCCTCAGCGGCGGACCCGCCCCCGAGGCCGGCGCGGAGCTGGGCCCGCTGGTCGGCCAGCTCGTCGTCGCCACGAACGTGTTCCACCGCACATCCGACGGCTGGAAGCTCTGGTCGCACCACGCCTCCCCGGTTCTGACCGAAAACAATGAGGCCGAGGACGACGACTCTCCGGCCTGAGCGGGTAGGCGCCTGCCAGGAACCGGGAAGTGGCTGGGATCACGGACCGGCGGGCAGGCCGGCCACCGGCCTGTGAGCCGCCGGGTTCCCCGAGGGAAAGCCGTGGTGAAACCTCCCGGTACCCGGCCGGGCGCACACCCCCGTGACCCGGTGCTGTCAGTGCCCGCAGGTAGATTCGTCTGAGGCCGGTGCGCCGCCCGCACTCGGTACGAATCGGCCGTCCCGACGATTGCAGGAGTGATTCGCGTGGATCGTGTCGCGTTGCGCGGCCTCAAGGCCCGCGGGCACCACGGTGTCTTCCCCGAGGAACGCGAGAAGGGCCAGCTCTTCGTCGTCGACCTCGTCCTGGGCCTGGACACCCGGCCGGCCGCTGCCGACGACGACCTGACGAAGACCGTGCACTACGGCATCGTCGCCGAGGAGGTCGTGGCCGTGGTCGAGGGCGACCCGGTGGATCTCATCGAGACCCTCGCCGAGCGCATCGCCCGCACCTGTCTGAAGCACGAAGGGGTCGAGGAGGTCGAGGTCTGCGTCCACAAGCCGGACGCGCCGATCACGGTTCCCTTCGACGACGTGACCGTCACCATCACCCGGAGCCGAGTATGACCGCATCCTTCACGCACGGTCCGAGCGACCCGACCGTCCAGCCGGTGCCCGCCTCCGTCGTCGAGAAGGTCGACGCCGCCGACACCACCCTCCAGAACCCCAAACGCGCCGTGCTCTCCCTCGGCTCCAACCTCGGCAACCGGCTGGAGACCCTCCAGGGCGCCATCGACGCCCTGGAGGACACCCCGGGCGTCCGCATCAAGGCGGTCTCCCCGGTGTACGAGACGGAGCCGTGGGGCGTGGCGCCCGGCAGCCAGCCCTCGTACTTCAACGCGGTGGTGGTGCTGCGGACCACCCTGCCGCCGTCCTCCCTGCTGGAGCGGGCGCACGCGGTCGAGGAGGCGTTCAACCGGGTGCGGGACGAACACTGGGGGCCGCGCACCCTCGACGTGGACATCGTGTCGTACGCCGACTTCGTCTCCGCCGACCCGCAGCTCACCCTCCCCCACCCGCGCGCGCACGAACGCGCCTTCGTGCTGGCGCCCTGGCACGATCTGGACCCCGACGCCCACCTCCCCGGCCGCGGTGCCGTCGCCGACCTGCTCGGCACCGTCACCCGCAGCGGCGTGGAAGCCCGCGCGGACCTGGAACTCCGATTGCCGGAGTAGTCGTTAAGGTCGAGACGACCACGGGACGGACACGCGGAAGTGGCCGCCCACGACCACCGTGCGGGGGAGCTGAACAAACACCGTGAAAGAGCTGCGCATCAGGATGCTGGTCGGCGTGTTCGTCATCGCCGGAGTGCTGTCCTGGGCAGGCGCCCGGCTGTGGAACTCGGTGGGGACGCTCCCCAGCGTCCCGCTGGCCGCGCCCATCGTCCTCGCCCTGATCGCGGTGGTCCTGCTGTCCACGGCGCTGTCGCTGCGCGCCCGTCTCCGGGCCCAGCGGGAGCGCCGTCCCGGCGCCAAGGGCGTCGACCCCCTGATGGCCGCCCGCGCGGTCGTCTTCGGCCAGGCCAGTGCCCTGGTCGCCGCCCTCGTCGCCGGTATGTACGGCGGGACGGGCGTCTTCCTCCTGGAGATCCTCGACATCCCGGCCCGCCGCGACCAGGCGTTCTACGCCGGTTTCTGCGTCCTGGCCGGAATCGCGGTGATAGCGGCCGCCCTGTTCCTGGAGCGCGTCTGCAAGCTCCCCGAGGACGACGACGACAACGACCACCCGGGAGCGCAGCCGGTGGCCTGACGGCTGCCGGGACCGGTCAGCGCGCCAGTATCAGGCTCATCGCCTCGGCACGCGTCGTGGCGTCCCTGAGCTGCCCGCGCACGGCCGACGTCGTGGTCCTGGCACCGGGCTTGCGGATGCCGCGCACGGACATGCACATGTGCTCGGCCTCGATCACGACGATCACGCCCCGGGCCTCCAGGATCCGCACCAGGGAGTCGGCGATCTGCGTGGTGAGTCGTTCCTGCACCTGTAGCCGGCGGGCGAACACCTCCACCAGACGTGCCAGCTTCGACAAGCCGGTGATCTTGCCGGTCTCGGCCGGAATGTATCCGACGTGCGCCACGCCGTGGAACGGCAGCAGATGGTGTTCACACAGCGACACGATCTCGATGTCCTTCACCAGGACCATCTCGTCGTGGCCCAGGTCGAACGTCGTCGTCAGAACGTCCTCCGGCTCCTGCCGCAGCCCTGCCAACAACTCCCGGTAGGCCCGCGCCACCCGCGCCGGTGTCTCCGTCAGCCCCTCGCGGTCCGGGTCCTCGCCGACCGCGATCAGGAGTTCGCGTACGGCGTTCTCGGCGCGTTTCTCGTCGAACTCGCCGATGGTGCCCTCGCCGTCCAGGGTCACGGGGTCGGTCATGGGGTGCCTCGTTCCTGTAGCTCGCACGCGGACATACCGAAATGCCACGCCCCCCAAGGCTAGAACCCTGGGGGGCGCGGCATTCATCCCGGACCGGTGTGGCCATGGCCACACCGGTGGGTCAGCTCTCCGGGCGGTCCTCCGGCGACGGCTCGGCCACCGGGGCGGACTCGGCCGCCGTGGACTTGACCGTGCTGATCGCCGGCGTCGAGCCGTTCGCACCGTTGGTCAGTGCCAGCTCCTTGGGGGAGAGCACCGGCGGGCGGGTGGACGGCGTACGCCGGGAGGAACCGGTCCAGGCGGGCCGCGGCGGGCGCTTGACGATCGGCGCGAAGATCTCGGCGATCTCCTCCTTGCCCAGGGTCTCCTTCTCCAGGAGGGCCAGGACGAGGTTGTCGAGGACGTCGCGGTTCTCGACCAGGATCTCCCAGGCTTCGTTGTGCGCGTTCTCGATGAGCTTCTTGACTTCCTCGTCCACCAGAGCGGCGACCTCTTCCGAGTAGTCACGCTGGTGAGCCATCTCACGTCCGAGGAACGGCTCGGTGTTGTCGCCGCCGAACTTGATCGCGCCGAGACGCTCGGTCATGCCGTACTGCGTGACCATCGCGCGGGCCGTGGTGGTGGCCTTCTCGATGTCGTTCGCGGCGCCCGTGGTCGGGTCGTGGAAGACCAGTTCCTCGGCCGCGCGACCGCCCAGCATGTAGGCGAGCTGGTCCAGCATCTCGTTGCGGGTCGTGGAGTACTTGTCCTCGTCGGGGAGCACCATCGTGTAGCCGAGGGCCCGGCCGCGGGACAGGATGGTGATCTTGTGCACCGGGTCGGAGTTCGGGGAGGCCGCCGCGACCAGGGCGTGTCCGCCCTCGTGGTACGCGGTGATCTTCTTCTCCTTGTCCGACATGATCCGGGTCCGCTTCTGCGGGCCCGCGACCACCCGGTCGATCGCCTCGTCCAGCATCTGGTTGTCGATCAGTTTCCGGTCGCTGCGGGCCGTGAGCAGCGCCGCCTCGTTCAGCACGTTCGACAGGTCGGCACCGGTGAAGCCGGGGGTGCGACGGGCGACGGCCGAGAGGTCGACGTCCGGGGCGACCGGCTTGCCCTTCTGGTGGACCTTGAGGATCTCCAGACGGCCCTGCATGTCCGGGCGGTCGACCGCGATCTGACGGTCGAAACGGCCGGGGCGCAGCAGCGCCGGGTCGAGGATGTCCGGTCGGTTCGTCGCGGCGATGAGGATCACGCCGCCCTTGACGTCGAAGCCGTCCATCTCGACGAGCAGCTGGTTCAGCGTCTGCTCGCGCTCGTCGTGACCGCCGCCCAGGCCGGCACCGCGGTGGCGGCCGACGGCGTCGATCTCGTCGACGAAGACGATCGCCGGAGCGTTGGCCTTCGCCTGCTCGAACAGGTCACGGACCCGGGAGGCACCGACACCGACGAACATCTCGACGAAGTCGGAACCCGAGATCGAGTAGAAGGGGACCCCGGCTTCGCCGGCCACGGCGCGCGCGAGCAGGGTCTTGCCCGTACCGGGCGGGCCGTACAGCAGCACGCCCTTGGGGATCTTGGCGCCGACGGCCTGGAACTTGGCCGGCTCCTGGAGGAACTCCTTGATCTCCTGGAGTTCCTCGACGGCCTCGTCCGAGCCCGCGACGTCCGAGAAGGTCGTCTTGGGCGTGTCCTTGGTGATGAGCTTGGCCTTCGACTTCCCGAAGTTCATGACCCGGGAGCCGCCGCCCTGCATCTGGTTCATCAGGAACAGGAAGACGACCACGATCAGGACGAAGGGCAGCAGCGAGAGCAGGACGCCGACGAACGGGTTCTGCTTGGACGGCGACACGGTGTAGCCGTCCGGGATCTGCTTGGCCTGGTACTTGGTCTGCAGCGTGTCCGCGATGGTCACGCCCTGGTCGCCGATGTAGCTCGCCTGGATCTTCGAGCTGCCGTCGACCTTCTGGCCGTCCTTGAGGGTGACCTTGATGCTCTGCTCGTCACCGGTGGTGAGTTTGGCCGACTCCACCCTGTTGTCGTTGATCGCCGCCACGACCTGGCCGGTGTCCACCGTCTTGTAGCCGCCGGACGAGCCGACGACCTGCATCAACACGACCACGGCAAGGACGGCCAGCACGATCCACATGACCGGCCCACGGAAGTATCGCTTCACGTCCATCCATACGGAGCGGTTTCGCCCCGTCCCTCCTGCCATAGTGAGTTTGATAAGACAGTTCTTCTGACGGTACCCCAGCATTGTTGCCCGAAGGCGCACGGACGGCTGGCAATCCCGTCTCTGCATGCTCCAACGGCGCGAGACCCGCTGGGGTTCCCGGTCGCGCCACGGGCCTGTACCCGATGGGTTCAGCCGCCGTAGACGTGAGGCGCGAGCGTACCGACGAACGGGAGGTTGCGGTACTTCTCGGCGTAGTCGAGTCCGTAGCCGACCACGAACTCGTTGGGAATGTCGAACCCGACCCACTCCACGTCGATGGCGACCTTCGCGGCCTCGGGCTTGCGCAGCAGCGTGCACACCTTGAGGGTGGCGGGCTCGCGGGAGCCGAGGTTGGAGATCAGCCAGGACAGGGTCAGGCCGGAGTCGATGATGTCCTCGACGATGAGGACGTGCTTGCCCTTGATGTCGGTGTCGAGGTCCTTGAGGATCCGCACCACACCGGAGGACTGGGTGCCCGCGCCGTAGGAGGACACGGCCATCCAGTCCATGGTGACGGGGGTGGACAGCGCCCGGGCGAGGTCCGCCATGACCATCACGGCCCCCTTGAGGACACCGACGATCAACAGGTCCTTGCCCGCGTACTCCGCGTCGATCTTCGCGGCCAGTTCGACCAGCTTCGCGTCGATCTCTTCTTTGCTGATGAGCACCTGCTGGAGGTCGGCACCCATGTCTTTCGCGTCCACCCGCATCACTTTCGGTCGTCCCGCAGTTACGGCCCCGGCCCGTCCGGTCCCTCCACGCGGAGAGGTGGGTTTCAGGCTTGCCGGATGACCAGTCTGCCACCCTGCCTCTGGGCGACGACTTTGCCCGGGAGGTTGATGGCTCCCTGGCCGCGCCAGCCGGTGATCAGCCGGTCGACCTCCTCGATGTGCCGGGCGAACAGCGAGCCGGCCGGAGCGCCCGCCTCGATGGCGGCACGGCGCAGGACGCGGCGGCGCACGGCGGACGGCAGCGCGCACAGCTTGGCGCACTCCAGGAGGCCGGTGGCGTCGCGTACGGCGGTCTCGGCCTGGCTGGCCCACGTGTCGAGGGCGTCGGCGTCGTCGCGGGACAGTTGCGCGGTGCGGGCCAGCGCCTCCACGACGCCCTTGCCGAGCGCCTTCTCCAGCGCGGGCAGCCCCTCGTGGCGGAGCCGGGAGCGGGTGTACGCCGGATCCGCGTTGTGGGGGTCGTCCCAGACCGGCAGGGACTGGACCATGCACGCCTTGCGGGCCGTCTGCCGGTCGAGGTGGAGGAACGGGCGCCGGTAACGGCCGCCGGCCCCCGAGACCGCGGCCATGCCGGACAGGGAGCGGATGCCGGAGCCCCGGGCGAGGCCGAGCAGGACGGTTTCGGCCTGGTCGTCACGGGTGTGGCCGAGCAGGATCGCGAGGGCCCCGTGGCGGTCGGCGGCGGCGTCGAGGGCGGCGTAGCGGGCGTCGCGGGCGGCTGCTTCCGGGCCGCCCGAGCGGCCGACCCGCACACTGATGGACTCGACCGGTTCGAGACCTAGTTCCCGCAGCCGCAGCACGACCTCGCCGGCGCGGGCGTCGGAGCCCTGCTGGAGGCCGTGGTCGACGGTGATGCCGCCGGCGCGGATGCCGAGTTTGGGGGCTTCGAAGGCGAGTGCGGAGGCGAGTGCCATGGAGTCGGCGCCGCCGGAGCACGCCACGAGCACGAGCGGGGACGGGGAACGCTCGTACACGGCGCCGCGGACACCGCCGCGCGGGACCGCGCGCCGATGCCCGGCTGCCGGGGGTGCGGGGGATGCGGGGGTGTCGTGGGCGAGGAGGTCGGTCAGGACGCGGCGGACCGCCAGGCGTATCGCCGCGACCGCAGGATGGGGACCCATGTCCGGTTCCCTTCATGAAGTTTTCGGGGGGTGAGCCCGATGCCAGTCACTCAGAGTGTGTAGATGGTGACAGAAACGGGCCGTTCCCCGAGCATTGCACGCCTACCCATGGCACACGGTCCCTCGGACGGGTGATTGAAGGGGCGTTTGCCTGCCGTGGACCGGATCGGTTTCACGACGCCCGCGTGCCGTTCACGACTCCGTCCTGCCGTGCACCCGCGTGACCCAGTCCGCCGGTTTGGCGATCTCCGCCTTGGTGGGCAGGGTGTTCGGGGACGTCCACACCCGGTTGAAGCCGTCCATGCCGACCTGCTCGACGACGGCTCGCACGAACCGCTCGCCGTCCCGGTACTGCCTGAGTTTGGCATCCAGGCCGAGCAGCTTGCGCAGGGCCATGTCCAGCCGGGAGGCGCCCTTGGCCCGGCGCTGCTGGAACTTCTCGCGGATCTCGGCGACGCTCGCCACGACGTCCGGGCCGACCCCGTCCATCACGAAGTCGGCGTGGCCCTCCAGCAGCGACATGACGGCGGTGAGCCGGCCCAGGATCTCCCGCTGGGCGGGGGTCTGCACCAGTTCCACGAAGGACCGGCCGCCGTCGGCCTCCTCCGCCTCGGGGCGCCCGCCGGCCAGCGACTGGGCGGCCTCGCGGATGCGTTCCAGGACGGTCATGGGGTCGACGTCGGTCTCCGCGAGGAACGCCTGGATCTCACCCTCCAGGTGGTCCCGCAGCCAGGGCACCGCGGAGAACTGCGTACGGTGCGTCTCCTCGTGCAGGCACACCCACAGCCGGAAGTCGTGCGGCTGGACGTCGAGTTCGCGCTCCACGTGGACGATGTTCGGCGCGACCAGCAGCAGCCGGCCGCCGCCGTTCTCGCCCGCCGGGAGGTCCCGGGTGGCCGGGGCGAAGGTCTCGTACTGGCCGAGGACGCGGGAGGAGAGGAAGGACAGCAGCATGCCGAGTTCGACGCCGGTGACCTTGCCGCCGACGGCACCGAGGACCGCGCCGCCCGGTGTGCCGCCGCGCCGCTCCTGCATCTTGTCGAGCAGCGGCCGCAGGATCTCCCGGAACCCGGCGACGTTCGCCCGGATCCAGCCGGGGCGGTCGACGACGAGGACGGGGGTGTCGTGGATGTCCTCGCCGCCCATCCGGGTGAAGCCCCGGACGTGCTCCTCCGACGCCTTCGCGTGCCGGCGCAGCTCCGCGACGACGGCCCGGGCCTCGTCGCGGCTCACCTCGGGGCCCGGCCGTACGAGCCGGGTCGCGGTCGCGACCGCGAGATTCCAGTCGACCATCCCAGAAGAAGCGGCACCGCCGATGCTCGTCATGCGTCAACGGTACGTGAGCGTTACCACTTGGGGCAGGCCGTACGGGGGCGCTCCGCTGGGTGGCGGGGGGTTGGGTGGCGGGGGCCGCCGTGGGGTTGTGCGGGGGCCGTGGGTTTGTGTGGGGGCGTCGTGGCCGGGCGGTCGTCACCTGCGGGTGCGTCGTGGCTGGGCGCGCCGTTCCCCGCGCCCCTATCGGGGCGCCCGTCGTGCGCGGCGCGGGCGTGAGTAGGGGCAGAACGTCCGGCCGTCAGTCGTCACCTGCGGGGGCATCGTGGCCGGGCGCGCCGTTCCCTGCGCCCCTATCGGGGCGCTCGTCGTGGTGTTTTCGGTGGGTTTCAGTTCGTGAGGGCTGTGGCCGTTGTGTCCAGGGCTGTCTGGGCCTCGGTGGGGTTTGTCGTGTTCGATGCGAGGAAAGCGAAGGCCAGCAGCCGGCCGTCCCGGTCGACCACGGTTCCGGCCAGTGCGTTCACGCCCGTCAGGGTGCCCGTCTTGGCCCGTACGAGGCCCGCCGCGGCGTTCTTGTAGCGGTCGCTGAGGGTGCCGGAGAAGCCGGCCACGGGCAGGCCGGTGAGGACCGGGCGCAGGTCGGGGCGGGCCGGGGAGGCGGCCTTGGCGAGGAGGGCGGTGAGCAGGTCCGCCGTCAGCCGGTCGGCGCGGTTGAGGCCGCTGCCGTCGTGGAACACGGCGCCCGCCGTCGGCAGGCCCAGCTTCGTCAGCTGGCCGGCGATCGCCCGCCCGCCGCCGGCGAAGTCGGCGCGGACACCGGTGGCGACGGCGGTCTGCCGGGCCAGGGCCTCGCCGAGGTCGTTGTCGCTGTTGGTCAGCATGCGTTCGACCAGGTCGGAAAGGGGCGGTGAGGAGACGCTGGCGAGGGTGGCGGCGCGGCCCGCGGCCTTGGCGGGGGCGGGCGCGGTCGTCCGCACGCCGGCGTCCGCCAGGAGACCGGCGAAGGTGCGGGCCGCGGCCGCCGCGGGATCGGGCACCCGGGGCGCCGGGCCGCTCGTCGAGCCGTCGGTGCGGCCCTCGTCGGTCATCAGGGCATCGACGCGGGCGAGGTTGTCGTTGACGCCGATGGGGTGCAGGTCCGAGCCCGCGTACAGGGTGCTGTCGTAGGACAGCGTGACCTTGTGGACGCCGCGGGCGCGCAGCGCCTTCGCGGTGTCGGTGGCGAGCGTGCGCAGGCTGGCCCAGCCGCCGGTCTCCGTGCGGGCGGTGAGGGTCGGGTCGCCGCCGCCGACCAGGACGAGCCGGTCGGTGCCGGGCTCCAGGGCGGTACGGGTGGTCAGGCGGTGGTCGGGACCGAGGGCGGAGAGGGCGGCGACCGCCGTGGCGATCTTCGTGGTGGAGGCGGGGGTCAGCGGTTTGTCCCCGGCGGTGCCGTACAGATGTGCGCCGGACGCCATGTCGACGACCACGGCGGCGTGCGCGTCGCCGAGCGCCGGGACGTCCAGCAGCGGGCCGAGGACATCCGCGAGGGACTTTCCGCCGCGGGCGGCGTCCGCGGCCCGCGCGGTGCCGCCGAGGCCCGTCAGCACGGGCGCCGCGCTCGGGGCGGGCCGGGGCTGCGCGACGGTGCCGGAGTCGGCACCGTGATCTGTGCCACCTGCCCGCCCCAGGGCGGCGGCCCGGTCCCGCTCGGCCGTACGCTGACCCGTGGCGTCCCAGGGGCCGGCGGCCGTCACCACCCCGGCGGCCAGTGCCAGCCCGGCGGTGGCGGCGCCCGCGGTGTACTGCCAGGTCCGCGCGGTCCGGGGCCCGGGGATCCGCGCGAGCTGCGGTTTCACGGTCCGAACGAGCCGCGCGAGCCGAGGTTTCACGGTCCGAACGAGCCGCGCGAGCCGTGGCCGGGCGGTCGCCGCGAACCCTGCCAGACGCGGTCGTACGGCGTTCGCGATCCGCACCAGGTGCGGCCTCGCGGCACGCCAATGCCTCAGCTCTGGCATGACCACCAGCCCCTTTCGCGATCACACAGCTGCGTGAGGGACACTTAACCACCAGAACTATGTGCTGATCATGGAGGAGCCACCGGTGGAGTTCGACGTCACGATCGAGATCCCGAAGGGTTCGCGGAACAAGTACGAGGTGGACCACGAGACCGGTCGTATCCGCCTGGACCGTCGTCTCTTCACCTCGACCGCCTACCCGGCCGACTACGGCTTCGTCGAGAACACCCTCGGCGAGGACGGCGACCCGCTGGACGCGCTGGTCATCCTGGAGGAGCCGACCTTCCCGGGCTGCCTGATCCGCTGCCGCGCGATCGGCATGTTCCGTATGACGGACGAGGCGGGCGGCGACGACAAGCTGCTGTGCGTACCGGCCACCGACCCGCGCGTGGAGCACCTGCGCGACATCCACCACGTGTCCGAGTTCGACCGCCTGGAGATCCAGCACTTCTTCGAGGTCTACAAGGACCTGGAGCCCGGCAAGTCGGTCGAGGGCGCCAACTGGGTGGGCCGTACGGACGCCGAGGCGGAGATCGAGCGGTCCTACAAGCGCTTCAAGGAGCAGGGCGGTCACTGAGCCGCTGCTCCACGGACGGGCCGTACGCGCACGCGTACGGCCCGTCGGTGCGTCCCCGCGCATACTGGGGCCTTCGGAGGTTGCCGTTCGGGAGCGTCGTCTCCCAGAATCTTCCAGGACCTTCCCGAGAGACAGGACCTTCCCGAGAGACAGGACCTTCCCGAGAGTGTCGCCGTCCGGGGGACGTAGCCGTTCAGGGGGCGTTGAGGAGTGACGGAGGCAGCAGACCGCAAGCCTCGCTCGGACGAGGCGCGGTACGACCCCGAGCTGACCTCGGAATTCACCGTTCCCGAGGGGCTCGCGGTGCCCCGGACCTGCGGTGAGTCCGACACGACCTCCGAGTTCGCCGTGCCGGACGGTCTCGACGCGCCGCACCCCTCGGGCGCCGAACCGGAGGGTTCGGCCTTCACCCCGCCCAACGGCTACAGCCCCCAGCACGGCCTTTCCGCGTTCACCCCGCCCACCGGTGTCCCGGCCGTCAGCCTGACCAAGGACGCGCCCTGGCAGGACCGGATGCGCACGATGCTGCGCATGCCGGTGGCCGACCGCCCGGCGCCGGAGCTGGTGCAGAAGGCGGAGGAGGGCGGCCCGGCCGTTCCGCGCGTGCTCGACCTGACCCTGCGCATCGGCGAGCTGCTGCTGGCGGGCGGTGAGAACGCCGAGGACGTGGAGGCCGCGATGTTCGCGGTCTGCCGGTCCTACGGGCTCGACCGGTGCGAGCCCAGCGTCACCTTCACCCTGCTGTCGATCTCGCACCAGCCGTCGCTGGTGGAGGACCCGGTGATGGCCTCGCGGACGGTCCGCAGGCGCGGCACCGACTACACGCGCCTGGCGGCCGTCTTCCGGCTCGTGGACGACCTGACCGACCCGGAGACCCATATCTCCCTGGAGGAGGCGTACGGGCGGCTCGCGGAGATCCGCCGCAACCGGCACCCGTACCCCGGCTGGGCGCTGACCGCGGCGAGCGGGCTGCTGGCCGGTGCCGCCTCGGTCCTGGTCGGCGGCGATCTGATCGTGTTCTTCGCCGCCGCGCTGGGCGCGATGCTCGGCGACCGGCTCGCCTGGCTGTGCGCGGGGCGCGGGCTGCCGGAGTTCTACCAGTTCACGGTGGCCGCTATGCCACCGGCCGCGATCGGGGTGGCGCTCACCCTGGCGCACGCCGACGTACGGGCGTCGGCCGTGATCACCGGTGGACTGTTCGCGCTGCTGCCGGGGCGGGCGCTGGTGGCGGGCGTGCAGGACGGTCTGACCGGCTTCTACATCACCGCGTCCGCGCGCCTGCTGGAGGTCATGTACTTCTTCACCGGCATCGTCATCGGGGTGCTGACGATCCTGTATTTCGGGGTGAAGCTGGGCGGTCGGCTCAACCCCGAGGCGGCGGTGAACATCGAGGGCCGGCCGCTGCTCCAGATCGCCGCGTCGATGCTGCTGTCGCTGACCTTCGCCGTGCTGCTCCAGCAGGAACGATCCACCGTGCTGGCCGTCACCCTCAACGGGGGCGTCGCCTGGGCGGTGTACGGCGCCATGCACGACGTCGGCGGCATCTCACCGGTCGCCTCCACGGCGGTGGCGGCGGGTCTGGTGGGCCTCTTCGGACAGTTGCTGTCGCGCTACCGGTTCGCGTCCGCGCTGCCGTACACGACGGCCGCGATCGGGCCGCTGCTGCCGGGCTCGGCCACCTACTTCGGGCTGCTGTCCATCGCGCAGAACGAGATCGACAAGGGGCTGGTGTCGCTGGCGAAGGCCGTGTCCCTCGCCATGGCCATCGCGATCGGGGTCAACCTCGGGTCGGAGATCTCGCGGTTGTTCCTCCGGGTCGGTTCCGCCCGGAAGCGGCGGGCGGCCAAGCGGACCAGGGGTTTCTGACCCGCTTGCGCCGAGGGGCCGTTGCGTCGCCGGCCTTTGCGTAGCCGACCGTTGCGTTGCCGGCCGCTGCGTCGCTCAGGGGCGGTGGTCGCCCTGGCGGGAGTCGTACGGGTACTGCCGGCCGCCGTATCCCCCGTTGTCGTGACCCTGTTCGCCGTACCCCTGGCCGCCGTGGCCCTGGTGGTCGTACCCCTGACCGCCGTAGCCCTGACCGCCGTACCCCTGGTGGTCGTACCCCTGGTTGTCGTAACCCCGGCCGTCCTGGCCCTGGTTCCAGCCGCCGTACGGGTCCTGGGGCTGCTGCGGCTGCGGCTGCTGGGGGTGGGACTGCGGCTGGGGCTGCTGGGGGTGGGACTGCGGCTGGGGCTGCTGGGGGTGGGACTGCGGCTGGGGCTGCTGACCATAGGGCTGCTGAGGCTGCTGACCGTAGGGCTGCTGGGGCTGCTGGCCGTAGGGCTGCTGAGGCTGCTGACCGTAGGCCGGCTCGATGCGGCGCAGCTGGGTCGTGGCGTCGTCCCCGGCCGGGGGCTGCTGCTGGAAGGGCTGCGCGGCGGTCTGCTCGGCGGGCAGGTTCTTCTTGCTCTTCGCACGGGCGCGCAGGTACTCGATGATGAGCGGAACCACCGAGACGAGGACGATCAGGATCAGGATCGCCTCGATGTTCTTGTTGACGAACTCGATCTTGCCGAGCCAGGACCCGAGCAGGGTCACGCCCGCGCCCCACAGGACGCCGCCGATGACGTTGAAGGTCAGGAACGAGCGGTACTTCATACCGCTGACGCCCGCGATGATCGGCGTGAACGTGCGCACGACGGGCACGAAGCGGGCCAGGATCAGGGACTTCGGGCCGTACTTCTCGAAGAACTCGTGCGCTTTGGCGACGTTCTCCTGTTTGAAGAGACGGGAGTCGGGGCGGTTGAAGAGGCTCGGGCCGACCTTCTTGCCGAACATGTAGCCCGCCTGGTCACCGAGGATCGCGGCGACGCAGATGAGGGCGATGGCGCCCCACAACGGGAAGTCCAGCTGGCCCGAGGTGATCAGCAGCCCGGCCGTGAACAGCAGCGAGTCACCGGGCAGGAAGAAGCCGATGAGCAGTCCGGACTCGGCGAAGACGACGAGCAGCAGACCCCAGACGCTGTAGGTGTCCAGGAGGTAATTGGGGTCCAGCCAGCTCGGGCCGAGGGCAAGCGGCATCACGGTTCCGGGCTCCTGAGGAGTGAGGATGGCGGTGGCGTCCAGGTACGAGCGCACAACGCTATCAACGCGATGTGCACGCCCCAGGTTCCACCGGTGGGTCCAGGATGCACTGTGGGCCGGCTGGGACAAAGCTGTGGACCATGAGTAAGGCTGTGGACCATGAGTATCGATGAATACGGCGGTGGCCAGGGACCCCAGCCCGATGTGCTGGTCGTCACGACGAACGACGTTCCCGGGTACCGGGTGCGCGAGGTCATCGGTGAGGTCTTCGGGCTGACCGTGCGCTCCCGGCACCTGGGCAGTCAGATCGGCGCCGGTCTGAAGTCGATGATCGGCGGTGAACTGAAGGGACTCACCAAAACGCTCGTGCAGACCCGCACCCAGGCCATGGAACGGCTCGTCGAGCAGGCGCGCGCGCGTGGCGCCAACGCCGTCCTGGCCTTCCGGTTCGATGTGACCGAGGCGGCCGACGCGGGGACCGAGGTCTGCGCGTACGGGACGGCGGTGATCCTCGACAGGGCCTGAGCGCCTAGTCGGCGGCTGTGCCGTGGCGGGCCGCGTTCGCGTCGATCGCGGCCCGCAGGTGCTCGGCCAGGCCCGGCCGCATCGAGTCGTAGAAGGACTTGAAGCGTTCGTCGGCCACGTACATCTCGCCGAGGCAGCGGTGCACGGCGTGGGGGCACTCGTAGAACCACGTGGAGATGTGCCGCCGGTGCGCCTCGGCCATGTCCATGGCCGGCTCACCGGCCGGGTCGGCGCCCGCGTCCACCAGCGCCGCGTACCGCTCGCTCCAGTCGTCGACCTCGGCCTGGAGCCGCTTCCAGTCCTCCTTGGTGTAGCGGGCGGCGCGGCGCTGTGACTCGGCGTACGCCTCCGTGCCGCCCCACCGTGTCTCCGCCTCCTCCGCGTACTGCTCGGGATCCTTGTCCCCGAAGACCTCGAACCGCTCCTGTGGTGTGAGGTTGATGCCCATCCTGCGTGCCTCCATGGCGTGCTCCACGGCCTCGGCCATCCGCTGCAACTTCTCGATCCGGGCGGTCAGCAACTCGTGCTGGCGGCGCAGGTGCGCGCGCGGGTCCGCGTCCGGGTCGTCGAGCAGCACCGCGACCTCGTCGAGCGGAAAGCCGAGCTCCCGGTAGAACAGGATCTGCTGCAACCGGTCGAGGTCGGCGTCGCTGTAGCGCCGGTGGCCCGCGTGGCTGCGTCCACCCGGCACCAGCAGGCCGATCTCGTCGTAGTGGTGCAGGGCGCGCACGGTGACTCCGGCGAATCCGGCGACCTGTCCCACGGAGTAGCTCACTTCCGCTCCTTCTCTCGGTACGCGCTCCACGGTGCCGCCTCACGTGACGTGAGGTGCAAGCGCGCCCCCTCAGGGCATTCACCCACTTATGTCCATTTATTTAACTTACGTCCGTCTATCGTGAGCCCGCACCGACCCTCCAGGAAGGCACACCTCCATGGCACTGCACAAAGGTCCGCAGAAACACGAACACCGGCGGCTGTCCGTCAACCCGTTCTTCGGGGAGGCCAATCCGGTCGGCGGCATGACCCAGGCCCCGCCCACCAACCGGCTGCCGAACGAACCGCTGGCTCCGTCGACGGCGTACCAGCTGGTGCACGACGAACTGATGCTGGACGGCAACTCCCGGCTCAACCTGGCCACCTTCGTCACCACCTGGATGGAGCCGCAGGCCGGTGTCCTGATGTCCGAGTGCCAGGACAAGAACATGATCGACAAGGACGAGTACCCGCGCACGGCCGAGTTGGAGCGGCGCTGCGTGGCGATGCTCGCCGACCTGTGGAACGCGCCGGACCCGTCGTCCGCCGTGGGCTGTTCGACGACCGGCTCCAGCGAGGCGTGCATGCTGGCGGGCATGGCGCTCAAGCGGCGGTGGATGCAGCGCAACACCGACCGCTACCCGTCCAGCGGGGTACGCCCCAATCTCGTCATGGGGGTGAGCGTCCAGGTCTGCTGGGAGAAGTTCTGCACCTTCTGGGAGGTCGAGGCCCGCCAGGTGCCGATGGAGGGCGAACGGTTCCACCTCGACCCGCAGGCGGCGGCCGAGCTGTGCGACGAGAACACCATCGGGGTCGTCGGGATCCTCGGCTCCACCTTCGACGGGTCGTACGAGCCGATCGCCGACCTGTGCGCGGCCCTGGACGCCCTCCAGGAACGGACCGGCCTGGACGTGCCGGTGCACGTGGACGGCGCGTCCGGCGCCATGGTCGCGCCGTTCCTCGACGAGGACCTGGTGTGGGACTTCCGTCTGCCGCGGGTGGCCTCGATCAACACCTCGGGGCACAAGTACGGCCTGGTCTACCCCGGTGTCGGCTGGGCGCTGTGGCGGGACCAGGAGGCGCTGCCCGGGGAACTGGTCTTCCGGGTCAACTACCTCGGCGGCGACATGCCGACCTTCGCGCTGAACTTCTCCCGGCCCGGTGCGCAGGTGGTCGCGCAGTACTACACGTTCCTGCGGCTGGGCCGCGAGGGCTACCAGGCGGTGCAGCAGTCCACCCGGGACGTGGCGCGCGCGCTCGCCGAACGGATCGAGGCGTTCGGTGACTTCCGGCTGCTGACCCGGGGCGACGAGTTGCCGGTGTTCGCCTTCACCACGGCCCCCGACGTGACGTCGTTCGACGTCTTCGACGTCTCCCGGCGGCTGCGCGAGGGTGGCTGGCTGGTGCCCGCCTACACCTTCCCGCCGCACCGGGAGGACCTGTCCGTCCTGCGGGTCGTGTGCCGCAACGGGTTCTCCACCGACCTCGCCGATCTGTTCGTCGAGGAGCTGGGCCGCCTTCTGCCGGAACTGCGCCGGCAGCCGCGTCCGCTGACGCGGGACAAGGCGGCGGCTACCGGTTTCCATCACTGAGCGGAGCGCTCCGCTGGGGAGGGCCGTGTTACGTCGTCGGTTCTCTGCGGGTACGTCGTGGTCGGTGGCGCAGTTCCCCACGGTGGCGCTCCGCTGGGGAGAGCCGCATTACGTCGTCGGTCATCTGCGGGTACGTCGCGGCTGGTCGCGCAGTTCCCCGCGCCCCTATAGGGGCGTCTGCCCCGCCGGAATCCGGAGCGTGCCGATGAGGGGGCTAGGTGGTCGGGGGCGGGGCGCGTGCCGACGTCGGTCATCTGCGGGTACGTCGCGGCTGGTCGCGCAGTTCCCCGCGCCCCTATAGGGGCGTCTGGTGGGGGCTCAGTGGCTGAGGCGGGTGAATCTGTGGATCGCCAGGGGGAGGAACACCGCGAGCAGGGCGAGCGGCCAGAGCACCGCGGGCAGGGCGTGGCCGGGTTCGCCGGCCGGGCCGCCGAGGAGTTCCCGTACGGCGGTGGCCGTGTGGGACAGCGGGTTCCACTGGACGGCCGTGCCCAGCCAGCCGGGCATGGCCTCCGGGGTGGCGAAGGCGTTGGAGAGAAAGCCGACCGGCCAGACGAGGATCTGCACGGCCTGCACCAGTTCCGGCGTGCCGGCGACCAGGGCCAGGTGGATGCCGATCCACAGCATCGCGAAACGGAACAGGAGCAGCAGGCCGAGGGCCGCGAGCAGAGCCCCCGGCCCGCCGTGCGGCCGCCAGCCCAGCGCGTACGCCACCGCGGCCATCAGCACGAGGCCGGCCGCCGACTGGAGCATGTCGGCGGCCGAACGGCCCACCAGCACCGCTCCGTTGACCATCGGCAGGGCGCGGAAGCGGTCGATGACCCCCTTGTTGAGGTCCTGGGTGACGGCGAGCATCGTGCCCTCCAGGCCGAAGGCCATGGTGAGCGCGAGCATGCCGGGCACCAGATAGTCGACGTAGTCGCCGCGTACGCCTCGGCCGCCGCCGACCAGATAGCCGAACATGAGCAGCAGCATCACCGGAAAGAGCAGGGCGACGACCAGCTGTCCGGGTTGCCGTGCCCAGTGGGCGAGTTCGCGGCGGGTCATGGTCCAGGAGTCGGCCAGGGCGTGGCTGCTCACGCTGTCTCCTTCGTCCGGTCCGTACGGTTCTCGCGCCCCGTCAGGTGCAGGAACACCTCGTCCAGGGTCGGCCGGCGCAGCGCGATGTCCGCCGCCTCGATGCCGGAGGTCTCCAGGGCCCGTACAACCCCGGAGAGCGCGGCCATCCGGTCGGTGACCTGGACGCTGAGCAGCCGGCGGTCCTCGTCCACGGTGGCGTCGGCGCCCCGCGGCGGCAACAGGGCCAGCGCGGCGTCCAGTTGGCCCGCGTCGCGCAGCACGACGTCGATCCGGTCACCGCCGGTCAGCGCCTTGAGTTCGTCGGCGGTGCCGTCGGCGACGACCCGGCCGTGGTCGACGACCGAGATCCGGTCGGCGAGCTGGTCGGCCTCCTCCAGGTACTGGGTGGTGAGCAGGACCGTGGTGCCGCCGCCGGTCAGGGACCGCACCGCGGCCCAGACCTCGGCCCGGCCGCGGGGGTCGAGTCCGGTGGTCGGCTCGTCCAGGAAAAGTACCTCCGGGTCGACGATCAGCGACGCGGCGAGGTCGAGGCGGCGCCGCATTCCGCCGCTGTACCGCTTGACGGCCTTGCGCCCGGTGTCGGCGAGTCCGAAGCGCTCCAGGAGTTCGCCGGCCCGTACGCGCGCGTGCCGGGCACCGAGGTGGTGGAGGCGGCCGAACATCTCCAGGTTCTGGTGTCCGCCCAACTCCTCGTCGAGCGCCGCGTGCTGCCCGAGCAGGCCGATGCGGTGCCGGACCTCCTGCGCCTGGGTCCGCACGTCGTACCCGGCCACCTCGACGCGTCCGGCGTCCGGCCGCAACAGGGTGGACAGGACCCGGACGAGGGTCGTCTTGCCCGCCCCGTTGGGGCCGAGCACGCCGTGCACCGTGCCGCGGCCGACGACGAGATCGAGTCCGTCCAGTGCGTTCCTGGCCCCGTATTTCTTGTATGCGCCTTCGACGGTGACAGCCGCGTCGGCCGCTGTTCCACCCAACCCCACTGTTCATCCTCCCCATCCGACTAGTCAAACTTGACTAATGCTTCGAGAGGCTAGCCACGGGGTGGCGATTGGTCAAACTTGATTACTGCGGCGGCTGCGTCCGCGGAGCACCCGCCCCGCCGGTCGAGGCGGTCCCGGGTGCGTGCCTCAGCGTGCGTCTTCCGGATGCCGCTCGGTCGTGGCGTACGGGTTCTCCTGCCCGTCGACGAGGACGCCCACGAACGGCTCGCCCTCCCCGGCGAACGTGTAGGCCCCGCCCTGGACCCGCTCGATCAGCCCGCGGGTCCACTCGGCGCCCGTGTCGGCGGTGTGCACCCAGAGGTTCATGATCTCGCCGATGTGGCCGAACTGGCCCGGACCGTCCTCGGGCGTGTAGTGCTCGACGACGGTCCTGCGCCACGCCTCGATGGCCCGCACCCGCTCCTCCAGCAGGTCGAGGGCCTCCTCGCGACGGAGGTCGACCATGAAACCCAGGGCCGCGGTGAGCACGTCCGGCCGCTGGTCGTAGGCCGTGAGGTAGGTCCGCAGCAGCGAGAAGTACTCCTCGGTGCCCGCCTCGGTGATCTCGTACTCGGTGCGCGGCGGCCCGCCGGCCGTGGACGGCGCGATCTCGTGCGCGAGTAGCAGCCCCTGCTTGGCCATCTGCTTCAGGGCGTGATAGATCGAGCCGGGCTTGGCGTTGGACCACTCGTGCGCGCCCCAGTACTCCAGGTCGTTGCGCACCTGGTAGCCGTGGGCCCGCCCGTGCTGGCGGACCGCGCCCAGCACGAGGAGACGGATCGCTGACATGTGATCCAGGTTATTGCCCGGCGTGAACCGCGCGACGGTCAGGGACGGAGCGTCCCGTTCCGGACCCCGCGGACGAACGACGACCACGCCGAGCACGGGAGCAGCAGGGCGGGGCCGTGGGGGGTCTTGGAGTCGCGGACGGGTATGCCGGAGGGGTGGTCGTCGAGGACTTCTAGGCAGCTACCGGCTTCACTCCCGCTGTAGGACGACTTGCGCCAGCCACTCAGCAGGGCGGCGTTCGAGACGGTGCGGTCGTCAGTCATGGTTTCCGTAGTCCTTCGCTGTTGTCCTGAGCACGGTCAGCGACTCCTTCAGCGGCAGCGCGTCGCTCAGCGCGAGATCGTATCGGCCGTGCAATTCACTGACCACGGACGGAGAGTCGTGCAATTTCCCCACCCGCTGCCCCTCGGCGTACCCAACAGAAGGCTGGTCCTCGAACCACATCAGCGTGAGCATGCTCTCCATCATGGGATGAATGCCCACACCGAACGGCAGTAGGTGTACTCGGATCCGGCCGGTCTCGGCGAGGCGGACGATGTGCATGATCTGCTCCGCCATGACGCCCTCGCCCCCCACTGGACGGCGCAGCACCGCTTCGTCCAGCAGCGCCCAGACTACGGGCGTCAGCGGATCATCGAGGATCTTCGCGCGCTCAAGGCGTGTGACAACGCGCCTGTCACATTCCTCTTCACCCACCGGAGGGAACGCCGAGCCCAGAACCGCACGGGCGTACCTTTTCGTTTGCAGGATGCCCGGCACGAAGGACAACGCGAACTCCCTGATCATCACCGCCTGTTGTTCGAGCGCCAGCGCTGCGCCGAAGTAGTCGGAAACCGCCGCGTCGTCCTTGGGCAGAAAGCTGCTCAGCACATCCCCCGTGTTCAGAACGCTGTCGAGCCGCCGCGCATCCTCCTTCGACGGCACCCGGCGCCCGGCCTCGATGTGCGCAATGTACGAACGGGTCATCACCGCCATGTCGGCCAGTTGCTGCTGGGTCAGGCCCGCCGACTCGCGCTGTTGTTTGAGCCAGTCCCCGTAGATGGCGCCCATCGGATCAACTCCCTTGTGACAAATGCTCTGTCACACGCTTCCCTCTGGCGAGCCTAGCCCCGACAGCTCCAGGCTGTAACCGCATCGCTACACATAGCGAAACCCCCGCGACCGAGCGACCGGTCCGGGGGCATGGCCGCCAATGAACAAAGGAAGTTGACGACGTGAGTCACCGTATCGCCCGCCGTCTCCTGGAACCGCTGCTTCGCCTCTTTCTGCCCGGGACGGGGCGTCGACGACGGAGCAGCACGACGGGCAGGGGATGGAGGGAAGACCGCCCGGCCGTCACCGCCCCTGTCGGCGGCGGGCCTGCGCGTCGCAAGGAGACACATCCGCTGTGCGGTGAGGACCACGCTCTGGTTCGCCCCTGCCTCCTCGCCCCCGAGCGACGCCAGGACGACGCACAGCGCCAGGAAGTACGACGTCAGCGCGCCCGGCGGCGTGCGCTCTGGCTCGCCGTGCACGGCATCGACGTCGGGCCGCGCGTGATCCACGGCGTGGAGGTGTCGGCATGAAGGACGGCATCACCCGGCCGACGCGGCTGCTGCCCTGGACGGGTCCTGAGGGCAAGCCCTGCTGTCTCGCGACGGACGGAACGACCCGTGCCGACGGTCTCTCCCGGGTCGCCGACGCCGTCGAGAGCGTGCAGCTCGGCATGGCCGGTGACCTCCTCGGTCACGCCGCCGACATGCTCGCCGACCAGGACGTGACGCCCGCGCAACTCCGCTTCCTCCTGGCTCGGATGAACGAGGCGCTGATTGACGTACTCCGGATCGCGCGGAGCCGCGGCGCCCGCCTGCCCGGACCCACCGACGACGACTGCGACGGCACCAACGGCGTCAACGGCATTCTCCGAGGCGTCACTCACCTCTCTTCCGAAAATGATCCTGCGGTTCGGGTCCGGTGGTGGGCATGAACGCCGACTTCCACTCCTGATCCGTGAGTTGAACCGGCCCGCTTCGCCGACACGTTGTCCCCCACGCAAGGGTCACGGGGAGTTGACGGGCCGAATTCGGGCGGCGCGTCCAGCACTCCACGATCTCCGTCGGCGTCAGAAAAGAGGAAGTCAGCGCACATGAGTCCTTCCCCCAGCGATCCCAGCGATGTCGACTATTTCGGCGATACCAGCAGTTACGAGACGTCACGCTATTACACCCAGCACCAGCGAGGCGCCTTGGCCTACCTCAACCAGCTTTTCAGGGACAACGAGCAGCGCGGCTGGAGGCAACACTTCCGCGATCATCCCATGAATGAAGAAATGGAAGCAGCGAGGGACTACGCACTGGCCACGCTGCAAGATTTCATCGAGACCGGACGTACAGTCCAGGACGCCCGGACGGCATATCATCGCGACCAGAACTCGCGGTTGCGTTGGGGCACTTACGAAAGCGCCAAGAACCTGCATCGTGAAGCTGCTGACGTGTGGATAGCTTACGGGACCACATTCTACGAATACGTGAGAACTGCTTTGGATTATCGGGACGCGAACACAGCCCAATTGACCACCCGGCGCATACCCTCAGGACTTCCGGCACAACTACTGGCGGAACAGAATCCCTATAACCAACGGCGAGGGACAAGGACTCCACCCCCGCAACAAAACAACGGATACAACGGATACTCACCGGGCGGAGCAGGTCAGCAGTCTCGCCCACGCGGCCGATAACACCCATCCTTCCGCTTTCCGAGCGGAGTACATGCCCGCCCCGACGCGAACGGGCACGCTTGGAAATTGGAAGGCATCTGGAGCAGTCGCGGGGTCACGGACTCAGAACGGGAACCGGCTCCTGCCGTGCTGCACCGAGATCCACTTCAGGGTGGTGAAGGCGTCCGCCGTCGTCTCGCCGTTCAGCCGGCCGAGGCCCGAGTGCTTCTCGCCGCCGAAGGGCACGATCGGCTCGTCGTGCACGGTGCCGTCGTTCACGTGGAACATGCCGGTGTCGATCCGCTTGGCGAACGCCACTCCGCGCTCGATGTCGCCGGTGTGGACGGCGCCGCTGAGGCCGTACGGGGTGTCGTTGACGATCCGGACCGCCTCCTCCTCGCCGTCGAAGGGCACGAGAAAGACGACCGGGCCGAAGATCTCCTGCTGGAGCAGGGCCGAGTCGGCGGGGACGCCGGTGAGCACGCTGGGCTCGACCAGGTTGCCGGTGACTGTGCCGCGCACCAGGGCCGTGGCGCCCTCGGCGAGCGCCTGCTCGACGGCGCCGGACATGGCGGTCGCCTGGGTGGAGTTGATCACCGGGCCGATGACGGTCTGCGGGTCACGCGGGTCGCCGACCTTGAGCGTCCGGACCTTGGCGACGAACTTCTCGGTGAACTCGTCGGCGACGGAGCGGTCCACGAGGACCCGGTTCGCGGCCATGCAGACCTGGCCCTGGTGGACGAACCGGCTGAAGACCGCCGCGTCGACCGCGTAGTCGAGGTCGGCGTCGTCCAGGACCACCAGCGCGCTGTTGCCGCCCAGTTCGAGCACCGAGCGCTTGAAGTTCGCGGCGCAGACGGAGGCGACGTGCCGGCCGACCTTGTCGGAACCGGTGAAGGAGATGACCTTCGGGACCGGGTGCTCGATGAAGGCGTCGCCTATCTCCGCTATGTCGGTGATGACGACGTTGAACAGACCGCCCGGCAGCCCCGCGTCCTCGAAGATCCTCGCGAGCAGGGTGCCGCCGGCGATCGGCGTGTTCTGGTGCGGCTTGAGCACCACGCCGTTGCCCAGGGCGAGCGCCGGGGCCACCGATTTGAGCGACAGCAGGAACGGGAAGTTGAACGGGCTGATCACGCCCACCACGCCCACCGGGACCCGGTACAGGCGGTTCTCCTTGCCGTCGCCCGGCGAGGGCAGGATCCGGCCCTCGGAGCTCAACGCCAGATGGACCGCCTCGCGCAGGAACTCCTTGGCGAGGTGCAGTTCGAAGCCCGCCTTCACCCGCGTGCCGCCCAGCTCCGCGATGATCAGGTCGGCGATCTCCTGCTCACGGTCCTCGATCAGCCTGAGCGCCCGCTCGAAGACCCCGCGCCGGGTGTACGGATTGGTCTCGGCCCACTGCTTCTGGACCCGCGCCGCGGCCCGGTACGCCTGGTCGACCTCGTCGACGGTGGCCACGGTGATCGAGGCCAGCTTCGTGTCGTCGTACGGATCGAGGTCGATGACGTCCCAGGCACCGGTGCCCGGACGCCACTCACCGTCGATGTACTGCTGGGCCAGGTCGGTGAAGTAGGACGACATGTGATCCCTCGATCCCCTCGCTGCCGGAGCAGCCGGTCAGACACCCAATCAACTTCACGGTCTGTTCACGTTCACGGTCGGATGACACTGATCACCCGTCATCGTACTTGTGTTCATGGTGAGTTGGGGTGGCGCCTGGGGACAGGAATCCCCGCGGAGGCCGGATGCCGCGCGGGCGGACGGGGCGGAATCATGACAGTTGAAGCAGCCCCCGCAGCAGATCACGGCTCTCGTCCGGACCCGGGCAGTCCTGCTGCAACTCCTTGAGCGCGTGCTCGTACTGGGTGACGTCCTCGCGCTTGTCCAGATAGAGCGCGCTGGTGAGCTGCTCCAGATAGACCACATCGGACAGATCGGACTCGGGGAAGCTGAGGATGGTGAAGGCGCCGCTCTCACCGGAGTGCCCGCCGAGGCTGAACGGCACGATCTGGAGCCGCACGTTGGGCCGCTCGGAGATCTCGATCAGGTGCTGGAGCTGGCCGCGCATCACCTTCCGGTCGCCGTACGGGCGGCGCAGGGCGGCCTCGTCCAGGACGATGTGGAGGTCGGGCGCGTTCTCGGAGACGAGGTACTTCTGCCGCTCCAGGCGCAGCGCGACGCGCCGCTCCACGTCGGCGACGCTCGCCCCCTTCATACCGCGCTGCACGACCGCCCGTGCGTACTCCTCGGTCTGGAGCAGCCCGTGCACGAACTGCACCTCGTACACCCGGATGAGGGATGCCGCGCCCTCCAGGCCCACGTAGGTGGGGAACCAGTTGGGCAGCACGTCGGAGTAGCTGTGCCACCAGCCGGCCACGTTCGCCTCCCTGGCCAGGGAGAGCAGCGACTCGCGCTCCGCCTCGTCAGTGATGCCGTACAGCGTCAACAGGTCTTCCACATCCCGTGTCTTGAAGCTCACCCGGCCCAGCTCCATGCGGCTGATCTTCGACTCCGAGGCGCGGATCGAGTACCCCGCGGCCTCACGTGTGATGCCGCGGGACTCGCGCAGTCGCCTGAGTTGCGAGCCGAGCAGCATGCGTCGCACCACCGATCCGGGCTCTCCCGCGCTCACGTTCGCCAGCCTCCCCAACCGTCTTCAAGCCCCGAAGTCTGCCACTAAAACACTTCGAGCTGTACTCGACCGGTTACGGAAATGGAAAGGAGGTCAAAGTTTCCCCGCAGGATGGCGCAAGGGTCAGGTGAGCCAACGTACGACAGGTTGGCGGAAAAAATGGCCAACAAGTAGTACGTGAGGGTCCATTTCGGTCGCGTGCACGTGCATCTGCCCTTGCATCTGCCCTGCGCATCCGAAACCATGGTCCCGCGCCACCGCTGCATCGCAACGACCGCGAATTCCGGGGAGTGCCTCGCATGGGGACGAATGGATCGACCATGCTCAAGCCGCTACGGCAGGGCCTTCCTCCACTGGATCCCGCGGCCGTGGCCAGCGCCGCCTCCTGCGCCCTGCCGCCCCGGTACGAAGCCGTCCGCGAAGCCCGCAGGTTCACCCGTGGCACCCTCGACCAGTGGGACGTCGGCGACCGTTTCGACGACATATGCCTGGTCGTCTCGGAACTCGTCACCAACGCCCTGCGGCACGCGCTGCCCGGCGACCCCGGCACCGACCCGTCCGCGGCGGTGCGGCTGCACCTGATGCGCTGGACCGAACGGCTGGTGTGCGCGGTGCGCGACCCCAGCCACGAGACCCCGGTCGCGCGCACCTCCGAGGACCACGTGGCCGAGTCGGGGCGCGGCCTGTTCCTCGTCGAGTCCTTCAGCGACAGCTGGGGCTGGCACCCGCTCGCGGGCACCCTCAGCGGCAAGGTCGTCTGGGCGATGTTCCGGCTCCCGCAGGACGATTGACGCGACCGGCGCCGTCCGGGGTCGGTCGTCCACGCGCATTCCCCCGACCGGCGCGGCCCTTGCCCTTGCCCTGAACGACGCCCGCGCAGGACGCCCGCGTCAGCTCGCTATCAGATGGTCGAACTCGCCGTCCTTGACCCCGAGCAGCATCGCCTCGATCTCCGCGCGCGTGTAGACGAGCGCGGGACCGTCGGGGAAGCGCGAGTTGCGCACCGCCACGTCCCCGCCGGGCAGCCGGGCGAACTCCACGCAGGAGCCCTGCGAGTTGCTGTACCTGCTCTTCTGCCAGGCCACTCCGTCCAGCTGCGTGGCAGCCATGCCGTTGTACACGTCGTACCCCCCGTACACGCCGTCAACGTCGAGGTTCACAAGTTGCTCCCCGCTGGTGCACTGGCTGGTGTGGCCATTGATGCAGTGGTCAACTGACCGGGATCATAACCCCGATCATGTGCAGATGCATGGGCAGATGCACGTGCACGGAAGGTGCCCTTCCGGTTACAGCTTTGACGCCCCCTTTACCGAAGTCCTTGAAGCGTGTGCCCCAGACTCCGCATGACATGCGTGCGCCAGCCCCCGCCCATGATCTTCCGCGCCATCATCTGCGCCGGGTCGTCCGGATCGAACCCCTCGTGCACTAGGAACAGACGCGTGCCGCGCCCTTCCTGTTCCAGTGTCCACGTGATGGTCCAGTCCGCGGGATCGGCGGGGTCGGCGTCGGTCCACCGGACGGACAGCATCCGCTCGACGTCGTAGGCGAGAACCTGCACGTCGACGACGCCGGAGAAGCGGGAATTGGGGCGCGGGACGGACGTCATCCGGTACCGGTGGCCGACTTCGAGGCGGAAGTCCTCCGAGCCGGGCATCTGCCACTGCACGAGCAGACCGGGCTCGGTGAGGGCCCGCCAGACCTTGGCGGGCGGGTGCGGGAGGAACTGGTCGACGCGGACGGTGGTGAGGTCGTCGGCGTCGCCGTCCGGGGCGGGCGCACTCATGGGCGGCCCTCGTCGGGCAGGCGGTCGAGCAGTTCGCCGAGCCCCTTCAGGCGGTCGCGCCAGAACCGCTCGTACGGGTGGAGCCAGTCCTGCAACTCGGCGAGCGGTGCCGCCTCCAGGCGGTAGATGCGCTGCCGGCCGGAGCGCTCCTCGGAGACCAGGCCGGCCTCCCGGAGCACCTTGAGGTGTTCCGAGAGGCTGGGGCGCCGCATGGCAAAGTGGTCGGCCAGGGCCTGGACGGGCTGGGGTCCGCCGTCGCGCAGCAGGCGCAGCACCTCGCGCCGGGTGGCGTTGGCGAGCGCGGCGAAGACGCGGTCCTCGGTGTCCTCGCGGACCCCGGTCGTCGTCATGCGTTCCCTCCTGTCCCGTCCCGCCTAGGACTGAGCCTCGGTGAGCAGCATCAGGCCGTTGCCGTCCGGGTCCCGGAAGGAGGCCATCCGGCCCCAGGGAAGTTCGTCCGGGCCTTGCACGTCGGTGCCCGCCTCGGCGAGCCGCGCACAGTCGGCGTCGACATCGGTCGTCACCAACATGATCCCCCGGGTCGAACCGGGCTCGAAACCGCCCATGCCCGGCCCGGAGAGCGTGAAGACGGTCTGGGCGCCCTCGGGGGCGACCTGGAGCCAGCGGCCCTGGGGCATGTCCAGGTCGGCGGTGACCCGGAAGCCGAGCACGTCCGTGTAGAAGCGCAGGGCCCGGTCCTGGTCAGTGACGGGGAGTGTGACGAAGGAGGCGTGTGTGATGTTCATGCGCCCGACAATAGGTAGGGGATTCCCTACGCGCCAATCGTAGGGAATCCCCTACCTGATTATGTGGGGGGTGTCACAGCCCGTGTCACGGCCGGCGGGGTGCACTCAGCGGCTGGATCCGGAGTACGGCAGCAGGGCCATCTCCCGGGCGTTCTTGATCGCGCGGGCCAGGAGCCGCTGCTGCTGCGCGGTGACGTGCGTGACCCGGCGGCTGCGGATCTTGCCGCGGTCGGAGAGGAACTTCCGCAGCAGGTCGGTGTCCTTGTAGTCGATGTACTCGACCCCGGCCCGCTCCAGCGGGTTGGCCCGTTTCCCGGCGGGCTTGTGCACACTCTTTCGCCGCATGGCGGTCAGACCTCCAGGAAGGTGTCGAAGGCGGACGGGAGCAGCTTCCACGCCTCGCGCCCGGCGGCGTACTCGGCGTCGGTCAGCAGGCAGGACTCCAGCAACCGCGCCAGTCCGTCGCGGTCGAGGCCGGGCGAGGTGAAGACGAGGTGCTGGCAGCGGTCACCGTGCTCCGGGTGCCAGTCCAGCGCGGCGGCGGCCCGCCGCACCGGCGGGATCAGGTCCCAGGCGGCGTCGGGCAGCGCGGCCAGCCACGGCCCCGCGCCCTCCACGCACAGGGCGCCGCCGGCCGCGTCCCAGTGCAGCAGCGTGTCGGGCCGGTCGGCGAGCCAGAACCGCCCCCGGCTGCGGGCGGCGGCGCAGGTCACGTCCTCCAGTGCCGCGTACAGCCGCTCCGGATGGAACGGCCGGAGCCGCCGCCAGACGAAGGTGGCGACCCCGTGCGCGTCGGCCTCCGCGGGCAGCCGGGCGCAGGCCGGGTGCTGGGCCGCCGCCGCGGCCTCCACGTCGAATCCGGCGAGGGCGGCGCGCGCGAGCGCCGAGAGGGGATGGGTGTCGGCGGGCCTCTCCGAGATGCCTGACGTGCGCGGCGCGTTCGGCGCGCTTGGCGTGCTTGGCGCGTTCGCGGCGTCGGCTTCGTTCGCCGCATCCGTCGCGTCCGCCGCGTCTGCCGCCTCTGCCACCTCTGCCACCTCTGCCGCGTCTGCCGCGTCCGCTGTGTCCGTCTCCGGCGGTCCTTCGGCCTCGTGCCGCGGCCGGTTGTCCGGGATCGGGATCCGGCGGGCCGTCGGATGGAGCTGGGACAGCAGCTCGCGGTCCTCGTCGTCGGCCTCGGGAGAATCGGCCACGGCGAGCACGGGGGCGTACTCCAGTTGGCGGGCGAAGGTGTCGGCGACCGTGCGCTGGTCGTCGGCCGCCGCCGCGAGAGCGCGTTCGGCGAGGTCGTCGCCGTTGCCGAGGTACGGCAGCACGAGCGCCGGGTCGACGGCGGTGATCACGCCGGTGACGGTGAACCCGCCCGCCGTGACCACCTCCGCCATCGCCTTGGGCTCGACGGAGTCCCACAGTTCGACGACCGCGAGCCGGGTGCGCCCGTCCTGGGCGAGCCGGCGCAGTTCGGGCACCAGGTCCTCGCGCAGCGCGCAGCACGCGCAGTCGTTGACGAGGGGCGCCTCACCGACGTCCAGCAGCCCGCCGGCGTCCCGGACCGACCGCACCACCGTGCCGGCCGCGGCCGTCTCCAGGTCGTGGTGGAGTACGACGCTGCCGGGCACGTCGGCGAGGAGGCGGGCCACGGTCGCCCTGCGGGCGTCGGCGTGCAGCCCCGCGACGATCGCCACCGGGAGGCTCACGCGCCGCCCCGCTTCCCGTTCTGCCGCCGGTCCCCGTACCGCCGCTCGAAGCGCTCGACGCGTCCCGCCGTGTCCAGGACGCGCGCGGTGCCGGTGTAGAAGGGGTGGCTGACGTCCGAGATCTCGACGTCCACGACGGGGTAGGTGTTGCCGTCCGCCCATTCGACGGTCTTCTCGCTGGTCATCGTCGACCTGGTGAGGAAGGCGTGGTTCGCGGCCCGGTCCCGGAAGACCACGGGACCGTAGGCCGGATGGATTCCTTTGCGCATGGCGGTCAGCGCTCCTCACGGAAGTCGGTGTGCCGGCCGAGGACCGGGTCGTACTTGCGCAGGGTCATGCGGTCGGGGTCGTTGCGGCGGTTCTTGCGGGTCACGTAGGTATAGCCGGTCCCGGCCGTGGAACGGAGTCTGATGACCGGACGGAGTTCGTTGCGAGCCATGCTGCTATCTTACTGAAAATGACTTCCATTAACAGTTGGCGACGAGGAGAGGTACGTCACCCATGTCCGCGCACTGCATGCTGACCGGCACACGACCCGGCTTCGGCAACCGCATCTCCCACTCCCACCGGCGCACGTCCCGCCGCTTCGACCCGAACATCCAGACCAAGCGCTACTGGCTGCCGAGCGAGGGCCGGTACGTACGGCTGCGGCTGAGCACGAAGGCGATCAGGACCGTCGACGTGATCGGCGTCGAGGCGGCGGTGGCGCGCATCCGCGCGCGCGGAGTGAAGGTCTGAGGGGGACGGAGCACCGATATGGCGAAGAAAAGCAAGATCGCGAAGAACGAGGAGCGGCGGCGGACCGTCGCCCGGTACGCCGCCCGCCGAGCCGAACTGAAGGAGATCGTCCGGCGGCCGTCCAGCACCGAGGAGGAGCGGCTGGCCGCCCAGCGGGAGCTGCGCGGCCAGCCGCGCGACGCCAGCGCCACCCGCGTGCGCAACCGTGATCAGGTGGACGGCCGCCCGCGCGGCTACCTCCGGACCTTCGGGCTGTCCCGGGTGAACCTGCGGGAGCAGGCGCACCGCGGACACCTGCCCGGCGTACGGAAGTCTTCCTGGTAGGTCCTGATAGCTTGCTGCGGTCGTTCGGCAGACCGGCTACAGCTTGGGAGCTTCCAGTGACTTGGGCGACTAGGACGGTGCGGATCGCGGCGACGGCCGCGGGGCTGACGGGCGCGCTCACGCTGACCGCGTGCGGCGGCGGTGACTCCGCGGACGACACCACGCCGCGGTCGAGCACGTCCGCGGCCACGGGGTCCGCGTCGGCCACCGCCGGCGCCACGGCCTCGGCCGGCACCTTGCAGGGCAGTTGGCTCACCACGAACGGCGGCAAGGCCGTGGCCCTGGTGGTCAACGGCAAGCAGGCCGGTCTCTTCACGACCGGCGGGTCCGTGTGCAGCGGTACCGCCGGTGAGGAGTCGGGCATGCAGATGATCCACCTGACCTGCACCGACGGCAGCAGCGACCGCGAGACCGGGATGGTCGACTCGGTGGCCGGGGACAGCCTGAAGGTGACCTGGTCCGGCAAGCTCGGCACGGAGACCTACACCAAGGCGGAGGGCGGCAAGCTCCCGGAGGGACTGCCGACGGCGAACCTCGGTTCTTGACGGCCGGTTCGGTCAGCAAGGGACCGGGCCGGTTCGGCCGGGGCAGGGCCGGTTCGGCCGGCAGGGGGCCGGGCCGGTTCGCGAAGGGCCCGGTTTCGGCGCACTGTCGGTTCGTGAAGGTTCTCGGTCCGTGTGGCTGTCGGTTTTTGAGAGCCTGGTACTTCAAAGGCTCGGTTTCTGATCCATGGCCGGGCTCCTGCCCGCGATCCGGAGGGGCGCGTGACGGGATGCCCGCGCCACGCGTGATGATGCTGGATACACCGTCACGACCTCGACAGGGACCCACACACATGCGCGTCATTCCGCTCAGCGTCACCCTCCTCGCCGCCGCCCTCACCCTGACCGCCTGCAACGACGGGGGCGGCGCCACGAACGGCAAGGGCGACTCGGCCTGCGCGATCGGCGGGGTGTCCGTGCAGATCGGCTCGGCGAGCGTGGCCCCGGGCGCCGGGGACACCGGCGAGGTGCCCGTGAGCATCACCAACCAGAGCGCTCCGTGCACGCTGGACGACTTCCCCGGCGTCGAACTGGTCACGGGCGGCAGCAAGGTCGCCGTCCCCGTGGCCCAGGACGCGAAGGCGCAGAAGCTGAAGCTCGCCAAGGGGGACTTCGCGTCCTTCACGATCAGCTATGTGCGCGGTGCGGCGGGCGACGGGACCAGTCTGGCGGCGAAGACGGTGGAGATCAGCCTGCCCGGCGCCAAGGACACCGAGAGCTTCCCGTGGTCGTACGGCCCCGTCGCGGGCAAGGGCGGCTCGGACAACACCCCGAACGCCTCCGTCGGCGCCTTCCAGCAGAGCGGCGACTGAGACCGGGAGACGCCGGGGCGGGCGGGCCTGCCCGGGCCGCGCGCGTGGGGGCGTGGCGCGGGCCCGGGGGAGGGAGGAGGTCCGGGGCGCGTGTGGGCACGGAGCGCGCGCCGGCCGGATCCGCCCGCCGACCCGCCTCCGTGGTGGCCGCGCCCGGTCCCCGCCCGCGGCCCCGCGCCTTCCTTCCGGGTACGTACGAGACGTCCGGGCCGCTCACGCGCGCGCCGAACGGGCCGCCTCGTGGAACTCCACGTACTCGACGATCGCGCCGCCGGGGAGCCGCACGGTCACGTTGCGGCCGGTGGGCACCTCGTCGGGTCCGTTGAGGATCTCTCCGCCGTGTTCCTCGGTGATGCGCAGGGCCTCGTCGACGGATTCGACGATCGCGGTGGCATGGGTGGCGCGGAACGGAGCGAGGGCTTCCGCCGTACCCGCGAGCAGCAGGAAACCGCCGATGGCGGCGAGTTCCAGGCCGCGGTGGCTGAACCGCAGCCGTGGCTGCTCCCCGGTGAGCCGGACGAAGACGGGCAGCGCCACGGCCAGATCGTCGACGTGGACACGGGCAAAGGTGGCGAGCACGGCCATGGGCGCTCTCCTAGATCATTTCGATATCTCCGAATCGTCGAAGCAATCCGCACACTACGAGCGTCGCGTGAGTTCGGACGAGGAGGGCCGGTGGGACAGCCTGACGACGCACCGGCGGACGCCGCCGCGGAGCTGGACCTGGCCGTGGTGCTGCACGCCCTGGGTGATCCGGTGCGGCTGGATCTGGTCCGCCGGATGGCCGAGCACGGCGAGAGCGCGTGCAGCCCGGACGGCGTGGACGTGGCCAGGTCGACCCTGTCCAATCACTGGCGGATCCTGCGCGAAGCCGGGATCACCCGCACCCGGCGGGCGGGCAAGGCCCGCCTGATGACGCTGCGCCGCGCCGATCTCGATGCCCGCTTCCCCGGGCTCCTCGCCGCCGCGCTGGGCACAGACGGGCGATGATGCCGGGGACCCGCCGGGTTCCGCCCGGCGGGTCCGGAGACCTGGCCGGTCCGGAGACCTGGCCGGTCCGGGGACCCGGCGCGTCCGGAGACCCCGCCGTGCCCGGCAAGCCCGGCGCGTCCGGCGACCCCGCCGTGCCCGGCAAGCCCGGCGCGTCCGGCGACCCCGCCGTGCTCACTCCAGTCCGGGGCGGGCCGCGACCTGGGCCCGGTCCGCCGCCCGTCGGCCTTCCGTCCAGCCCGCCGCGTCGCTGACGCCGCGCAGGCGGGTCGAGGTCGTGCGCGGGAACATGCGCTCCAGGTGCTCGCTGACCGCGACCTCCCGGGTGGCCAGGACCGGGAGCAGGTCCGGGCCGGCCTGGGTCGCGGCGGCGGCCGTGAGGCGGTCGCCGACGCGGTGGGCGTAGGCCGCGAGGAACGACTGCCGGAAGGTCTTGGTCCGCTTGCGTCCGCCCGCCCGCTGCGCCGCCTCCGCCTTCGCCATCGCGCGTGTGGCCTGCACCAGGAGCGAGGTGTAGAGCAGTTCGACCGCCTCCAGGTCGGCCGCGAAACCGACGACCGTGGAGAAGCCGAGCGACTCGTCCCACACGGCGCGGCAGTGGTTCGCCGTGGCGACCGCGTCCAGCAGCACCGCCTTGACCTGCTCGTACGGCGGCTCGACGCCGATCCGCCAGGCCCCGGGCGCGTCCGGAGCGGGTGCCTCCGCCGCCAGCAGCGCCTCGTCGACGCTGTGCCGGGCCATCAGCTCCTGTGCCTTCGCGCTCAGCGCCTCCGCCTCCTCCGGATACCCGGTCGCCTCCGCCTTGGCGAGCAGCGCGCGGATGCGGGAGAGCATGCGGGCGGCCGGGCGCCCCCGGTCCGGTGCCGCCGTCCCGTGCGGCTCCCCCGCATTCCCCGGTCCCTCCGGAGCGCCCCGACCCCGTGGCGTGCTCGGGGGGTCCGCCAGCGGCTCCAGGGTGGGCAGGCGCAGCAGCAGCCGGTACAGCTCCAGGACGGCGGTGGCATGCGAGAAGCGGTCCGCCTCGCGCGCCGGGGCGGTCGGGAGGGCGGCGAGCTGTGCCGCCCAGCGCGGGCCGCGGGGGCGGTCGGCCGGCGCCTGGGCGCGGATCAGCGCCGCGGTCAGCCGGACGTGCCCGTCCTCCAGGTCGCGCCGCACCAACCGGACGACATCGGCGGGCTGCCAGCCGCGCCGCCATGCCGCCGCCACGAACTCCGCGCCGCGGCGTGCGAGTTCGGCGTCCGCGGCGGGATCGGCCGCGAGGAGGGACGCGCCGGTGTCGAGGCCGGAATCGGTGCCGTCGTAGAGGGCCGCCTGGAAGGCTCGCTCCACGGTGCTGGTCGTACTGCTGCTCACCCGTCGATCGTGCCACGCGCCGCCGACAACGGGGCGCACTGTCCACACCCTGTGGACAACTCCCTTCGCCGGGCCGCCGGCTCACCTCGCGGCCACCCGGAAAGCCGGAAGCGGAACCCGCAGGGGGCCGAACAGACCTCAACAGAACCCGGAGCACTGTCAACTCACGGTTGACGCCCTGCGGTCGTCAACCTAAGGTTGACACATGACGACCCAACCCGAGGGCAACACGTCCATCCGCCTCGACGACCTCATCGACGCCATCAAGAAGGTGCACAGCGAACCTCTTGACCAACTCCAGGACGCGGTGATCGCCGCCGACCACCTGGGCGACGTGGCGGACCACCTGATCGGCCACTTCGTCGACCAGGCGCGGCGCTCGGGCGCCTCCTGGACCGACATCGGCAGGAGCATGGGGGTCACCCGGCAGGCGGCACAGAAGCGCTTCGTACCGAAGGAGTCGGCCGACCTCGACCCCAACCAGGGCTTCAGCCGCTACACCGTGCGCGCCCGGAACGTGGTGATGGCCGCCCACGCCAAGGCCAAGGAATCCGGCAACACCGAGGGTCTGCCCGAACACCTCGTCCTCGGGCTGCTCACCGAGCCGGACGCCCTCGCCGCGAAGGCGATCACCGCGCAGGGCGTGTCGCTGGAGGAGGTCGGCGCGGCGGCGGGCGCGGCACTCCCGCCGGCCGCCGACCGGACACCCGAACTGGTCCCCTACAGCGCGGGCGCCAAGAAGGTCCTGGAACTCACCTTCCGCGAGGCCCTGCGCCTCGGCCACAACTACATCGGCACCGAGCACATCCTGCTGGCCCTGCTGGAGCACGAGAACGGCCAGGGCGTGCTCAACGGCCTCGGCATCACCAAGGAGACGAGCGAGCAGTACATCGCCAAGGTGCTGGAGGTGCTGGTTCGGCAACGGGAAGAGCTCCGGGACGTGCTACAGACCGAACCGGACCAGCCGAACCAGAAGGACCAGCCGGACCAGAAGGACCAGAAGGACCAGAAGGACGACTGAAACCGCAGGTCACGGCGGATTGTCAGACCTGCCTGCCACACTCTGCGACATGGCCGACCGGTGGGCACTCGCTCCGGCCGAGGACGGAGGCGTGGACGTCGCCCCCCTCGGCCCGGACGGGCTGCCCGCCGGTCCGGTCCGGCGGGAGCCAGATCTCGCCGGGGCGGTGCGGGACCGGCCGGAGGTGACGCGCTGGGTGTGGCGGTCGACCCCCGAGGTGTATCCCCGTCTGCTCGCCACGGGGGTGCGAGTGGACAGGTGCTACGACATCGAGGACGCCGAAACACTCCTGCTGGGCCATGAGGGGCGGCACGGCGAGCCACGCTCGGCGGCCGCCGCCCTGGCCCGGCTGCGCGGCGGTCCCGTACCGCCCGATCCGCCCCTGCGCCCGGCCGAACCCGGCGCGCAGTCACCGCTGTTCGAGCCGCAGGGCGCCCGCCTGTCGCTCGACGACCTGCTCGCGGTCTACGGCGACCAGCAGCGCCGGCACACCAGGACGGCCCACCCCGACCGGATGCGGCTGCTGACGGCGGCCGAGTCGGCCGGGATGCTGGTCGCCGCCGAGATGAACCACGCGGGTCTGCCCTGGCGGGCGGACGTGCACCGCGAGGTGCTGGACGGCCTGCTCGGCGAGCGGTATCCGGGCGGGGGTGAACCGCGCCGGCTGGCCGAGCTGGCGGACGAGGTGTCGGCCGCCTTCGGCCGGCGGGTGCGGCCCGATCTGCCCGCCGACGTGCTCAAGGCGTTCGCGCAGGCCGGGATCAAGGTGAAGTCCACCCGCCGCTGGGAGATCGAGTCCGTCGACCACCCGGCGGTCGCACCGCTGCTGGAGTACAAGAAGCTGTACCGCGTCTGGGTGGCGCACGGCTGGACGTGGTTGCAGGACTGGGTGCGGGAAGGGCGGTTCCGGCCCGAGTTCCTGGCGGGCGGGACGGTCACCGGGCGCTGGGTGACCCATGGCGGGGGCGCGCTCCAGATCCCCAAGGTGATCCGGCGGGCGGTGGTCGCCGACCCCGGCTGGCGGCTCGTCGTGGCCGACGCCGACCAGATGGAACCGCGCGTGCTGGCCGCGATCTCCCGCGATCCCGGCCTGATGGAGGTGGCCGGGCGCCCGGCCGATCTGTACCAGTCCGTCTCCGACCACGCCTTCTCCGGCGACCGCGAACAGGCCAAGTTCGCCGTGCTCGGCGCGGTCTACGGCCAGACCTCCGGCGACGGCCTGAAGAACCTCGCCGCACTCAGACGCCGCTTCCCCCGGGCGGTGGCGTACGTCGACGAGGCGGCCCGGGCCGGTGAGGAGGGCCGGCTGGTGCGGACCTGGCTGGGCCGGACCTGCCCGCCGGCGGCTGGGGCCGGGGCCGCCGAGGAGGCGGGTCTCCCCCAGGACGACGACCCGGGCGAGCGGGCCGACGAGGGCTGGGTGCCCGGGTACGCCTCCACCAACGCGCGCGCCCGGGGCCGGTTCACGCGCAATTTCGTCGTCCAGGGCAGTGCCGCCGACTGGGCCCTGCTGCTGCTCGCGGCGCTCCGCAGAACCTGCGCGGACCTGGCTGCCGAACTGGTGTTCTTCCAGCATGACGAGGTGATCGTGCACTGTCCGCAGGAGGAGGCCGACACCGTCGTCGCGGCGATCGCGGAGGCGGCGGAGCTGGCGGGGAAGCTGACGTTCGGCGAGACCCCGGTGCGGTTTCCGTTCACGACGGCCGTGGTGGAGTGCTACGCGGACGCCAAGTGAGCGGGGACCCGGCACCCGTCACCTGGCACCCGGCACCCGGCACCCGGCACCCGGCAGACGTCAGACGACTGGCGGGCGCCCCAGCCGGGTCAGCCGCCACACCGTCCGCCAGCGCATGGGCCGACGCTCGCCGGCCGGTTGCCGCACCCCCTCGACGAACCCGCCGAACCAGGCCCGTAGCCCGCCCACCGACCGGGTGCGGACGAGGGTGAGCAGTATCCACACCGCGAGGTGGACCGGGATCAGTACGAGGGGCAGCCGGCGCCGGACCAGCCAGACCCGGTTGCGGGCGGTCACCCGGTGGTAGATGGCGTGCCGGGCGGGTGAGGTCCTGGGGTGCCGCAGGAGCAGTTCGGGCGCGTAGAGGATCTTCCAGTCGGCATCGGCGGCCCGCCACGCCAGGTCCGTCTCCTCGTGCGCGAAGAAGAACTCGGCGGGCCAGTCCCCGGTCTGGGCCAGCATCGCCATGCTCAGGGCGTGCGCGCCGCCGAGGAAGCCGGTGACGTAGCCGCCGCGCAGCGGATCGGAGGTGCCGATCCGGGGCACGTGCCGCTGCTGGGTCTCCCCCTTCTCATCGGCGATGCGGAAGGCGACGATGCCCAGCCGGGGGTCGGCGGCGTACAGGTCCCGCACGCGGCGCAGCACATCGGCGTCGACGAGCAGCCCGTCGTCGTCCAGTTCGACGACCACGTCGGTGTCGCCGTACTCCCGCAGCCGGGCGAGCGCGACGTTGCGGCCTCCCGGGCAGCCCAGGTTCTCCTCGACGTCCACGGCGGTGACCTCGCCGGGCAGGGAGAGCCGCCGGGCGAACTCGGGCAACCGGCACCCGTTTCCGACGATCACGATCCGGGCGGGGGCGAGGTCCTGCTTGGCCACGGATTCCAGCAGGGCATCGACCTCGGCGGGACGGTTCCCCATGGTCACCACGGCGATGGCGATCCTCGGCTCCACCACGTCTCTCACCCCATCCGGCCGACGGCGGCGGCCACGCCCGGCCGCGCGGCGCCCACCGTTCACCAAGATGTTGCCTCAGATCCCCCGATCTCTCTGACCCCGCTTCACTTTCCCGCCCTTTTGCTCCGCCTTTGCTGCTGATTTTCCGGCCGGGACCCGGCGGCCTTGCCGGCCCTGTCGGCCCCCGTCGGCTCTGCCGGCCCGTCGGCCCCATCAGCCCGGCCGGAACATTCCGACACCCGGCCGGCAGACCCGCGCGCGGATCAGGAGACGGCTGGCCCCCGCAGCGAGGTGGTGAGCAGCTCGATCATGCGGCTGTAGCGGGCGGGGAAGTCGACGTGGGCGGCGAGGAGCGCGGGGTCCTCCACGGCGGCGGCGACGGTGGGTCCGGGATGGGCGAGCGGCCACAGTCCCGCGATCAGTACGTTGGTGGCCGAGGCCAGTTCCTTCGCGGCCGCCCGGTCCAGGCCCGGGACGCGGGCGTGGATGATGTCGGCGAGCCGGTCGTTGTTGGCCAGCGCGTTGCGCTTGTAGGCACGGACCGTCTCCACCGAGACCGTCCGCTCCAGCACGCTGGCCAGCACGCTCGCCAGCTCGCACAGCACCGGCCGGGCGGCGAGCGAGGCGGCGTACGCGTCGGCGAACCGGCGGGCCGCTGCGGCCGGCCCGTCGTCCTCCGCACCGGCGGGCGCGAGGTCCGCCGGGAGCGAGTCCAGCCAGGCGCGGTACTGCCGGTTGAGGAGTTCCAGGAACACCGCCTCGCGGTTCTCGAAGTACCGCAGCACGTTCGAGGTGGCGATCCCCGCCTCCCGGCCGATGTCGCGCAGCGTGATGTCGGCGACCTGTGCCTTGCCCAGCAGGCGCCCGGCCGCGTCCAGGATCGACTGCCTGCGCAGTTCCCGGTTCTCCGGGCTGCGCGCGCGGATGAACCCCTGCCCGGTCTCGCTCATGGCCCTCTCTCCACCGCCCCCCGGCTGCGCCGCTCGCCGTGTCACTGCGGCCAGGATACCGGCCCCCCTCGATAAGCGAACGGCGTTCTGTTACAGTCGGATCGTAAGAGAACGTCGTTCGGCTAAATGGCCGGGCCGGTTTGGGAGGACATCGTGATCACGTACGACAAGCTGCTCGTGGGCGGGGTCTGGACCACCCCCGCCACCACCGACGTCCTGCGGGTGCGCTCCCCGCACGACCAGTCCCCGGTCGGTGCGGTGCCGGAGGCGTCCCGCGCCGACGTCGACCGCGCGGTGGCCGCGGCCCGCGCGGCCTTCGACCACGGGCCCTGGCCGCGGCTCTCACCCGAGGAGCGCCGGCGGGTGGTCGCGCGCTTCAACAAGCTGCACTCCGCGCGCGCCGACGAGCTGGCCGCGCTCATCACCTCGGAGAACGGCTCGGCCACGTGGTTCACCACCTGGATGCAGCACAGCCTGAAGGACTTCGTGGACGACTTCATCGAGGTCGCGACGGGCTTCGACTGGGAGACCGACCTGCCCGCCCAGGACGGTCACCGCACCGTGGTGCGCCGCGCCCCCGTGGGGGTCGTCGCGGCGGTGATCCCGTGGAACGCGCCGCACCAGTCCGCCCTGGTCAAGATCATTCCGGCGCTGCTGGCCGGTTGCCCGGTCATCCTCAAGCCGTCGCCCGAGACCGCTGTGGACGGTCTGCTGCTCGGGGAGATCCTGGCCGCTGCGGGGTTCCCCGAGGGCGTGGTCAGCGTGCTGCCCGCCGACCGCGAGGTCAGCGAGTACCTGATCGGACACCCCGGCATCGACAAGGTCGCCTTCACCGGCTCGACCGCGGCAGGCCGCCGTATCGCCGCCGTCGCCGGCGAGCAGTTCAAGCGCGTCAGCCTGGAGCTGGGCGGCAAGTCGGCGTCCATCGTCCTGCCGGACGCGGACGTGGCCCGGGTCGCGGCGGGCCTGAAGGGCCTGTCGCTGGGCAACAACGGCGAGGCGTGCGTCGCCCACACCCGCATCCTGGCCCCGCGCAGCCGCTACGACGAGGTCGTCGACGCCGTCGCCACGATGATGAGCGGCCTCACCGTGGGCGACCCCTCGGACCCCGGCACCTGGATCGGCCCCATGGTCAAGCAGGCACAGCAGCAGCGCATCCAGTCCTCCATCGAGGCCGGCCTCGCCGAGGGCGCCCGCGTGGTGGTCGGCGGCCCCGGCGCACCGGACACCCCGGGCCTGGAGAAGGGCTTCTACGTACGCCCGACCCTCTTCGCCGACGTCGCCAACTCCATGAAGATCGCCCAGGAGGAGATCTTCGGCCCGGTCCTGGCGGTCATCCCGTTCGACACCGAGGACGAGGCCGTCGCCCTCGCCAACGACTCCGCCTACGGCCTGTCCGGCGGCGTGTGGACCGCCGACCCGGAGCACGGCCTCGACGTGGCCCGCCGCATCCGCACGGGCACGTTCTCCGTCAACGGCGCGTCCCGCGACATGCGCGCCCCCTTCGGCGGCTTCAAGGCCAGCGGCTTCGGCCGCGAGTACGGCGCGGTGGGGCTGAGCGCCTACACCGAGTACCAGTCCATCGCCGTGTGACCGACGGCCACTGCCACCGGCCGCCGGCTCCCAGCCCCTGGCCCCGGCCGCCTACCGGCTACCGGCTACCGGCTACCGGCTACCGGCTACCGGCTACCGGCTACCGGCTACCGGCTACCGGCTACCGGCTACCGGCTACCGGCCGGCGTACGCCGTGAGAACCGGCTGGAAGAAGCCCGTCTCCTCGGGCATCCGCCACACGGGGTCCACGAATCCGGCGGCGGTCACGAGACCGGCCAGCCGGTCCCGTCCGAGGGCCCAGTAGACGGTCCGGCGGACCCGGACGCGCCACTCGCCGTCCGCCGGCAGCAGTTGGAAGTGCTCCACGTCGTAGTGCTCGCCGTCGTCGTGCCAGTGCCAGAGCTGGAAGGTGACGGTCCGCTCTCCCCCGTCCACGGGCTGGTGGAGTTGCGGGGGCGCCGAAGCGGGACGGGTGCGCAGCAGGTCGTCGTAGGGGCGGGTACTGATCACCAGCCGGCCGTCGGTACGCAGCACGCGGCGCATCTCCGCCAGAGCGGCGCCGATGTCCTGCTCCGTCAGAAGATGCGGCAGGGCGTTGTCGGCGCAGACCACGGCGTCGAACCGGGCGTCGGTGAAAGGGAGCTGCCGCATGTCGGCCGCGGCCGTGCGCAGCGTGACATCCCGCCGGGCGGCCTCTCGGGCCGCGCGGGCAGCGGCGCGGGGGCTCAGGTCCGTCCCGGTGACCTGGTGCCCGCGCAGCGCGAGACCGATGGCCTGGGTGCCGATACCGCAGGAGCAGTCGAGCACCGCCGCACCGTCCCGGCCCAGCAGGGCGTGCAGGGCGTTCCCCTGCCGTCGGACGCCCGCGTCCCAGTCCGCGTAGATCAGGTGATAGTCGTCGGCGAGTTCGTCGTAGAAGCGTGCCACCGGATTCTCGGACATGGCCCGAGGCTACGGCCGTCGGCCGGTTCCCCGAAGACGTCCCGCGCAGGTAACCGGCGAAGGCCCGGTTCCGCGAAGCGGCCGGCGAAGGCATCCGGCGGCGTCGGCGGGGACGGTCCGCGAACGCCCCGGATCGTGCACTCGTCCGACGTTCCGCCGGAGTGGATCACTCAACTCAATCACAGGGAAACAAAAGCACCCGCACATGACCGACCAGCACGCTCTGGGTTGTCAGCCATAGACCACCCGACCACCCGACCGAGGAGCGTCCTCATGAACGACAACGACCCGACACGCCACTCGCCCGCTGGAGCGCCTCTGGCGACCGCGGCTCCGCGGGCGCGCCGAGGCGGTGCGCCGCGCGTGCTGTCGAAGAAGAAAGGCGCGTGGATCGTGGCCGCCGGGCTCACCTGCGCGCTGGCCGGTGTCGCCGGCATCAGCACGTCGGCCGCGGCGGCCACCCCGACCGCGGCGACGGTGCTGCCGTCCGGCACGCCGACCGATGGCGGTTCCCGGTCCGACCCGTCCGACGGGGGCGCGACCGGCATCGTCGGCTCCACCTCCGACTCCGGCTTCACCTTCGCGACGGCCACGGGTGTGGAGGTGACCGTCGACGAGACGTCCACGACCACCTACGCGAAGAAGAACCGCGCCGCCTCCGCGAAGATCGTGAAGGAGGGCGAGAGCGTCCTCGTCCTGGGCCTGGTCGACAGCGCGACCATCACGGCCACGCACGTCGTCGTCCAGCCCGGCGGCGACGGCGGCGCCGCGGCGGCCGAGGCGGCCGGCGTGATCGCCTTCCAGCAGGGCACCCCCTCCCCCGACAAGTCGGTCGGCCAGATCCCCGACTACACCGAGGGAGAAGGCACGATCGTCAACGGCACCACGGCGTACAAGGCCACCAAGGCCGCCCAGGCCCTCGTACCCGGAGGCATCGCCGACCGCGTGGTGCAGCTCAGCAACGGCGAGTACGAAGTGCACAACATCAGCATCAACTGGCCGCACCACGTCTTCGTCAGCAAGGACTTCAAGGTCCTCGGCTACAACTGACCGAGCGGCGCCGGCCGCGTCCGCCTGCCTTGGCTCGGTGCCCCTGGTGAGGTGCCGCCAGGGGCGACCGGGCGTCACAGCACCGGCGGGCCCTGCTCGATGCGGCGCAACACCGGTGTGAGCCGGTCGAGTGAGTCGCTGGTCTGGATCTGCCGCTCGTCCCACCAGGTGGCGCCCGCCTCGGCCAACGGGCCGATCAGAGCACGGGCCCTGGCGGTGTCTCCGCCCGGCGTGGCACCGCCCAGGACGATCTCGAAGGGCGCGCCGGGCTCGTCCTCGCGCTGTGTGCGAACGTATGCAACCAGGTCACGGACCTGATCGACAGGCGGCACATGGCCGTGCCGGGCGTCCGTGAACAGCGGCACCACGCCGTCCCAGCGAGCGGCCCGGCGCATGGGCGGGCGGTTCGGCCAGAAGCCGGCGACCCAGACCGGCGGCCGGGGACGTTGCACGGTGGCGGGCGGCAGCGTCACGTCCCGTACCCGGTAGTGCCGTCCGTCGTGACTCACCGGATCGCCCGACCAGTAACGCCGCAGCAGGTCCAGGCCCTCGTCCAGCCGCTCGGCCAGGACCTTGGGGTCCGTGGTGTCTCCAAAACTCGCGTACTCGTCCTCGATGGGCCCGCCCAGCCCCGCGCCGAAGGTGACCCGACCACCGCTCACGGCGTCCAGGGTCGCCACCTGCCGGGCGAGTTGCTCAGGACGCCGCCGGGCGACCGGAGTGACCAGCGTGCCCAGCCTGATCCGGGAGGTCGCCAGCGCGGCGGCCGTCAGCAGCATCCAGGGATCGCCGAAGGGCCTGCCCGCGTGCTTGCGATGCAGTACGTGATCCCAGACGAACAGCCCGTCCCACCCGGACTCTTCCGCTGCCGCTGCCACCTTCGCCACGGTCCTGGGGTCGGCGAAGTCACCGAAGTTCGGGATGTTGACGGAGAAGCGCATCCCCGCATCCTTCTGCACGGCGGCGGGACGGGCAACCGATCAGCTGGTCCGCCGAGGGTTGCTCGACCGGGTTGCTCGACGATCACGGGAGCGTGCTGCGGGGTTCAGGCGGCCGCCTGAACCCCGCAGCACGTGTTGCACGCCACCCGGCGTGTCACCACGACCACGCCCGCCGTGTGTTTGCCGGGGGCCGTGTCGACCCTTGCGTGGGTGGCGCAGACGGCCAGACCGCAGAAGGAGCAGATTCCGATGGCGGACCTGGCTCCCGCCCCTGTCCGGGCGCAGTCGTAGCAGTTCATCTCTACCTCCTGTTGGGGTGGGGGCCGCTGGGGATCCGGGCGCGTCCCGGTTCAGCGGCGCCGTTCCTTGACCGCCGCCTCCAGACGGCTGCCGAGGTCCGAATCCGCCTGGCGGAAGTTGTCCACCGCCCGCCTGACGATGTCGTCGCGGTCGGCCGAGACGCCTCCGATGGCGTTCGCCAGGTTGTCGATCAGGCGTTCCTGCTCGGCCTCGGACATCAGGCGGTAGAGGTTGCCCGCCTGCACGAAGTCGTCGTCCTCGGCGTGCGCGGGTGCCTCGTGGGTGCCCGTACCGCCGGACACCGCCGTGGACTGCCACAGCGGACGGTCGGTCTGGGCCGGGCCGCCGAAGCTGTTCGGCTCGTAGTTCTTCGCGCCCTTGTGACGGCCGTCGTACAGGTGGCCGTCCCGGGAGTAGGTGCGCGCCTCGGCGGCGTGCGGGCGGTTCACCGGGAGGTGGTCGGCGTTGATGCCGACGCGGTAGCGGTGGGCGTCACCGTAGGCGAAGAGGCGGCCCTGGAGCATCTTGTCCGGGGACGGACCGATGCCGGGCACGAAGTGCGCCG
>NZ_JBIAXM010000030.1:0-110935 GCF_042896695.1 Streptomyces sp. NPDC001270 | reverse complement strand
GGCGCTGAGCGCGGCGGTCAGTCCGCTGTAGGTGTAGAACGAGTTCCGGCTCGGGAACATCTGGTTGAACTGCGCCTCACTGACCACGAAACCGGCGGCGGAGGCGGTGGGGGCCGACTGGAACACCAGGGCGGCGGCTCCGAGCGCGAGCGAGGCCAGGAGCGCGGCGATACGACGCCTGAACATGAATCAACTCCTCTGCGGAGCACGGCCGTACCCCGCGAAGGGCACGGCCGTGGTGGGGGGTGGAGGCACACTCAACCGCCTTGGTCTGTACCAGTCAAGGGTTTAGACCAGTCAAGTGCGGAGGAGTCCGGTCCGGACCGGTCCGCCGCGACAGCGGAACCGGCACGCGTCACGGGCCGAACACCCGGCAGACCCCCCGCTTCCGCCCCACGCTCCACCGGATCGGGAGAATCCCTGCCATGACCAACGCAGCGCACCCGCTCGTCGCCCGCGCCCGCCGCCTCGCGGACGAGTTGCTCGCCCCCGCGGCGGAACGCGTCGACCAGGAGGAGGTGCCCGCGGCCCACCTCGCGGCGATCAAGGCATCGGGGCTGCTCGGGGTGAGCGCGCCGGTGGCGTACGGAGGTGCGGCGGCGCCGGCGGCCGTCGCCCGGCGGACCGCGGAGATCCTGGCCGGGGCGTGCTGCTCGACGTGGTTCGTGCAGACCCAGCACCACACGCCCGTGCTCACCCTGGCGAACAGCGAACTCCCGGTGCGTGAACGCCTGCTGGGCCCGCTCGCCCGCGGCGAACTGCTGTCCGGGGGTGGCCTACGCCCATCTGCGGTCCCATCCGCGCACTCCGGTGCGGGTGACACGGGAGGGCGGCGGCTGGCGGTTCGCGGGAACCGTCCCCTGGTACACCGGGTGGGGGCTCAACGACGTCATGCTGCTGGCCGGGGTGACCGACGCCGACGAAGCGCTGTTCGCCTTCACCGAGGCCCGGGAGCAGCCGGGTCTGCGCGCGTCCGCGCCGCTGCGCCTGGCGGCGCTGACCGCGTCCCGCACGGTGTCACTGGAGCTGACGGGCCTGTGGCTGCCGGACGAGGCGGTGGCCCTGCGGCTGCCGTACCCGGACTGGGCCGCGACCGACCGGCCGAAGACGCTGAACACCAGCCCGGCGGTGTTCGGCGTCGCGGAGGCGGCGCTCGCCCTGCTCGACGAGGACACGGCGGCGGCGCTGCGGGCCCGGCTGTCCGAGGTGCGCGGCCGGGCCTACGCCCTTGCCGATCTGCCCGCACCGCAGCAGCGCGCCGGGGAACGGCCGACGGCACGCCCCGAGGAGCGGCTGACGGTGCGGGCCGAGGCGTACGAGGTGCTGCGCGCGGCCACCACCGCGGCGGTCGCCGCCGGCGGCGGGCGTGCGCTGTCGCTCTCCTCGCCCGCCCAACGGCTGGCCCGCGAGGCCCTGTTCCTCCTGGTCCAGGGCCAGACGGCGGAATCACGCCGGGCCCATCTGCACGCCCTCGCGAGCGGACCGCACTGACGGGGGCCGGCACGGGCCTGCGGCGGCCCCGGCTGTGCACACACGCTCCGGCGGCGGACCCGGCCTTGAGCGCACGCTCCGCCGAGCCGCGCCGCGTCCGGCTCACCTCGTGGACGGCACCGGGGACGAGGAGACCTGCGGGTGCTCGGCCGGGTGCCGCCACCGGCCCCGGGCGGCCAGCCTGGGCAGGACGCCCTCACCGAACCAGTACGCCTCCTCCAGGTGCGGGTACCCGGACAGGACGAACTCGTCGATGCCGAGGTCGTGGTACTCCTCGATCCGGTCGGCGACCTCGTCGTGGCTGCCCACCAGGGCCGTCCCCGCCCCGCCGCGCACCAGCCCGATCCCCGCCCACAGGTTCGGGTGGATCTCCAGTCCGTCGCGGCCGCCGCCGTGCAGCGCGAGCATGCGCCGCTGGCCCTCGGACTCGCTGCGGGCGAGGCCCGCCTGCACGGACCGTACGGTCTCGGGGTCGAAGCCGGCGAGCAGCCGGTCCGCCTCGGCCCATGCCTGCGCGGCGGTGTCCCGGGTGATCACGTGCAGCCGGATGCCGAAGCGGAGGGTGCGGCCCCGGGCCGCCGCCAGCCTTCTGATCCGCTCGATCTTCGCCGCGACCTGCGCGGGCGGCTCGCCCCACGTCAGATACACGTCGACGTGCTCGGCCGCGACCTCGCCGGCGATCGGCGAGGACCCGCCGAAGTACACCTCGGGCACCGGATCGGGCAGCCGGGTCAGCCGCGCGTCCTCGACGCGAAGGTGCTCGCCGTGCAGGTCGACGGTCCTGCCCTGCCACAACTCCCGTACGATCCGCAGGAATTCACCGGTACGGCGGTACCGGGCGTCCTTGTCGAGGAAGTCCCCGTAGGCCCGTTGTTCATGGCTCTCGCCGCCGGTGACGACGTTCAGCAGCAGCCGCCCGCCGGACTGCCGCTGGAAGGTGGAGGCCATCTGCGCGGCGAGCGTCGGCGAGACGAAACCCGGGCGGAAGGCCACCAGGAACTTCAGCCGCTCGGTGTGCCGGCTCACCATCGCCGTGGTCAGCCACGCGTCCTCGCACCAGGCGCCGGTCGGGGTGAGCGCGCCGACGAAACCGAGGTCCTCGGCGGCGCGGGCGATCTGGCTCAGGTAGCCGACGGTCGGCGGCCGGTCCCGGCCGGAGGCGGTGACAGGAGCGCCGTGGCCGCCGCCGACGACGTGCCGGCTGTCGCCGTTGGTGGGCAGGAACCAGTGGAAGGTGAGGGACACGTGGGTCTCCGATCGCGAGTGACCGTCAGAGCGGGCCGCGGCGTGGCGGCCGGGTGCCGCCCGGCACGTAGCGGCCGTCGGGGAACACAGGGACGGCCGTCGTGCTCAGCCCGCCGCCGCCAGCAGCGGGGTGTGGCCCAGGGCGGCCGAGAACTGGTCGACGACCTGGGCCAGGGCCCCGGCGGCGGTGGGTGCGACGGTCAGCGAGCCGTCCTCGTGCACGGTGATGTCCTTGTCGAGGGTGAACCAGCCCTGGACTATGTGCCCGGCCCCCATGGAGGCCAGGACGGGGCGGAGCGCGTAGTCGATGGCGAGCACATGGGCGGTGGTGCCGCCGGTGGCGAGCGGCAGCACCGTCTTGCCGGCGAGCGCGTACTGCGGCAGCAGGTCCAGCAGCGCCTTGAGGACGCCGGAGTAGGCGGCCTTGTAGACCGGCGTGCCGACGACGACCCCGTCGACCCGGTCGAACAGCCGGGCGGCCTCGACGATGGCGGGGTGGCGCACGTCGGCGCCGAGCAGGGCCTCGGCGGGGATGGTGCGCACGTCGAGCGGGATCACCTCGTGGCCCTGGGCGATCAGCCGCTGGTCCAGGTGGCGCAGCAGCCGGCCGGTACGGGATGAGGCGGACGGGCTGCCGGAGACGGACAGGACGGTGGCCATGGGGTCCCTCTTTTTTCCTTGGTCCGGGGTCCGCTGTTCCGGGTCCGGAGGGTCCGCGCGCGACGGACGCCTCGGGCCGAGCGGTCAGGAGTACCGGGTGGGTCCGTGCCGTACGGCCCCCGGGACCGGGCGGTCCCGCGCCGCTCGCGGGCGGCCGGGGCGTGCGGGGTGTGGGTACGGATACAGGTGCGGGTGTGGGCGTGGGTGTGGGCGTTTCGGGGGTGCCGAGGAGCTTGGGTTCGAGGAGGGGCTGGGATGTGCGCTTGAGCCGTACAACCCGGGGCATTCCACGATGGGTTCGGGGTGGTCGTCGGTCCGGATCCCGCGCAGGCGTGAATTCCGGGGGCGCTAGGGGCCTGCGGAACCCCCGTTGCGGAATTCTTTCGGGGCGCCGAATCCGACAGGCGGAAGTACCCGGGAATTCAGGCGGTGCCTGACGGCAGGGCACGACGTCGTGCCAGGGGGCGGGGCGGAGACGGGTGCGGCGCGCGGGAAGCGCGGCGGATCGGTACGGGGATCAGGCCGCGGGGCAACAGGAGGCGCTGGAGACGCGTGCGAGGTCGACGTGGCGTCGCCGCGTGAGGTCCAGTCGCATCTTCATACTCCCGATCGTGACAGTCGCCGGTGAGGGCAGTCAAGAAGCACCCGACGGGTCTCGTATCGCGGACCTCGGAATTTCACGAAACTGTCATAGAGAAACTCTTGAACCGGAAGCAGAAACAGAACCAGAAACAGAAACGGAGCCGGAACAGGAACGGGAATGCGCCCGTCTTCTCCGGCCGCGCGAACAGAGGGGCCCGAATGCAGCGTTCGGGCCGGGACGAGCCGCCGTGGGCCGAGAACCTCTGCCCCGTGCACAGCCGTTCGTCCCGAACACCGTGGACCGGTCGTAGCAGGTGACGCACCCTCATGTGCGCCTGCTCCCGGGCGGCCGGGACGGAGCGCCCGAAGGGCGGCTGGGCCGGCCACGCGCCGCGGCCCGGGTCGCTCGGCCGACCGGGAGTCGCCGCCCGGATGCCCCTACTGATGTCAGTCCTCGTCGCCCGTCGGCACCACGACGAGGAAGGCGTCCGACTTCAGGTCCATCACCACGGTCGCGGGCTCTCCCTGGGCCCGTCGCCGTGCCGCGCACTCCTCCGCCGGCCACGATCCGCGCGGGGCTCCGGCCGGAAAGCGCTCCAACACCTTCGCACTCATAGCGGCAGCCACCTCTCGTTCCAGGACGGTCGACGCCCTTGTCCTGCGTCTGCCCCGGACGGACACGACCATGTCCGGCTGTCCCCCGGACGATGGACCGCCGCATGGGCGAGCGGCCCGGCCGGGCGGACGCCGGCGTCGTTCGCTCCGGGCCCTCGGGCAAGGGGTGGGGGCATCGCGGCGCGACACGGCGCGCGCACCGTGACGGCCGAAGGACCCGGCGTGCCCCGAGGCCCCGGCCGAGCACTTCGGCCGGCAGCCGGCGTCCTCGCGGGAAACACGCTCGTGACCGTCGGCCGGCCTGCGGCCCGCGGGCCCGCACGCATGGGTCCGGTAGCGCGCGGGGCCCGTACGACGCGGGGCCCGTGCGGCAATGCCCCGGGGCATCGTGACAATCGGCGGCAAGAAGGCTCGCGGGCAGGTGCCGGTGCCGTCGGGCAGGCGCGGCGGGACCTCTCGCCCGGCGGTCCGGGGCCGACCGCGGACCCGGTCCTTCGCCACGGGACGGGCGACGACGCCGAGTTGACGGCAGGACGCGGCCGGACAGTGGCGGGCGCCGCGGGCCCGCACAGGGCCGGCCGGCACAAGATCGATCCGCGGTGACCGGCCGCCCGAGCCACTTCCACTACACATAAGGGTCAAATAAGGGGAGAATGCGTATAAGCGGCTCTTTACCGCACATCACATCAGACGCAGTCAAGCCTGCCAGTCACGAAGGAGACGGATCATGGCCGATGTCTCGCACACCAGAGGTGATGTCTCGCACACCAGAGGTGACATGACGAGCCACCCAGATGTCTCCGAAATGCGGGAGCGCTACGCCCGCATGCTCGGCGGTCGCGATGTGGCACTGATGGACGGACCACTGTTCCTACTCGGTCTGTACTGCGCGGCGTCCCCTTGGATAGTCCACTACACGGCCGGCCAGCCCGCCCTCGCGGTGCACAACCTGATCATCGGGATCGCGATCGGGCTGCTGGCCCTGGGGTTCACCAGGGCACCGGAGCGCATGTACGGCCTGAGCTGGGGCTTGTGCGCCCTGGGAGTCTGGATGATCATCGCGCCGTGGATCGTCGGCAGCCACCCGGACGCGGGCGTCATAGCGAACAACGTCGTCATAGGCGGGCTGGCCGTGGCCCTCGGGCTGCTCTGCGCCGGAGCGTCGGCGAAGGCGGCGAAGAAGAGCACGCCCAGGATGCAGGACAGGCCGCAGATGCAGGACAGGCCACACACGCTGTAGCGGCGCCGTGAAGCGCCTTCGGGAGGCGGGAGCCGTCCGGCAGCAGCCGGACGGCCCCGCCGCACCCGCTCAGTGACCCGGCACCAGCCACGGCTCCTGCGGCAGCGGACTGCCGGTCTCGATGAGGGACTTGAGGTTGGAGAGCACCGCGGGCCAGCCGGCGGACACGTCACGCAGTTCGTCCTCCCCGCCCAGGTTTTCATGGGTGACGGTGAGCTTGACGATGTCCGCGTGCGGCTGGATGTCGAAGGTGACCCGGGAATGCCGCTCGGGCCGGTCCGCGTCCTCCGGGGCGGCCCAGGTCGTCACCAGCCGTGTCGGGCGCTCACTGATCTCCACGGCGCCGACCACGTCGGCGACGCCGGAGCCGTCGGTGCGCACGTGCTCCCAGCGGGATCCCGGCCGCCAGTCGGAGACGTTGCTGTGCCCCCAGTACCCGGCGGTGAGATCGGCGTCGGTGAGCGTGTCCCAGACCGTCCCGGGCGTGCTCTCGATGTAGATGACGTACACATAGCTCGGCTTGTCGCTCATGGCTTCCTCGGCTCGTCGCTTCAGGGCGCCGAGCGCGCGCAGGCGCGGGCGCTCGAACTTGTCGATCCACCGCTCCTGGATCTCGTGGAGCGGTACGGGGTTGAGGTAGTGCAGCTTCTCCCGCCCCCGCCGCACCGTGCCGATCAGGTTGGCTTCCTCCAGGAGGGCCAGGTGCTGCGTCACCGACTGACGTGTCATGTCGATGTGTTCGCACAGTTCGCCGAGCGTCTGTCCGTTCGCCTCGTGCAGGCGGTCGAGCAGCCGCCTGCGCGTTCCGTCGGCCAGCGCCTTGAAGACCTTGTCCACACCGGTGTCGCCCTCTGATCGCACACTCGACGTTATGCAGGCAATCACCTGCATATCAACCCTGCCGAATCCGCTGCCGGATCCGCCGGTGAGCACCGCGCCGCTGTTCAGGCCCTGCTGGGGCTCGTGTCGGAGGCCGGCGCCGGGAGATACTCCTCGCTGATCTCCTTGCCGCCGAAGGGCCACACCCGCTCCAGCCGCGCCCACACCAGGAAGGCCACACAGCCCAGGGCGAACCAGGCCAGGGACCACTCGATGGGGTGACGGCCCGGCGAGTTCCGGTCGGCGTACCCGTAGATCACGCACCAGCCGACCAGCGCCACGATGCCGGGCAGGGGGTAGAGCCACATGCGGTACGGGCGGCGCAGGGCCGGCTGACGCCTGCGCAGCACCGTCAGGGCCACGATCTGGGCCAGCGCCTGGACGATGACCATGACGGTCGTCAGGAGCTGGATGAGGGTGGCGAGGTCCGTGTGGCGGCCGATCAGGAAGCCGACCCCGGTGATCACACCCATCGTCGCCAGACCCAGCGTCGGGAAGCGGTGCCGGGGGTGCAGCCGCGCGTACGGGCGGAAGAAGACGCGGTCGCGGGCGGCGTCGTAGGGCACGCGCGAGCCGCCGAGGAGACCGGCGAACACCGAGGCGAACGCGGTGATGAGGATCAGCACGGTCACCGTGTCGGCGGCACCCTTGCCCCAGGTCTCCTCCAGCACCGCCGACGCCACCGAGGTGGCCGCGATGTCGTGCGGGTCGGTCATGCGGTGCCAGTCGATGACCCCGAGGGTGCCGATCTGGAGGAGCAGGTAGATCGCCATGATGCCGAGGATGGAGAAGAGGACCGAGCGCGGCAGCGTACGGCCGGGTTCCTTGAGTTCGGCGCCCATGTAGGCGGTGGTGTTGTAACCGAGGTAGTCGTAGATGCCGATGGTCAGTCCGGCGGCGAAGCCGAGCCAGAAGTGATTGCTCGTCAGGTCGAAGGCGTGCGCGGGGTAGGTGAAGGCGAGGTGCGGGCTGAAGTCCGTGGCCGCCGCGACGATCACCAGCAGCACCGAAGCGATCATCACCGTCCACATCACGGCGGTGATCCGGGCGATGTGCTCGATCCCGCGCCACAGCAGGACGACGACCAGGGCGATGACCCCGAGCCCGATCAGGTCGCCCGGTGTCTGCCCCAGATCCGGCACGAGATAGCCCAGGTACTGGACGAAGCCGACCACACCGGTGGACATGATCAGCGGGATGAAGATCATCGCGGTCCACACGAACAGGAACGGCATCAGCCGGCCGGTGCGGTACTGGAACGCCTGGCGCAGATAGACGTAGCTGCCGCCGGAGCCGGGCAGCGCCGCGCCCAGCTCGGCCCACACGAGTCCGTCGCACAGGGCCAGCACCGCGCCCGCGAGGAATCCGATCACCGCCTGGGGGCCGCCGAACGCGCCGACCATCAGCGGGATCGTCACGAACGGGCCGATGCCGCACATCTGGCTCATGTTGATGGCGGTGGCCTGGAACAGTCCGACGCGGCGGACGAAACCGCCCTCGGGTGAGGGACTACCGGACATGGGGACTCCTGACGCAGACACGGGGAGGTGCACGCGGACACGGGAGGTGCGGACGGGGAGGGGAAGGTGCACGCGGAGACGGGTAGTTGCGCCCGACGAGCCGGATGGCCGATAAAGTTAAGGAGCCTTACTAGATGCGTCAAGTACGCGTCAGAAATGCATGAGAATGGTCGGATGGCCGCCAGCGACGTGACGGAGCAGCAGGACCAGCCCTGGAACCGGCGGCGGCTGCGCAGCACCAACGAGCGGCTGCTGCTGGACCGGCTGCGCACTCTCGGCGCGGCGTCACGTGCCCAACTGGCCCGTCAGACCGGGCTGTCCAAGCCGACGGTCTCCAGCGCGCTGGCCGCCCTGGCGGCGGCGGGACTCGTCCACGAGGTCGGCACCCACGCGCCCGAACGGGGCCGCACCGCCGTCCTGTACGCCGCCGACCCGGCCGCGGGCCACGTCCTCGGCGTGGACGTCGGACGCGGCTGGCTGCGGGTGGCAGTGGCCGACCTGGACGGCACGGTGGTGGCCCGGACCGATGTGCGCAACCGGGCCCGCGGCTCGGCCGCCATGGCCGACCTCGTCGTCACCACCGCCCGCCAGGTCGTGGCCGGCTCCGGGGTGGATCCGGCCGAGGTGGTGCACGCGGTGGTGGGCACGCCCGGCGTGTACGACACGAAGCAGCGCCGGGTGCGGTACGCGATGCATCTGCCCGGGTGGGGACGCGCGGGGCTGTTCGACCGGATGGGCGAGGAACTGGGCGTTCCCCTGGAGGTGCACAACGACGCGAATCTGGCGGCGCTGGGCGAGTACACGTACGGGGTCGGCGCGGGCAGCCGGCTGTTCGCGTACATCCTCGTCGGCACGGGGCTCGGCATGGGAGTGGTGAGCGGCGGACGGCTGTTCACGGGGGCGCACGGGCTGGCCGGCGAGATCGGTTTCCTGCCCTGGCCGGGGCAGCGGCAGCCGGAGCGGCTGGAGGACGCGGTCTCGGGGGTGGCCGTGGTCGAGGCGGCGCGGCGGTTCGGGATGAGCGGCCGGCTCACCGCGAAGTCCGTCTTCGACGCGGCGCGGCAGCAGAACCCCGCCGCGGTCCAGGCGGTCCGCCTCGAAGGCGAGCGGATCGCGCACACCGTGGCGGCGGCCACCGCGGTGCTGGACCCGGATCTGGTGGTGGTGGGCGGCGGGGTGGGGCACAGCGTGGACCTGCTGCTGCGGCCGGTACGGGAGCAGTTGCGCACGCTCACCCCGCTGCGGCCGCGGATCGCGGCGAGCCGGCTCGGCGAGGACGCGGTCCTGCTGGGCGCGGTGGCCACGGCACTGGACACGGCGCGGGAACTGGTGTTCGACCGCAGGTCGACCGGGTGACGCCCACGTCCCTTGCCGCGCAGGGCCGTTGACCTGGCCGGTTCGGAGATCCGCACGGCCGGTCAGCGATCGGGACGCCCGCCGGCGGTCATCGACGCGGCCCCCAGGGTTGTCGGCGCGGCCCCACCCACGCCCCGACGGACACGACCGCACGATGATTGACACGGACTTCCCCGCGCTCTAGCTTGGCCCGGGTTAGTAAAGTTTCCTAACTTTACGAGGCTGGAGACGCAGTGTTTCCTCGGTTTCCTCGGTTTCCTCGGTTTCCTCGGTTTCCACGGTTTCCTCGCCCCGCCGCCAGACGCCGCCCCGCCGCTTCCCTCCTCGCCCTCGGCCTGATCTGCACCCTGGCCACCGGCGCCTGGGCCGGGCCCTGGGAGCCCTCCCCGGCGGTCAAAGGCCCCGTGGCGGTGACCCGGGTCCCGGCGACGGCCGGCACGGCCACTCCGCTGTCCGGCTACGCGATCCAGTCCACGGCGAAGGTGACCGACTCCCCCGGGGCCGTCTCCTCCCCCGGCTATCCGGTGACCGGCTGGCACCCCGCGGGCCCCCGCTCGACGGTGCTCGCCGCGCTGCTCGCCGACGGCAGGTATCCCGACCCGTTCTTCTCGACCAACCAGCGGAAGATCCCCGAGGCGGACTTCCGGGTCCCGTGGTGGTACCGCACGGACCTCACCGTCACCGACCCCTCCCGGCGCACCTACCTCGACTTCAGCGGTGTGATCTCGGCGGCGGACGTCTACGTGAACGGCCGGCGGGTGGCCACGGCGACGGACGTCAGCGGCGCCTACACCCACCACGAGCTGGACCTCACACCGCTGGTGCGCGCCGGCACCAACACGGTCGCCTTCCGTGTCCTGCCCAACGACCCGAAGAAGCACCTCACCATGGGCTGGCTGGACTGGCTCCAGCCGCCGCCCGACGCGAACATGGGCATCGTGCGCGACGTGCTGGTCCGCCGCGGCGGCCCGGTCGCGCTGCGTGACGCGCACGTGCTGACCCGGCTGGACGTGCCCTCGCTGGCCACCGCCGACCTCACCGTCGAGGCGCGGGTCCGCAACGACTCCGACGCGCCCGTCACGGCCGAGGTCTCCGGCGGCGTCGCCGGGACCGCCCTGCGCAGGACCGTACCGCTCGCCGCACACCAGACGAGGACGGTCACCTTCACCCCCGCCGACGTCCCCGGTCTGCACCTGGCCTCGCCCCGGGTGTGGTGGCCGGCCGGACTGGGCGGACAGCCCCTGTACGACCTCGATCTGACCGCCTCCGTCTCCGGCACCGCCTCGGACACCGCGCACACGGCCTTCGGCATCCGCGACGTCCGGGCCCCCCTGAACGCCGACGGCGCCCGCCAGTACCAGGTCAACGGGCGCAGGCTGCTGATCAAGGGCGGCGGCTGGTCACCCGACGAATTCCTGCGCTGGGACAGGACGTACGCCGAGGACCGGCTCAAGTACGCCCTCGACCTGGGGCTGAACACGATCCGCCTGGAAGGCCACATCGAGCCCGACGAGTTCTTCGACCTGGCCGACCGCCACGGCGTCCTCACACTGCCGGGCTGGGAATGCTGCGACAAGTGGGAGGGCCAGACCAACAGCGAGGGGTCCGGGGAGCGGTGGAGCGCGGCCGACCACGCGGTCGCCCGGGCGTCGATGGCCGCCGAGGCCGCCCGGCTGCGCAGCCACCCGAGCGTGCTCTCCTTCCTGATCGGCAGCGACGCCGCACCCGACGCCACGATCGAACGGAACTACCTGGACGCCCTGCGGGCCGCCGACTGGCCGGTACCCGTGGTGCCCGCCGCCGCCGGCAAGTCCTCACCGCGGCTGGGCCGTTCGGGCATGAAGATGACCGGGCCCTACGACTGGGTGCCGCCCGGCTACTGGTACGCCAAGCGCGAGGGCGGGGCCACCGGCTTCAACTCCGAGACCAGCGCGGGCCCGGACATCCCCACCCGTGACACCCTGCGCCGGATGCTGACACCGGCCGAGTCGGACGTCCTCTGGCGGGATCCGGACGCCCGGCAGTACCACCGCTCCCCGTCGGCGACGTTCGGTACCCTCCGGATCCACGACGCCGCCCTCGCCGGCCGCTACGGCGCCCCGGCCGGCCTCGCCGAGTACGTGCGCAAGGCGCAGCTCCTGCAGTACGAGAACGTGCGCGCCCAGTTCGAGGCGTACGCCCGCAATGCCACGGACGCCGCCAAGCCCGCGACCGGGCTGGTCTACTGGATGTTCAACAGCGGCTGGACCTCTCTGCACTGGCAGCTGACGGACCGTTTCCTCGACCAGGGCGGGGCCTACTTCGGTGCGAAGAAGGCGGGCGAGCCGCTGCACATCCAGTACTCGTACGACGACCGCACGGTCGTCGTCGTCAACAACCGGCACACCACGGCCGGACCCCTCACCGCACGGGCCACGCTGTTCGGCACCGACGGGACGGCGAAGTTCGACCGGACCGTGTCCGGGGTGACCGCACCCGGTGACGGGGCGCACACCACGGCCCTCACCCTGCCCCGGTCGGTGCGCGGTCTGCCGACGACGTATCTGGTCCGGCTCCTGCTCACCGACGCGGCGGGCCACGAGGTGAGCCGGAACGTGTACTGGCTGTCCACCCGGCCCGACACCCTCGACTGGGCCCGCACCGACTGGTACCACACACCGACCACGAGCTACGCCGATCTGACGGGCCTCGGCCACATGGCCCCGGTACCGGTGTCCGCGCGGGCGGCCACGGTGTCGTCGGGCGGCACGTCGACCACGACGGTGACGCTGCGCAATACGGGGCGCGGCCGGACACCGTCGCTGCTGACGGACGTCCACCTCGTCGACGCCGCGGGCACGCCGGTGCTGCCGGTGCGCTGGTCCGACAACCAGGTCACCCTGTGGCCGGGCGAGACGGCGACACTGACCGCCGTCTACCGGACGGCCGACCTGCGCGGCGCGGCACCGCGGGTGCGCGTCTCCGGCTGGAACACGCCCGAGCGGACCGTGGCGGCACGCTGACCGAGCCGATCGGGGGGGCGGGCCGGGCGGCCCGCCCCCTCGGTCGGGTCAGCTGACGTTCACCGCCGTGTCGTCGACGACGAACGACGTCTGGAGCTTGGAACCCTCCGTGCCGGTGAACTTGACCGTGACGGTCTGGCCCGCGTACCCGCCCAGGTCGAAGCTGCGCTGGGTGTAGCCGGCGGCGGCGTTCAGGTTGGAGTACGTCGCGGGTGTGCTCAGGACCGTGCCGGAGCTGTTCAGGACCTGGACCTTCAGGGTGTCGTAGGCCGTGCTGGTGGTGGTCTCCGCGGTGTCGACGTGCAGGTAGAAACTCAGGGTCGCGGAGCAGCCGGACGGGATGGTCACCGACTGGGAGAGGGTGTCGGTGACAGCGGTGCCGGTGCCGCCGAGCCAGGCGTAGTACGAACCCGTGCGGGCGGCCTCACCGCTGGAGTCGGTGATGACACCGCTGGTGGCGCTCCAGGTGGTGCTGCCCGACTCGAAGCCGTTGTTGCGGAGCAGTTGGGCGGCGGTGCAGGTGCCGGAGCCGCCGTCCCCGCCGCCGCTGCTGCCCGAACCGGCGAGCCAGGCGGTGGCGTTGAGGGCGAGGGCCGCATTGGTGGCGCCGGTGTCGTTCCAGCCGTCGTACAGGGTGTTGCCCGACTGGCCGGTGCCGTCGTCGATCGGCGAGCTGTCACCCCAGAAGGCGACCCGGCCGGTGCCGAAGGTGCTGGTGGCGAAGAAGGCGCCGGTGTTCCCGGAGTAGCCGGAGCGGTAGAGCAGGCCCTTGACCGCGGGGTTGTCGGAGGGCTTGAGGGTGGCCGTGGTGCCGCTGGCGATGAGGCTCTTGGTGACCGTGCCGAACGAGCCGTGCAGGACCGGGTCGCTGCTGTCGCTGATGGCCGCGGGGTAGCCGGAGCTGATGTTCTGCACGTCGATCGAGAAACCGAACGGGTCGGTCGAGTCGACGCTGTTGTTGGTCATCAGATCGTTGAGGATCTTGACCGAGTCGGCGCCGTCGTTGTTGCGGTCCGACCCGTTGTGGTCGGAGATCATGAACAGGCCGCCGCCGTTCTTGACGAAGTTCATGATCGCCGTCTTCTCGGCGCTGGTGAACAGGGTGTTCGGCTCGGGCAGGACCAGGGTGTCGAAGTTCGACAGGTCGGTCGTCGAGGAGCCGCCGTAGCTCAGGCTGGAACCGGAGGGCAGCGTCTTCAGGCTGTAGCCGCCCGCCTTCTGCAGGGCGACGCCCCAGGAGGAGAGGGCGCCGGTCCAGTCCGTCTCGGCGGACGGGGAGGAGTCCTGGCCGAGCGGGTCGGGCTGGCTGGTGGAGATGATCCAGTCGGCGTTTCCGGCCGTCTCGGCATGGGCGTTGTCGAACAGGATGCGGTGCGTGGTGGCCGCGTGCGCGGGGCCGGCCACCGTACCGACCTGAAGGGCCGCTCCAGCGACGAGCAGAGCGAACCCGGCCAGGACGGTGGTGAGTCTGCGGGGGGACGTTCTGATTCCGAGCATCCGGCGGACCTCCGTGGGTGGGGTAGAGGCGGTGCGGGCGCCAAGTCTGCGCGCGTAGAACAGAGTTGATGGTTCTACCCGCGTCAATCGATTGAAAGGTACATGGCGTGTCTGGGTTATGAACAGAGAGTTCTGGCACCAACCGGAGCGGACTGCCTCCGGATTCAGCGGGCACATTGCACAACAACGGGGGATTTCGACGAAGAGGGGTGGAGATGGGGATCTCAGGTGTCATCAGTGCCGTTGTCATCGGCATCGTCATCGGCGTGCTGGGGCGGCTGGTCGTGCCCGGCCGACAGCGCATCGGCGTCCTGTTGACGATCCTCGTCGGCATCGTGGCCGCGCTGCTGGGCTCGGCGATCGCCGCCGGATTCGGGGTCGCCGACACCGAGGGACCGGACTGGATCGAGTGGTTCATCCAGATCGGCCTCGCGGCGGTGGGCGTGGCGGCCCTGGACCGGGCCCGGCCGCAGCGCTGAATCCGGCGGCCACGCCGAACCGGCGGTGACGGCGCCCGCGCCCGCCGCGGCCCGGCGGACCGCGGCGCCAGCGGCCGGCCCCTACGCCTCGTAGAGGTACGGCGTCGTGGTGGTCAGGACGTGGAATCCGAGGCGTTCGAGAACGGGACGGCTCATCGGCGAGGCGTCCACCTGGAGGTAGCGGAAACCGTGGGCCGCGGCGGCCCGGGCGCGGTGGGCGATCAGGGTGCGGTAGAGGCCACGGCCGCGCCAGGCGGCCAGGGTCCCGCCGCCCCACAGCCCGGCGAACCGCGTGCCCGGCACCAGTTCCAGCCGGGCCGCGCTCACCGGTTCGTCGCCGGCGAGCGCGACGACGACGAGGAGCGAGCCGGGATCGACGGCGAGATGGGTGAGCAGCCGGTGCCGCAACCCGCTCCCGTCCGTGCCGAACACCTTCTCGTGCACGTCGACCACGCGCGCGATCCCCGCCGCGTCGTCGGCACGCTGGATCCGGACACCCTCGGGCAGTTCGGCGTCCGCGGTCAGCGCGACCACCTCGGCGGTCTCCGCGACCATCAGCGCCTCCTCGGGTTCGGACGTGAATCCGGCCGCGGCCAGGCGCGGCCCGAGGTCGCCGGGAAGGTCGTGGCCGTGCAGCTTCCACTCGAACGGATGGCCGAGACCGGTGTAGTACGCGATCTGCGCCGCGATGACCGCGTCCGCGTTCGTCTCGTCCAGGGCGGACCACAGGACACCGTTCCAGCCGTGGGCGTCGGCGACCTGCCGGACCACGGTGGCGGTGCGTTCGATCCGGGCCCCGGGACCGTCGGGTTGTGCACCCGCGCGCATGTCCTGGTCGTAGTGGGCGAGTACGGCTGTGTGGTCCATGGGGTCACTCCAGCAGCAGAGGTCGAACACGGCAACGGAATTTCGGGGCGGCGCACCGGAGGTCCGCGGCGGGGTCGGCTCGGTGGGGCGGGACGCGGTGGGGCGGTGCGGACCGGTACGGGGCGATGCGCCCTGCGGCGCGCGGCCGAAAGGAACGCACCGCGACGAGGCGCGCCACGCCGTGCCGTCCGTCCAAGGGGGTGGCTCCGGGCCCGTCCGCCGTACCGTGCGCCCGACACCGTACGGCGAGAGAGCGAGAAAGGGTGTGCGCCATGGTGAGGGACGACGAGCTGCCGTATCTGCGCCGGTGTGTGGAGCTGGCGGCCGAGGCGTTGGAGGCGGGCGACGAGCCGTTCGGGTCGGTCCTCGTCGCCGCGGACGGGACCGTGCTCGCCGAGGACCACAACCGGGTGGCCTCCGGGGACCGTACCCGGCATCCGGAGTTCGAGCTGGCCCACTGGGCCGCGGCACGGCTGGCCCCGCGGGAGCGGGCCGCCGCCACCGTGTACACGTCCGGCGAGCACTGCCCGATGTGCGCGGCGGCGCACGCCTGGGTCGGGCTCGGCCGGATCGTCTATGCGGCGTCCACGGAACAACTGGTGGGCTGGCTGGGAGAGTTGGGCGCGCCGGCGGCGCCGGTACGGCCGCTGCCGATCAGCGCGGTGGCGCCCGAGGTGCGCGTCGAGGGTCCGGCGCCGGAACTGACCGGGGAGGTGCGCGCGCTGCACCGGAGGTTTCACGGAGCCGCGGACTGACTCACCCGGGCGCCGCGAAAGCGCCCGCGGCAGCGCTCCCGCCCTACGGCACCGCACGGCCCGCCCGGCGGGCACGTCGGCGAGAGCGTCCTGAGCGGTGCGGGTCCGGTGCCGTGCACCGGACCCGCGGGTCGACCGGGCCGCCCCGAAGGGCGGCCGACGAGGACCCGTTCCCCGGGGCCGTGGCGGATGCCAGGCCGGTCACTGTCCGGCGGAGGCACCGGCCACGGCCCCGGGGGTGCGTCAGCGCGCCGCGCCCGGCCGGTACCGGCGGTACAGGGCAGCGCCGGAGAGCAGCAGCACCGCGCTCGCCCCGACCGCGGGTGCAGTCAGGTCCGTACCCGTGTGGGCGAGGACGGCGTCGGCCGGCGGCGCGGCGGGGTGGCTCACCGCCGAGGCGGGGGGCTGGGCCCGGGGCGTGGTCGGCGGCTTGACCGGCGGGGCCGCCGGTGGCGTGGCCCGCGGCGGAGTCGGCTTCGCCGGGTGGTCACCGGGGGTGTTCTCGGAGTGGTTGCCGAAGACCGGATTGCCGATGCCCACCACGTTCACGCTGTTGCCGCTCACGTTGACCGGGAGATCGACCGGCAACCGGATGCCGTTGCCGGAGAGTACACCGGGTGAATCCTTTGCCCCGCCGTGGGCGGTCGCTCCGCCCGAGGGGGCCGTTCCATCGCTCCCGGCGCCGCTGCCGCCCTTGTGGGCGCAGGCGTTGCCCGCGGCCGGGTTGAGGAGTCCCACCACGTTCACCGTGTTCCCGCACACGTTCACCGGGACGTGCACCGGGAGCTGAATGGTGTTGCCGGAGATCACCCCCGGCGATCCGGCCGCGGAACCGTTCGCGGCGGAGTCGGCGTGCGCCGGCATCGTCACGACCATCGCCCCCGAGGCGGCGGCGACGGCGATCACACCGTTTCGGGTAACCCGTTTCATAGGCTCCCTGCCTTCCAGACATCGTCACGGGCGCTCGCCCGTATCGGAATAAACGCCTACGACCCGTCCGAGTTATGGCTTATCGACCTTTCACCCTATTGAGCTACACAGTTATCGAACCAGTCGTGAATCCCTCGAAAATGGAATCAATGCGTCCGGAGGCGTGCATTCCGCGGCCAGCTTATGGTGAGCGGAAGCGCTGCCCCGGTCCGCAGCGGGGCTCCCCTGGAGGCATCGATGCCGGCAAAGCTCCCCACGCGGCCCGCCGTCCGGCGCTGCGCGAGTGCCGGAGTCCTCACGCTGGCCCTGTTCGGCGCCGGACTGCCCGTCGGGTCCGCCGCTTCGGCCCAGCCCGATCTGTCGCGCTTCTACCGACAGCAGGTCACCTGGTCGGCCTGCCAGGGATCCGGGGCCGGCAAGGACATGCAGTGCGGCAAGGTGACGGTCCCGTTGGACTACGCGCGGCCCGAGGCCGGCACGCTCGACGTCGCGCTGGCCCGGTACCGGGCGACCGGCACGTCCCGGGGCTCCGTGCTGCTGAACTTCGGCGGTCCGGGCGGCGCGGGCGTCAGCTCGCTCGCCACGTCCGGCAAGGCGTACCTCGGGCTGACCAACGGCTACGACGTGGTCACCTTCGATCCGCGCGGGGTCGGCCGGTCCTCGCCCGTCAGCTGCGGGGAGGGCGCCACCAACGCCTCGGCCGTGACGGGTGACGGCACCGACCGCGGAGACCCGAAGGCGCTGATGGAGCTGTTGCGGAAGGTGGCCGCCGAGTGCACCCGGCACTCCGGCCCCGTCCTGCCCCACATAGGCACCCTCAACGCCTCCCGGGACCTGGACGTCATACGCCAGGCCCTCGGCGACGAGAAGCTCAACTACCTCGGCTTCTCCTACGGCACCCGGCTCGGCGCGGTCTACGCCGCCCAGTTCCCGGGCAAGGTGGGCCGGATGGCGCTGGACGGCGTGGACACCCTCACCGAACCCCTGTCCGAACAGGGACTGGCGAGCGCGCAGGGCCAGCAGACCGCGCTGGACGACTTCCTGCAGTGGTGCGTGCGGGACCGCGGCTGCCCCTTCGGCCAGGACCGGCGCACGGCCGGGGACCAGGTCCTGAAACTGGTCCGCGGGCTCGACGCGCATCCGGCGCCCACCGGCTTCGGCGGCCGGCTCTCCGGACACGACCTGGTGAGCGCCATCGGCCAGGGCCTCTACAGCAAGGAGCTGTGGCCGTCGCTCGAACGTGCCGTGGTCTCCCTGGTGAACGACGGGGACACACGTGGCGTGGCGGGCCTCGCGACGGGTGGGCTGACGCCGGCGCGCGGGTCCGGCGGCCTCGTCGACGAGGCGGACATACCCGTGGACAACCTGTCGGCCGCGCTGATGGCGATCAACTGCGCGGACGACCCGGACCGCCCCGGCGCCGAGCAGATCACCAAGGACATCGGGCGGCTGCGCGCCGCGTACGAGAAGGCGTCGCCGGTCTTCGGCCGGTACCGGCTGGCCGACCTCCTGATGTGCTACGGGCGGCCCGAGGGGACGGACTTTGTCCGTGACCGGGTGAAGGACGTCGACACGGCGCAGTTGCTCCTGGTGGGCACCCGCGGCGACCCCGCCACGCCGTACCGCTGGACCATGGAGACCGCCCGCAGGCTCGGCACCTCGGCGGTGGTGCTCGACAACAAGGGCTCGGGCCACACCGGTTACTCGTCGTCCAAGTGTGTCCACCGCAAGATCGACGACTTCCTGCTGTACGGTTCGCTCCCCGCCGACGGGAGTTCCTGCCCGGCGGACCCGGCCGGGTGACGCCCCGCACCGCGCGGCCCCGCGATACGGACGGCGGCAGGAGCGGGTGAGGCCCCCGTCGCAGTGCGCACCCTCGTCGCGATGCGCGCCCTCGTCGCGATGCGCGCCCTCGGCGCGCGGTGCCACGGACGAGTGACGGTGCCGACCGGCCACAACCTCCGGGCCGTCCTGGCCGTCACATGAAGCAGGCGGGCGCGTCCCGCCGTAGCCGTACCGACCGACTGTCCAGGGGGAATCCATGATGCGTGTCCGAACCGCCGCGGCCGTCCCGGCCCTCGCCCTCGCCGCCGCGGCCCCGCTGCTCGCCGCGCCGCACGGCGCGGTGGCCGCCCGCGACGCCGTCTGTCCGGAGCGGGCACTGACCGTGCGGGCTGCGGTGGCACCCGCCGATCCGTCCGTGCTGCGGATCGGGGTGACCAACCGCTCCGGCCGCGCCTGTGTCGTCGACCGCGTGCCCACGGTCACCTTCGGCGACCTGGACGGCGCGGCCCAGCCGGTGCCCGACGGCGCCGCCGGCACCTACCGGATCGGCGCGGGCCGGACCGCGTACGCCGCCGTGCGGACCGTCGCCGACCCGGCGGACCCGCAGGCCCGCCTGGTGGACACCGTCTCCGTCGCGGCGGACCCGGCCCACCGGGGACGCGGGTTCAGCGCGGCGGAGCTGGGCGCGGGCGCGGCCGTACGCGTGTGGGAGCCGGTGACGACCTGGTGGCAGCCGTCGGCGGCGGCCGCGGACCGGGCGATCGGGCTCAGCTGAGGATCAGCTCGGGCTCGTAGAGGTCCATCCAGAGGGCCAGGTCGAGGGTGCGCTCCAGGCCGCGCCGGGCCGCCTGCGAACCCGCGGGCAGCTCCCGGTGGGCGGCCTGGTCGACCCGCTCCCGGTCCACGACGGAGAACACCTGGTGGTCCGGCCGGGCCACCAGGTCCTTGGCCTGCTCCTGGAGGGCAAGGCCGTACTGGGGGTCCTGGGTGGACGGGTAGGGGCTCTTGACCCGGTCGTACACCGACCGCGGGATGACGTCGGCGGTCGCCTCGCGCAGCAGACTCTTCTCCCGGCCGTCGAAGGACTTCAGGGACCAGGGGGTGTTGTAGACGTACTCGACGAGCCGGTGGTCGCAGAAGGGCACCCGGACCTCCAGGCCGACGGCCATGCTCATCCGGTCCTTCCGGTCGAGCAGGGCGCGGACGAAGCGGGTCAGGTGGAGGTAGCAGATGCGGCGCATCCGGTACTCGAAGTCGCTCTCGCCGTCGAGGCGGACGATGTCGGCGACGGCGGCGCTGTAGGCGTCGCCGATGTACGCGTCGAGTTCCAGGCTCTTGGCCAGGTCCGGACGCAGCACGTCGGTGTCCCTGCCGATGTGCTGGTTCGCCATGTGGAGCCAGGGGAAGGTGTCGGCGCGGCGCACCTCCTCGTCGAAGAACTGCTGGTAGCCGCCGAAGACCTCGTCGGCGGACTCGCCGGACAGGGCGACCGTGGACTGGCCGCGCACGGCCTGGAACAGCAGGTAGAGCGAGGAGTCCATGTCGCCGAAGCCGGTGGGCAGGTCGCGGGCGCGCAGTACCTTCGCCCGGACGGCGGGGTCGGCGAGGGCCTCAGAGCCGAGCACGATGTCGTGGTGGTCGGTGCCGGCGAGCCGGGCCACGTCGTGCACGAACGGGGTGTCGGGGGTGGCGCGCAGCCCGTCGGGCACGAAGTGATCGGTCTGGCCTACGAAGTCGACGGCGAAGCTGCGCACCTTCTCGCCCTGCTCGGCGAGCTGCCGGGCGGCGAGCGCGGTCATGGCGGAGGAGTCGAGCCCACCGGACAGCAGGGTGCAGCGCGGCACGTCGGCGACCAGCTGGCGGCGCACGATGTCGTCGAGGAGGGTGCGGACGTTGGCCACGGTGGCGGCCTGGTCGTCGGTGTGCGGCCGAGTCTCCAGCCGCCAGTAGGCGCGGGTGCGCAGGCCGGAGCGGTCGACGGTGACGACGGTGCCGGGCTTCACCTCGTGCATGCCTTCCCACACGGCGTGTCCGGGCGTCTTGACGAAGGTGAACAGCTCACGCAGGCCGTCCATGCCGACGCGAGGCCGGACCAGCGGATTGGCGAGGATCGCCTTGGGCTCGGAGCCGAACAGGACGCCGTCGGGTGTCGGGTAGTAGAAGAAGGGCTTGATGCCCATCCGGTCGCGGATCATCACGAGCTTCTTGACCCGGCCGTCCCAGACGGCGAAGGCGAACATGCCGTTGAGCCGTTCGGCGAGCGCGTCACCCCATTCGAGATAGCCGCGCAGCACGACCTCGGTGTCCGAGTCGGTGGTGAAGCGGTGGCCGCGGGCGGTCAGCTGCTGCCGGAGTTCGGTGTAGTTGTACGCCTCGCCCGAGTAGACCAGCCCGACCGTTCCCTCCGGTGTGCTGACCGTCATGGGCTGCCGCCCGCCTATCAGGTCGATGATGGCGAGCCTGCGGTGGCCCAGGGCGGCGGGACCGTCGATCCAGGTGCCGCGGTCGTCCGGACCGCGGCAGGCCATCGTCTCGGTCATCGCATCCAATGTCGCGGCCTCGGAGTGCAGGTCGCGGTTGAAGGAAACCCAGCCGGTGATGCCGCACATACCTTCCTCCTGCTTCCAGTCCGGCCTCGGTACCGCGCTCACCTGCGTCTTCGTGGGTGGGTCCGGTCCGTCACCGAACAAGTTGTAGTTAGCACCTATATATCGAGAGTGCGCCTGGGACGGCGCTCGGTCAACACGGACGCAACGCGGCGGACCCCGCCGCTTCACACTTTCGGACGCACTTTGCCCGTACGAGACCCGCAATTCCGGGTGCCGACCGGCAGAATCCGCCAGGAACCGACCATTGGTAAAAATCTGCCCAAACCGCCCGACTCCCTCTCCGCGTGCCGTATGTTTTCCAGTTTTGATCAAGCGAACCTGGCGCAGAGTGTGCGTACGGTGCGGTCGCCGTCACCCTCGGCGGGACCGCTCCCGCGAACCCGTCGGCGCACCCCGAGCACCGTCCGGCAGGGATGCCGTCCGCATCGCCCGCCGAACGGCCCGGACCACACCTTCCGGGCCGGCGACGGAAACCACGAGGCGGGCATACCGGGCCCGGCCGGGCCACAGGTCGACCACGACGACCGGTCCGTGCTCACGGACGGCGACCAGGTCCCGGCCCTCGTGGTGACGCCACTCCCCCACACAGAACCGGTCGGGCAGCCACCGGCCGAACCGCGGCAGGCCGCGCAGCGCGCGCCACCAGTCGGGCTCGACCGCCGCGTCGCGCACCGCCGCCCACGGGATCCGGACGGCGCGCGGGCGCCGGACCAGCAGCCGCTCCGGTCCACTCAGGCGCAGGACCAGATCCTGCCCCTCCACGACCAGCCGGGCCATCTGCACTCACCTCCTGCCGCCGCGGCCCCCGTCGCCGTCCACCGATCGCGACGGCACGGCGAGAGTCATGGCACATGCAGCTATTTACCCCAAATGCCCCACATGTGAATCCGCCCTATCGTGCTCTTATGGAGCACGCACTCAGTCCCGCGACCCTCGCCGAACTGCGACGCCCGCGTCCCTATCCGGCGGTGTCCGTGCTGACGCCCACACACCGCCGCGAGCCCGGCAACGCGCAGGATCCGGTCCGGCTGCGCAATGTGCTGGCCGAGGCCAAGAAGCAACTGGAGTCCGACCCCGCCGTCACCCGGGACCGGCGCGCGGACGTGGTCGGCCAGCTGGACCGGGCCCTCACCGAGGTGGATCTCGCCCACGCCGAGAACGGCCTGGTGATCTTCGCCGCGCCGGGCGAGCACCAGGTGTGGTCGCTGGCCCGTACCGTGCCCGAGCGGGTGGTGCTCTCGGACACCTTCCTGACCCGCAACCTCGTCTCCGCGCACGCCGCGGAGCGGCCGTTCTGGGTGCTCTCGGTCTCCGCCGACCGCGTCACCCTGTGGACCGGCGCGGTCGACCGGGTCGCCGAGAGCCATGCCGAGGGCTTCCCGCTGTCCCGGAACCGGGAGAACTTCGACGCCGAGCGCCAGGAGCGGATCGGGGACGTCCCGAGCATCTTCCGTGACGAGGGCACCCGGCAGTTCCTGCGCGAGGCCGACACGGCGATGACCGCGGTCCTGCGCGAGCACCCGAGACCGCTGTACGTCACCGGTGAACAGGCCGCACTCTCCCTGCTGGACGAGGTCGGCGCCGTCGCGAAGGAGGCCGTGCACATCCCGCACGGCGGCCTGGCGAACGGTACCCCCGAAGCGGTGTGGCAGGCCGTCCGGCCGGTGATCGACGCGGAGGCCGGAAAGGCCACCGACCGCGTGGCCGAGGAACTGGACGTGGCCCGGGGCCGCAAGGAGTTCGCCGCAGGTGTCGACGAGGTCTGGCGCAGCGCCCGCGAGGGCCGGATCCGGCTGCTCGCCGTCGAGGAGAACCACCGGGTGACCGTCCGCGACGACGGTGACCATCTGGTGCCCGCCGACACCGGCGACCTCGACGCCCGCGAGGACATCGTGGACGAGATCGTCGAACAGTGCCTGGAGACCGGCGCCGACGTGCGCTTCGTGCCGGACGGCACCCTGGATCACGCGGACGGCATCGCCGGCGTGCTGCGGTACTGACGGCTCCTTCCCACCGCGGCGTACGCTACGGCGTGATCACCGGCCGGGAGGAAGGGCACAGATGGCTGAGGTGCTGGGCGTCGCGGTACTGGGCGCCGGACACATGGGGGCCGATCACATCCGACGCCTCGCCCACGGGGTGAGCGGCGCCAGGGTGGCCGCCGTCGCCGATCCCGACACCCAGCGGGTCAAGGAGGCGGTGTCGGGCCTGGACGGCGTGTCGGTGCACACCGAGGCGCCGGCCGCGCTGGACGCGCCCGGCGTGGACGCCGTCCTGATCGCCTCGCCGGGACCCGCGCACGAGGAGGCCCTCCTCGCCGCCTTCGACCGCGGGCTGCCGGTCCTGTGCGAGAAACCCATGGTGCCCGACTCCGAAGGGGCGCTCAGGGTGCTTGAGGCGGAGACCCGGCTGGGCCGGCGACTGGCGCAGATCGGGTTCATGCGGCGCTACGACGCCGAGTACCAGCGCCTGAAGTCCCTGCTGGACGGCGGCAGTCTGGGACGTCCGCTGATGCTGCACTGCACCCACCGCAACGTCTCCTCGCCGCCCGGCTTCACCAGCGCCATGCTGATCGACAGCTCCGTCTCGCACGAGATCGACGCGGCCCGCTGGCTGCTCGGCCAGGAGCTGACCGCCGTGACCGTGCTGCGCCCCACACCCTCGGGCGGCGCCCCGGACGGTCTGGCCGACCCGCAGTTCGTGGTGTTCGAGACCGAGCACGGCGCCCTCGTGGACGTGGAGATCTTCGTCAACTGCGGCTTCGGCTACCAGGTGCGCTGCGAGGCCGTGTGCGAGGCGGGCAGCGCCCGCATCGGCGACGAGCACACCATGGTGGTCACCGCACGGGGCAGCGCCCGCGAGGAGGTGGCGCAGGACTACGTCGTCCGTTTCGCCGACGCCTACGACCGTGAGCTGCGCGCCTGGGTCGACGCCACCCGCCGGGGACGGGTCACCGGTCCGAGCGTGTGGGACGGCTACGCCTCCTCGGTCGTCGCCGAGGCCGGGGTCCGGGCGCTGGAGACGGGCCGCCGTACGACCGTCGAACTCCCGCGCCGCCCCGACCTGTACGCCGGCGACTGACACTCCGTGGACCGCCGGCCGCCAAGAGATCCCCCGAAGCCGGGGCCGGATGCGCTCCCGCCGCCACGCGGGATCGGGCCGCCGCCACGGGTCAGACGCTGCCGAACAGCGTGCCGAGCCCGCGTTCGACGACGGCCCCGATGTCCTCCTCCCCCTCCGCCACCACGGCGTAGCTGCGCGCGAGGAAGCGGCGCAGTTCCGCGGTCTCGAACCCGAGCAGGGCGACGCCGTACGGCGAATGGAACTCCATGACCGTGCAGCCGCGACCGCACGGCCGGACGTGCACGTCACCGCCTCCGGCGGGCGCGGCCAGCCCCTCGTCCAGCAGGGAGCGGGCGAAGGTCCAGGTGACGCTCTCGCCGTCGAGGGCCGCCTCCGGTGGGAAGTCGACGAACACGGCGAGCGGATCCTGCACGGAGTAGCGCAGGGTGGCGGGCACGGGGACTTCCGGGTCCTCGGCCGTGATCAGACGGGCTCGGGCGGGCTGCCGGATACAGATGTCCATGTTCTTACGAGCACGAGGGACCCGGGTGTATGACACCCTGCGCGGCACCCTGTCGTGTGATGTACGTCACCATGCGAGCCGGCATGAGCGCCACGGAACCTCAGCGGGCCGAACACCTGAACGGTGCGCCACAACGACAGGTCCGCCGATCGGTCAAACCGCGTACTCCGGCTACGACTTGCGCCGCCCGGCCGCGTACGCTGATGACATGGGGCAGGCTTGGCATTGAGACTCTGGCATATGTCAGAAGCACCACCGTATCGTGTATTGCCAAATCCCTTACAGGGCGTCGCGGGCTGTGCAACAGTCGTAACCGGTCCCCCTTCCTTCTTGGCCGTACCATCCCCGCATCGGAGTGCGTCATGCCCCCCCACCTCTCTGCGGATCGCCCCGCCGCCCAGCCGCCCGCGCGCGGCTCGGTCGAGGCGCTGATATCGCAGACGCGGCGGCTCAAGGGCGAGGTGGACGCCGTACGGAGGGACACGCACGGCGACACCGAGGACCCGCACGAGCGCTGGCAGCGCGCACTGTACGACCTGGCGCTGCATCAGCTCAACGACCTCGACGAGCACTTGGCGCAGTTGCGGGACGACCCGCCGCCGACACCGCCCGTCCCCGCGCAACCGGTGCTCCGGACGGCCGGACCGGCCGGGCCCGTCCCCGGTGGTCTCGGCCGCGGGCCCACCGGCTCACTGCTCAGCCGGGTCGGCAGCGCGGAGTGGAACCTGCTCACGGACGAGGCCAGTTGGTCCGAGGACCTGTACCGGATCCTCGGCCTCTCCCCGTCCGCGCCGGCGCTCACGCTGGACGAACTGCCGTCCCTGGTCCTCGACGAGGACCGCCCGAAGCTCACGGCGATGGTCACGGACTGCCTCGTCGACGCCAAACCGATCGACGGGGAATTCCGGGTCGTACGGCCCGACGGGGCCGTGCGCACCGTGCACATGATGGGCGAGCCGGTGCCGGACGCCGACGGCAGCACGGCCGCGATGTGGGCCGTCCTGCGGGACGTCAGTGAACTGCGGCGCAGCCAGTGGACGGTGCGCGAGACCCGCGACTCGCTGCGACGTCACCGCCGGCAGGCGCAGACCGGGGGCGGACTCCCGGCCGAACGGCAGGAGCCCATGTTGCCCCCGTCGCACGAGGCGCCCGCGCTCCCGCACCGGGGACCGCGGTCCCTGGACATCGCGGCCCGCCGGCTCACCGCCGCGGCGGGCCCGCCGACCTGCGGCGACTGGTACGACACGCTCCAACTGCCGGACGGCGACACCCTGCTCGGCGTGGGCGACCTCACCGGGCACGGCATCACCGTCGCCTCGGACAAGACGATGCTGATGGGCGCCGTACGCGGCATGGCGCTGGCGGGCAACCGGCCGGGCAGGCTGATGAACCTGCTGAACCAGTTACTGGACACCGCCGCACACCCCGCGCCGGCCAGCGCCGTCTGCTGCCGCTACCGGCCCGCCGACCGGACCCTCGAATGGGCCCAAGCAGGACACCCCGCCCCGTTGCTGTACCGCGACGGGGCGGGGCGCGTGCTGGCGGCTACCGGGGGCGTCCTGCTCGGCACGACCCCGTCAGCCGCCTACGGACAGGCCGAAGCGACCCTCGAACCCGGCGACCTGCTCCTGCTGCGCACCGACGCCCTGGTACGCGGGCACAGCGGAACGGACGCTGTGGACCGCCTCCTCGACCTGGCCCCGCGCTTCGCCGCGGCGCCCACCGCGGATGACTGCGTGCGGCTGGTCGTGGAGGAGTTCGGCGCGGGCGAGCGCGAGGACGACGCCTGCGTGCTCATCGCCAGGCTGCCCGCTTAGAAAATCCCGGGAGCGCTGCCCCCGGTGATGCTCCGGCCAGGACCCGCGAGGGCACCCCGCCGGAATGCGCGCAGGGACGCCCTACGCCTGTGCGCTCCTGCTTCCCCTGCTCCTGGGTTTGGGCAGGGCCAGCTCGATCTCCTCCCGCAGTTCGTTGATCTTCGGATAGCCGGTGAATTCGGCGGTGAGCCGGTACATCTGGCGCAACCGGTCCCAGGTGCGGTGGGAGGAGTTCGATCCCATCGACATCAGGGCCAGCCGGGCGTACCGGTCCGCCTGTTCGGGGTCGTCGGCGATGAAGCACGCCGACGCCATGGACAGGAAGTCGAAGATCTTCGACCGCTGGCGGCCGTCGACCCGCAGGGCCAGGGCCTTCTCCGCGAAGTGCTGGGCGTGCACGGCCGCCCCCGGCTCGAACTCGGCCAGGGTCCGGTAGGCCAGGGCCTGCATGCCGTACAGGTCCTCCTCCTTGAACATCTGCATCCAGCTCGGCGGCGGCACGTCGCCCCGGTCCGAGACGAAGAGGTCCTCCGCCTGGCCGAGGGTTCGGCGCATCGCCTGCCCCTTGCCCATCGACGCCTGTGCCCAGGCCTCGATGGTGTGGAGCATGGCCCGGGTGCGCGGCAGCACCTCGGAGCCCGAGCCGGACTGGGCGAGTTTCATCAGGTCGAGTGCGTCGTCGGGCCGGCCCAGGTGCACCATCTGGCGAGCCGCTCGGGAGAGCGCCTCCCCGGCGCGGGGCCGGTCGCCGCCCTCCCGGGCCGCGTGGGCGGCGATGACGAAGTACTTCTGGGCCGTGAGCTCCAGGCCGACGTCGTGCGACATCCAGCCGGCGAGGACGGCGAGATTGGCCGCGACGCCCCACAGGCGCCGCTGCAGATGGCCGGGGTGACGGTAGGCGAGCATGCCGCCCACCTCGTTGAGCTGGCCCACGACCGCCTTGCGTTGCAACCCGCCACCGCGGGCCGCGTCCCACACCCGGAACACCTCGACCGAACGTTCCAGTTCCTCGATCTCCTGCGACCCGATGGGGGCGGCCTCGTAACGGTCGAACCCAGCGGGGTCGGCGTGCAGAGGGTCTTGGAGGGCAGGGGCGTCGGCCCTGAGTGTGGGGTCGGTGTGCAGCCAGTCGTGCATGGCACTGCTGAGTGCGGATCCCGCGGTGAGCGCTGCACCCGCACCCACCAAGCCGCGTCGGTTGAGCATGAGGTCCATTCCCGTGAATTCGGTGAGGACCGCGGCAGTCCGTTCGGGCGCCCACGGCACACCGTCGGGATGTTCCACTCTCCCGCCGGCCGGCCGCTTCCCCGTACGCCCGTGCCGCACCAGACCGAGGTCCTCGATGGTCACGACACGACCGAGACGCTCGGTGAACAGGGCCGCCAGCACCCGCGGCACCGGATCGCGCGGGATCTCTCCCAAGTCGATCCACCGCCGCACCCGGGAGGTGTCGGTCGCCAGTTGGGGGTGGCCATTGGCCGCCGCCTGCCGGTTGACCAGCCTCGCGAGTTCGCCCTTGGACCAGCCGGCCAGGCCGAACAGATCCGCGAGCCGGGTGTTGGATGGTCCGCTCACGTCAAGCCCCCAGGTTCTCGGCTGAGTTGACAGTAGCCCGGCGTAAGGTGCCGGGCGACTATTCGCCAGGGTTCGCCAGGGTGCGCCAGATGGTGTGCCACTGCACATCGGGTGTCAGGTAGGAACGCGCCACCCCGACCTGGCTACCACTCCTCCAGACGGGCGCATTCCCCAGGATGCACCCGGGCAACCGGGCCGGGTGGGCGCGCGCACCAGGCAGACACCGCAGGAACACGAAGGGATCTGTATCGCCCATGTACGCAGCATCGTCCTCCGTGTCCGCTCCGCCCCGGCCGCTGCGTCCCCGCCCCGCGGGCGGCGGACCCTATCTCGCTCCCGCGCATCCGGGGACCGGCGTGCCGGGCGTGGGGCGGCCACCGCGCGCCGCGGGGCCGGGCACTCAACCGCTCAGCGGGAGACTCGACCTGTCCGGTCCCCAGGGGGCGCAACTGCGCACGGCCATCGCGTCGGTGCACCGCATCTGCCCGGAGTTCACTCCGGTGCAGCTGCTACGGCGCAGCGGGCGGTCCGTGCTCCTGGTCGGCACGACGGGACGCAGCACGGCCGTCGCCAAGTGTCTCCTGGACCAGTCGCCCGCCTGGGCGGAGCGCATCCGCCACGAAATAGCGGCGTACCGCACGTTCGTCCGGCACCGGCCGCCCGTCCGGGTGCCGAGGCTGATCGCGGCGGATCCGGACAACTGCACCCTGGTGATCGAGCGCATGCAGGGCCGGGTGGCGGCGCTGCAACGGCATCCGACCGAGGCCCCGCCCCGCCCGGACATCCGTGCGGCCCTCGGCGCGATCTGCCGGCTCAACGCCTGGCGGCCACCGGCGGGCACGTTCGACGCGCCCCTCGACTACGCGGCCCGTATCGCCAGGTACCACGAACTGGGGCTGCTCACCGACCGGGACCTTGGCGACCTGCAGAAGCTGCTGCACGGCATCGCGCACGCGACGGGCCGCCAGGGCATGGGCCAGTTCTGCCACGGCGACGCCCTGCTCTCCAACCTCCTGCTCTCTCCGACGGGCCCGGTGCTGGTGGACTGGGAGCACGCGGGCTGGTACCTGCCGGGGTACGACCTGGCGGTGCTGTGGTCGGTCCTCGGGGACGCGCCGGTGGCACGGCGGCAGATCAGCCAGCTCGCCCAGTCGGCGGGCCCGGCATCGCGGGACGCCTTCCTGGTGAACCTGATGCTCGTCCTGACCCGGGAGATCCGTACCTACGAGACGGCCGTGCAGCGTTCGATGCACGACGCGCCCCCGGCGGCCTCCGGCCCGGCCGCGGCGGGTGGCGTACCGTCCGGGGAGGAGCAGCGCCTGCTGCTGCGGCGCCTGCACGACGACTGCCAGCTGGCCCGCCGGGCCGTGCGCGCGGCGGTCGGCACACGCTGACGGAACCGGCCCGCGGTGCGCCCGAGGCGGCGGCGCACCGCGGGCCGCGCCGCGCGCCGGTTCCGTACTCCAAGTCGCCGGGCGGCGCTTCCGCTGCTCCATGTCGCCGGGCGCAGTCGGCCCGATGCACGCCCCCGGCAGTCCCCCGCATTCCCGGTGCGCACCTGGGTCATTGGTGTACGCCACTGACGCCCCGCAGGCCCGCGCGGCGCAGCCACGAAACTCTCTCACCCCCGTCTGACGTGGGAAATCGCGGTTTCCTGGGCATGATTGACGGATCGTCGGCGAACCGGTACCACTGAGCATCGCTCAGCCCCGCACGCCCCACCGCGCTCGATCGTCCAGGAGGCCGCATTGCGAGGATCCGCCACCGACCCCACGTCAGCTCCGCGCGGCAGACGTACGCGCAGGGCCGCCGGAGGCATCGCCGCCGCGGCGCTGCTGCTGCCGCTGCTGGGCGCCGCACCGTCCCAGGGCGTCGGCCGGTCCGCCGCCGGCGACCTCCAGGGCACCTTCGCCTCCGCGGCAGCCGAGTACCACGTGCCACAGAGCGTCCTGCTGGCCGTCTCCTACCTCCAGTCCCGTTGGGACACGCACGCCGGCGCGCCGAGCGTGTCCGGCGGCTACGGCCCGATGCACCTCACCGACGCGCACACCGCGCTCGCCGCCGCACCGCACCACAGCGAGGGCACCGAGGACGCACGCGGTGACAGCGCCCGCCCGGCCCGGCATCCGAAGGTGAGCGTGCCGGACGCCGCCGCTCTCCCCGACCGGCTCGAAACGCTGCCGCGGGCCGCCCGGCTGACCGGGATCCCGGCGGCCGAGCTGCGCACCGACCCGGCCGCCAACGTGGCCGGAGGTGCCGCGCTGCTCGCCGCGGCCCAGAAGGAGCTGGGCCGGCCCCTCGGCTCCGATCCGGCCGAGTGGTACGGCGCGGTGGCCCGGTTCTCCGGCGCGGACGACACCGCGACCGCCGCTTCGTACGCGAACGACGTGTACGACGTGCTGCGTACCGGCGCGAAGCACACCACGGACCAGGGGCAGACGGTCACGCTGGCCGCGCGGCCGGGCCTGTCCGCGGACACCGGGCAGTTGAAGCGGGCCGGTCTCGGCCCGGCCGACCAGGACGGCACGGAGTGCCCCGCGTCGGTGTCCTGCACCTGGCTGCCGGCCCCGTACGAGGAGTTCGGGGACAACGACTACGGCAACCACGACCTGGGAAACCGGCCGGCCTCGCAGGGCATCGACTACATCGTCATCCATGACACCGAGGGCACCTGGGACGGCGTCCTCAACCTGATCCAGGACCCGGCCTACGTGTCGTGGAACTACACCATCCGCTCCACGGACGGCCTGATCGCCCAGCACGTCAAGGCGAAGGACGTGGCGTGGCACGCGGGCAACTGGTACGTCAACGCCAAGTCGGTCGGCATCGAGCACGAGGGCTTCCTCGCCTCGCCCGACGCCTGGTACACGGAGGCGATGTACCGGTCGTCGGCCCGGCTGGTGAAGTACCTCGCCGCCGAGTACGGCGTCCCGCTGGACCGGCAGCACATTCTCGGCCACGACAACGTGCCGGGGCCGACCACATCGTCCGTGCCCGGCATGCACACCGACCCGGGTCCGTACTGGGACTGGCGGCACTACTTCGAGCTGCTGGGTCACCCGTTCAAGCGCACGGCGGGCAAGAACGGCGGGCTGGTCACGATCCTGCCGGACTATGCGAAGAACCAGCCGGTCTACACGGGCTGCACCACGGCGGGCGAGCCGTGCCCAGCGCACGGGTCGAGCGAGGTGCGGCTGTACTCGGACCATGACGAGAACTCCGCGCTGGTCAAGGACATCGGCCTCGGCACCGCTCCGACCACCGGGGTGAACGACCTGTCCTCGCGGGTCTCGACCGGGCAGCAGTACGCGCTGGCCGACCGCTGGGGCGACTGGACGGCGATCTGGTACCTGGGACAGCAGGCGTGGTTCCGGAACCCGGCCGGACAGCCGACGGCCGTGAACGCCTCCGGGCTCGTGATCACGCCCAAGGCGGGGCGTGCGAGCGTCCCGGTGTACGGCCGGGCCTACCCGGAGAAGGAGGCGTACCCTACGGGAGTGCCCGCGCAGGCGGTGTCTCCGCTGTCGTACACGATCCCGGCGGGCCAGGAGTACGTCGTCGGTGACGAGCTGCCCGGCGAGTACTTCTACGCGGTCACCTTCGCCACCGACTCGCACCGGGTCGTGGTGGGCAAGGACCTGTACTACCAGATCCAGTACGGTCACCGGGTGGCGTATGTGCGCGCCGCCGACGTGGACGTTCGGTCGTCGGCCGGATGACGTCGCCGGCCGGCTGAACGGCCGCCGTCAGCCCTGCTGGAAAAGCTCCGCCGGGAGCGGCTTCAGCAGGGCGTACAGGTCGTCGGTGATGGGCCGGTCCCAGGCCGCGATGGTGACCAGGATGCCGTCGCTGCGGTCGAACTGGACGCATGAGATCCGGGTCTCGGTGAGCTTCAGCCGGCGCACGATCAGCAGGTTGTCGCCCTGGAGCACCGGCATGTCCTCGGTGCCGGTGACCGTGACCTCCTCGTCGTTCTCCAGCGCCAGCAGCAGTTGGGCCACCTCGAAGGGGATCTCCCCCTCGGCGACGTCACGGGCCGGGGAGCCCTCCGGGAGATTGCCGATGATCATGGCAGGACCACGGCCGCCGAACAGGTCGTAACGCAGGAAGACGCCCTGGCAGCTGCCGTCGGGGGCGGGCAGCAGGCCCGCGCCCAGATTGCCGGGCCAGTCGCCCGGGTCCATGGCCAGGACGTCGAAGTCGGGCCCGGCGGGCGTGGCGCTGCGGCGACGGAGGAACGACATGCGGCCATGGTACGTGCCCGGGCCCGGTCGATGGCGCCCGGGCGGCGTCCCATCAGGGGAGCCGCGCCCCGCCGCAGAACCCGCGGGCGACCGGCCGCGCGGCCCGTGGGCGGCGTTCCGGCGGACAGGTTTCGGCGGGTGGCGTTCGGTGGGGGGCCGGTGGGCCGGGGGTCCGGTGGGCCGGGCGAGGGAGCCGGGTCAGTCCCGCGGCGGTGCGGACTCCTCCGGCGGTGCGGGCGGTACGACGGCGATCGGGCTCGCCGCGTGCAGCAGGACGGCCTGGGTGACGGAGCCCATCATCGGGGCGGGCGCGAGCAGCCGCCGCCGATGCCGGCCGACGACGACCAGAGCCGCCCCGCCCGAGGCCGCGACCAGGTTGCCGGCCGCGTCGCCGGGCAGCGCCAGGGCGTCGGCGCGGACATCCGGGTGCCGGGCGCGGTGCGGTGCGAGGAGGTCCTCGGTGAGGGTCCTGGTCTCGTGCTCCACGGCGGCCTGGTCGATGCCGGGCGGGACGAGGCCGCCGGGCGCCGGCAGCGGCAGCGCGGGCCACCGGTAGGCGGCGATCACCCGGAGGCGGGCCCCGCGCAGACCGGCCTCGGTGAAGGCGAACGCGAGCGTGGCGTCGTCGGGGTCGTCCACGTCCGCGCCGACGACCACCCGGGGACCCGGCCCGGCCGACGGCTCGCCGTGCTCCCCCGCCGTCGCGGCGGCACCCGGGTCGCGGCCGGGCCGGGGCACGACGACGACCGGGCACTCCGCGGCGCGGGCGGCGGCCAGGCTGTTGGAGCCGAGCAGCAGGCTGGCGAAGCCGCCCCGCCCCCGGGAGCCGAGCACCAGCAGTTGTGCCTCGGTGCCCAGGGCGGGCAGCACCGCGGCGGGCGCGCCCGACAACGCGACGTACTCGACGGCCTGCCCGGCCGCCGGGCCGCGCAGCCGGGTGCGTACCGCGTCGAGGATGTCGTCGTCGTCCGGTTCGGGCGGGCCGGCGATCAGCACCTCGGGCTGGCCCCACGGCGCGTACTGCCGCACATGGACCACACGCAGCGGAGCCGCGCGGCGCCTGGCGGCGTCGAGGGCCCAGTCCAGGGCGCGCAGGCTGTCGTCCGAACCGTCGACGGCGGCGATCACCGGCAGCGTGCTCATGGTTCCTGACCTCCGGGATGCGGCTGTGCCATGCGGGGCCAGCCTCGCTCAGGTGCCGGTCCCGGGACGGCCCGGTCGGGCGCGTGTCCGGAAATCGGTGCGGAAGTCCCCCGGATCGGCTCGGCGGCGCACCCGGCGCCGTGCGGATCAGGTCAGGTCGAACTCGCCTTCCCGTGCGCCGGAGACGAAGGCACCCCATTCGGCCGGAGTGAAGATCAGGGAAGGGCTCTCCGGGCGGCCGCTGTTGCGCATCGCGATGAAGCCCTCGACAAAGGCGATCTGGACATCGCCAAGCCCTCGGCTGCTGGACTGCCAATCGGCGTTGCTGAGGTCCAGTTCCGGCTTGTCCCAGCCCCTGAGCGGCTGTTGCTGGGTGGTGCTCTCGGCCACGTCCGTGCTCCTCCCGGTTCGTCGTCCGCGGCCAGCCTAGCGATCGGTTCCGACGGCCAACAGGCCACGTGTGGGGGACCTTTCAGAAGTCGGGCGGCCGCGCTCCCACCAGCCACATGGAGAAGAACTGCGAGCCGCCGCCGTAGGCGTGCCCGAGCACCTTCCTGGCGCGCTCCACCTGGTGTTCCCCGGCCTGCCCGCGCACCTGGAGGGCGGCCTCCGCGAAGCGGATCATGCCGGAGGCGCCGATCGGATTGGTGGACAGCACACCGCCCGACATGTTGACGGGCAGGTCCCCGTCGAGTTCGGTCACCCCGGACTCGGTGAGCTTCCAGCCCTCGCCCTCCGCGGCGAAGCCGAGGTTCTCCAGCCACATGGGCTCGTACCAGGAGAACGGCACGTACATCTCGACGGCGTCGATGTCCCGGCGCGGGTCGGCGATGCCCGCCTGCCGGTAGACGTCGGCGGCGCAGTCCTTGCCGGCCTGCGGGGAGACGAAGTCCTTCCCGGCGAACAGGGTGGGTTCGCTGCGCATGGCGCCGCCGAGCATCCAGGCGGGCGGCCGGGGGGCGCGGGCGGCGCCGGCCCGGTCGGTGAGGACCATCGCGCAGGCCCCGTCGGAGGAGGGGCAGGTCTCCGAGTAGCGGATGGGGTCCCACAGCATCGGGGACGCCTGGACCTGCTCCAGGGTGAGGTCGTGCTCGTGCAGGTGGGCGTACGGGTTCTTGAGGGCGTTGCGCCGGTCCTTGTAGGCGACCAGGGAGCCGATGGTGTCGGGGGCGCCGCTGCGCCGCATGTACGCGCGCACGTGCGGGGCGAAGAAGCCGCCCGCGCCCGCCAGCAGCGGCTGCTGGAACGGGATCGGCAGGGACAGGCCCCACATGGCGTTGGACTCGGACTGCTTCTCGAAGGCGAGGGTGAGCACGGTGGCGTGCACCCGGGAGGCGACGAGGCCGGCCGCGACGAGGGCGGTGGAGCCGCCGACGGAACCGGCGGTGTGCACCCGCAGCAGCGGCTTGCCCACCGCGCCGAGCGCGTCGGCCAGGTACAGCTCCGGCATCATCACGCCCTCGAAGAAGTCGGGCGCCTTGCCGATGACCACGGCGTCGACGTCGGACCAGGTCAGTTCGGCGTCGTCGAGGGCGCGGCGGGCCGCCTCGCGGACCAGGCCCGCGATCGACACGTCCCGGCGGGCCGCCACGTGTTTGGTCTGGCCGATCCCTATGACGGCCACGGGCTCCTTGCTCATCGGGGATCCCCTTCGAGTACGGCGACCAGGTTCTGTTGCAGGCAGGGGCCGGACGTGGCGTGGGCGAGCGCCCGGTCGGACCCGCCGCGTGCGATGCGGGCGGCGGCCTCGCCGATGCGGATGAGCCCGGCCGCCATGACCGGGTTGGCGGCGAGGGCGCCGCCGGACGGGTTGACGCACACGTCGTCGCCGAGCCGCAGCGCCTTGCGCAGGACGACTTCCTGCGCGCTGAACGGCGCGTGCAACTCGGCGGTGTCGACGGGCCGTTCGAAGGCACCGGCGCGCTCGGCGGCGAGCCGGGCGGAGGGCGAGTCGGTCAGCTCGCGCAGGCCGAGGGCGTGCGCCTCGACGCGGTGGTCGATGCCCCGGATCCAGGCGGGCCGCGGGCACAGTTCACGGGCCCGGTCGCCCGCGGCGAGGATCACGGCGGCGGCGCCGTCGCCGACGGGCGGGCAGTCGCCGGTGCGCAGGGGCCGTACGACGTACTCCCCCGGTGGGACAGAACCCCGTAGCTGGGCATGGGGGTTGGCGGCGGCGGACGCGCGGTTGCGGGCGGCGAGCGCGGCCAGCGCGGGCTCGTCCGTCTCCCCCGCGTCGATGAGCGCCTGCGCCTGGAGCGCGGCGAGGGCGACGGCGTCCGGCCACAGCGGGGCGACGTAGTACGGGTCGAGCTGGCGGGTGAGGACGTCCCGGACGGAGCCGGGCGAGGACTTGCCGTAGGAGTAGACGAGGGCGGTGTCGGCGTCACCGGTGAGCAGTTTGGTCCATGCCTCGTACAGCGCCCAGGCGCCGTCCATCTCGACGTGCGACTCGGAGATCGGCGGCCAGGCGCCGACGCCGTCCAGGGCGAGGGTGAAGGAGAAGGCACGGCCGGCCAGGTAGTCGCTGGAGCCGGAGCAGGTGAAACCGATGTCGGAGGTCTTCAGGCCGGTCCTCTCCAGCACCTCGTGCAGGACCGGCAGGAGCATCTCCGCCTCGGAGTGTTCCTCGTCGGCGCGCCGGTGGGCGGTCTGCGCGAAGGCGACGACGGCGATCTCCCGGGGGGCCGGCGCGTCTGCACGGGTCACAGCAGCTCCTTGTACGTGTCGTAGTCGGCGTCGGGTTCGCCGGTCGGCCGGTAGTGGTCGGGGTGGCGGGCGCCCTCGGTCCACACCGGTTCGACGCGCAGGCCCATCCGCACCTGGTCGTAGGGGATGCCGCCGATGCGGCCGTGCAGCGCGAGGCCGGCGCCGTCGAGGGCGATGTGCGCGTAGACGTAGGGCACCTCGATGTCGAGGTTCCTGGCCTTGATGTTGACGATGCAGTAGGTGGTGACCGTGCCGCGGGGGCCCACCTCGACCTGCTCGGCGGTGGCAATGCCGCAGGTGGGGCAGGCGCCCCTGGGCGGGACGTACACCTTGCGGCAGGACGGGCAGCGTTCGCCGACGGTGCGTCGTTCGGCGAGCGCCTCGATGTAGGCGCTCTGGGCGCGGCCGGGTGTGTAGGTGTAGTCGAGGCGGGCGGGGGCGACGATGCCGGTGACGGGGTCCGCGAACGTGCCGCTGTGGCCGGTGGGTTCGGCGGCGGTGCCGTCGTACGGTTCGAAGCAGGCGATGTCGGTGATGGCGCCGGTGCGCTCCTCGGCCCAGCGGATCCGCACGCGCAGGCCGGTGTGCACGGAGTCGGGTCCGGGGGCGTCCAGGGCGTGCAGCAGGGGGGTGTCGGCGCCGTCGAGCCGGACCAGGACCCAGGCGAAGGGGGTGGCGAGGGGCTGGCCGGGCCGGGGCTCGTGGTTCCAGGCCCAGGTGGTGACCGTGCCGGTGGGGGCGACCTCGACGAGATCGCGGATCTCCTCGGCGGTCACCGGGTCGTACTCGACGGGCGGTACCAGGGTGCGGCCGTCGTCCGTGCGCACACCGAGCACGACGCGTTCGCGCAGGCCGGTGAGGAAGGCGCTCTGGACGGGGCCGAGCGAGCGGGTGAAGGGGAACTCCAGGACGAGGGGGGCCTTGAGGACATCGGGCATCGGCGGCTGTCTCCTTCGCTGTTCGGGCGGCCCGGCACGGGGTCAGGCGCGCTTGTAGACGGGGGGCCGCTTCTCCGCGAAGGCGCGGGCGCCCTCCTTGGCGTCGGCGGTGTCGAAGACCGGCCAGCCGCGTTCGAGTTCCGCGGCGAGCCCGTCGGTCTCGGTCATCTCGGCGGTCTCGTACACGGACGCCTTGACGGCCTCGACGGCGAGCGGGCCGCAGGCGTTGATCCGCTCGGCGATGTCCAGGGCGTGGGCGAGTGCGGTGCCGTCGGGGACGACGTGGCCGACGAGTCCGATGCCGGCGGCTTCGCGGGCGCTGTACGGCCGGCCGGTGAGCAGCATCTCCAGGGCGTGGGTGCGGGGGATCTGGCGTTGCAGTCGGACGGTGGAGCCGCCGATCGGGAACAGACCGCGCCTGACCTCGAAGAGGCCGAAGGTCGCGGACTCGCCGGCCACCCGGATGTCGGTGCCCTGGAGGATCTCCGTGCCGCCGGCCACGCAGTGCCCCTCGACGGCGGCGATCACCGGTTTGCGCGGCCGGTGGTGGCGCAGCATGGCCTTCCAGTGCAGGTCGGGGTCGGCCTTGAGCCGGTCCCGGTAGTGCTCGCCCACCATGCCGCCGCCGGCCAGGGCCTTGAGGTCCATCCCGGCGCAGAAGGCGCTCCCGGCGCCGGTGAGCACGATGGAGCGGACGGTGTCGTCCGCGTCGGCCTTCAGCCAGCCGTCGTACAGGCCGACGAGCATCGGCAGCGAGAGCGCGTTCTTGGCCTCGGGCCTGTTGAGTGTGAGTACCAGTGTGGCGCCTTCGCGCCGCACGGTGAGGTGTTCGGTGCCGGCCATGACCCATCTCCCCTCTGCCGGAACGAGAACAGGTTGCAGTAGGCGGGTGGGCACTTCAAGGGTTTTCTGACAGCCAGTCAGATTTCTTCGCAGGAAGCCTTCACAGTTGCGGCGCCCTTTGCTCTGATGACCGGCGAACCGTCGGATGCCAGGTACGCCCGGGTCAGGAGGAACGGTGGAGTACAACCTTGCCGACCTGTTCGAGTCCGTCGTCGACGCGGTCCCGGACCGTGAAGCCCTCGTGTACATCGACCACCCGGGTACCGGCGCGGAACGCCGCCTGACGTACGCGGAGCTGGACGCGGCGGCGAACCGCATCGGACACCATCTCGCCGACAGCGGGATACGCCCGGGCGAGCATCTGGGGCTCCACCTCTACAACGGCGTCGAGTACCTGCAGACGGTGCTCGGCTGCCTGAAGGCGCGCGTCGTTCCGGTCAACGTCAACTACCGCTACGTCGAGGACGAACTGGCCTATCTCTACCGGGACGCGGATCTGGTGGCGCTCGTCTTCGACGCGGAGTTCACGGACCGGGTGGCGGCGGCGCTGCCGCGCTCCGCGGGGCTGCGGCATCTGGTGCGGGTGGGCGCCGCGGGGCCGGGCGCGGCCGAGGTGCCCGCCGTGGCGTTCACCGACGCCGAGGCCGCCGGGTCGCCGGAGCGGGGCTTCGCGGCACGCTCGGCCGACGACCAGTTCATCATCTACACCGGCGGCACCACCGGGATGCCCAAGGGCGTGATGTGGCGTCAGGAGGACCTGTTCTTCTCGGGCATGGGAGGCGGGGCACCGACCGGTGAGCCGGTGCGCACACCGGAGGAACTCGCCGAGCGGGTCGCGGCCGGCGGCGCCGGGATCACCTTCTTCCCCACTCCCCCGCTGATGCACGGCACGTCCACGCTGACGGCGTTCATCGGGTTCAACTTCGGGCAGCGCGTGGTGCTCCACCGCAAGTTCACGCCCGAGGACGTGCTGCGGACGGTCGAGAAGGAGAAGGTCTCCAGCGTGTCCCTGGTCGGCGACGCGATGCTGCGGCCGCTGATCGACGCGTTGCGGGGCCCGATGAAGGGCACGGACTGCTCGTCGGTGTTCAGCGTCTCGTCGTCGGGGGCGATCATGTCGGAGACGGTGCGCCGGCAGTTCGGCGAACTCGTGCCGAACGCCATGCTGTTGAACAACTTCGGGTCCTCCGAGTCCGGGTTCAACGGCACGGCGACGGACGACTCCGGACCGGAGCGCGGGTTCCGCATCCGCGTCAACTCCCGCACCCTGGTGGTCGATCCGGCCACCCGGGAACCGGTCGCGGCCGGTGAGGTGGGGCGGGTCGCGCAGTGCGGGCACGTCCCGCTCGGCTACTACAACGACCCGGCGAAAACCGCCGAGACCTTCTTCGAGAAGGACGGCCGGCGCTGGGTGCTGCTGGGCGACATGGCCACCGTCGACGAGGACGGCGTCGTCACCGTGCTCGGCCGCGGCTCGCAGTGCATCAACACCGGCGGGGAGAAGGTCTACCCGGAAGAGGTCGAACAGGCGCTCAAGTCGCATCCGGACGTGTACGACGCGCTCGTGGCCGGGGTGCCGGACGCCACCTGGGGCAATCACGTGGCGGCGGTGGTGCAGTTGCGCGCGGGCGCCGACCCGTTGTCCCTGGCGGACGTCCAGCGGCACTGCCGCACCCAGCTGGCCGGCTACAAGATCCCGCGCCAGCTCGTGCTCACGGAGGCGGTCCAGCGCTCGCCCAGCGGCAAGGCGGACTACCGGTGGGCGCGGGAGGTGGCGGCTGCCGCCGACCGGTAGGACGCGCGCCCCGGGCGTCCGGCGCACACCGGCGGACCGCCGGACGGCGCCCGCCCCTGCTCCGGAGGGGGCGAGGAGACCGCCGGTTCCGGGTCGCGGAAGGCAGCGATCCGGCGCACGAACCGCTCCGCGTCGTCCAGCCAGGGACAGTGCCCGGCGCCGGGCTGGATGACGCAGACCGCGTCCGGGAACGCCTCCGCCGTGCGGCGGGCCGGACCGGGGCAGGGGCCGCCGTCGAGTTCCCCCGCGTGGACGAGGACGGGAGCGGCGAGACGGCCCAGGGCGGCGCGGGTGGCGTCCGGGGCGAAGGAAGGCACCGGACGCGAAGTACGCGTCGGCCGCCGCGTCGTGCGCGGCGGCGGCAGCGTCCCAGCGGCCGTGGAAGAACGGCGCACAGGCCGGGTCGAAGTCGCCCCCGTCGCGCAGCCAGGCCACGAAGGCCAAAAAGCCCCGCTCGAACCACGGTTCGGCCGCCCGCAGCCGGGCCGCCGCCAGCCGGTCCGCCGCCGTGGCCCGCAGACCGAGGACCGACGGGTTGGCGGTGACCAGCACGAGTCGCCGTACCCGGTGCGGATACCGGGCGGCGTACAGCATCGCCAGGCTTCCGCCCGCCGAGTGGGCGAGCAGATCCATGCGGTCGAGCCCCAGGTGGCCTCGCAGCGTCTCGACGTCGTCGACCATCCGGTCGCAGCGGTAGGCCGCCGCGTCCGCCGGCGCCGCCGAGTCACCGGTCCCGCGCGGGTCGAGCAGGGCCAGCCGGCGACGGGCGGTCAGTCCGCCCAGGTCGCCGAGGTAGGCCGAGGCCCGCATGGGGCCTCCGGGCAGCACGACGAGTGGCTCCCTCTCGCCGCGGACGTGGTACGCGGGATGGCTCCCGCCCGGCGCGGTGAACGCGGGCAGGCCGCCGATCATCCGGCTCCGCCTGGGCGGCCCGCAACGGGACTCCGGATCGGCCGGACGGGCGAGAAAGTGCAGGCCGCCCCCTTGCCCGCGCCTGCCCCGGCCTGAATTACTGATCCCGGACACGGCGACCGAATGATCGGTCGTCCGGGTCGATGCACGTCGATGTGGGTGGACATAAGCCCATGTGAGCAGATGTGCCCGGTGAGGGAGAGGTACCCCATGACGGAGGCCAGTGAGCTGTTCGACGCGGGGGAACGGCTCGACGCGCAGGCGCTGCGGCGGCTTCAGCTGGAGCGGCTGCGGACCACCCTGCGCCGCGCCTACGACCACGTGCCGTTCTACCGCGAGTCCTTCGACAACGCGGGCGTCCACCCGCAGGACCTCCGGTCCCTGGACGACCTGGCGCGCTTCCCCTTCACCGCCAAGGCGGACCTGCGCGAGAACTACCCGTTCGGGATGTTCGCCGTGCCGCGCGACCGGATCCGCCGGATCCACGCGTCGAGCGGCACGACAGGACGCCCCACCGTGGTCGGCTACACGGAGAACGATCTTTCGCTGTGGGCCGACATGGTGGCCCGTTCCATCCGGGCGGCGGGCGGGCGGCCCGGGGACACCGTCCACGTGGCGTACGGCTACGGGCTGTTCACCGGCGGCCTCGGCGCCCACTACGGCGCCGAGCGGCTGGGGTGCACGGTGATCCCCGCGTCCGGCGGCATGACCGCCCGCCAGGTCCAGCTCATCACGGACCTGGAGCCCCGGATCATCATGGTGACGCCCTCGTACATGCTCACCCTGCTCGACGAGTTCGAGCGGCAGGGCGTGGATCCGCGCGGCACGTCGCTGCGGGTGGGCATCTTCGGTGCGGAGCCGTGGACGGAGGAGATGCGGCGGGAGATCGAGGAGCGGTTCGGGATCGACGCCGTCGACATCTACGGGCTGTCGGAGGTGATCGGTCCGGGCGTCGCACAGGAGTGCGTGGAGACCAAGGACGGCCTGCACATCTGGGAGGACCACTTCTATCCGGAGGTCGTCGACCCGGTCACCGGCGAGCTGCTGCCCGAGGGCGCGGAGGGCGAACTGGTCTTCACCTCTCTCACCAAGGAGGCCATGCCGGTCGTCCGGTACCGGACCCGCGACCTGACCCGGCTGCTGCCGGGCACGGCCCGGGTGTTCCGGCGGATGCAGAAGATCACCGGCCGCAGCGACGACCTGGTGATCGTGCGGGGCGTCAATCTGTTCCCGACACAGGTCGAGGAGATCGTGCTGCGCGTCCCCGGCCTCGCCCCGCACTTCCAGCTCCGCCTCACCCGTCAGGGCCGCCTGGACGCCCTCACCGTACGGATCGAGGCACGCCCCGACGCGACCCCCGAGACCCGCCAGGAGGCGGCCCGGCTCGTCGCCGCGGCCGTCAAGAACGGCATCGGCGTGTCGGCCGACGTGCAGATCGTCGACCCGGAGTCGCTGGAGCGGTCGGTGGGCAAGATCCGCCGGATCGTGGACCTGCGCCCGCGCTGAGCGCTCCGCCGGCCGTGCCGCGATGCGATGCGCTCGCCGCGCCCTCGTTCGTCCACCGCGCCCGCACCCGGCCCGCTCAGTCCCGGCGGCCGAAGCGGTCCCGCAGTTCCCGCTTGAGGATCTTGCCGCTGGCGTTGCGCGGGAGTTCGGTCACGAACAGCACGCGCTTGGGTGCCTTGAACGAGGTGAGCCGCTCGCGTGCGTGGGCGATCAGTTCGGCCTCGGTGACCTCGCCGCGCGGCACGACGACCGCCGTGACGGCCTCGACCCAGCGCTCGTCGGGCAGCCCGACGACAGCGGCCTCGGCCACCCCCTCGTGCGTGTACAGGGCGTCCTCGACCTGCCGTGAGGCGATCAGCACCCCACCGGAGTTGATGACGTCCTTCACCCGGTCGACGATCGTGAGGTATCCGTCGGCGTCCCGCACCGCGAGATCGCCGGAGCGGAACCAGCCGTCGCGGAACGCCTCGGCGGTCTCCTCGGGCTTGTCCCAGTAGCCCTCGCACAGCTGCGGCGAGCGGTAGACGACCTCGCCCGGTGTGCCGTCGGGCACGTCCGCGCCGTTCTCGTCGACCACGCGGGCGTCCACGAACAGCACACTGCGGCCGCAGGAGTCGAGCCGGCCGGCGTGCTCGCCGGGGCCGAGCACGGTGGCGAGGGGGCCGATCTCGCTCTGCCCGAAACAGTTGTAGAAAGCCAGCTCGGGCAGCCGCTCCTGGAGCCGTTCCAGGACCGGTACGGGCATGATCGACGCCCCGTAGTACGCCTTGCGCAGCCCGCCGAGGTCGCGGGTCGTGAAGTCGGGCCGGTTCGACAGCGCGATCCACACGGTGGGCGGCGCGAACAGGCTGTCCACGCGCCCGGCCTCGATCAGGTCGAAGAGGGTGTCGCCGTCGGGCGCGTCGAGGACGGTGTTGGTGGCGCCGACGGCGAGGTAGGGCAGCAGGAACACGTGCAGTTGCGCCGAGTGGTACAGCGGCAGGGCGTGCGCGGGCCGGTCGCCGGCCCGCAGGTCGAGGGCGGTGATCGCGCTCAAGTAGGCGTGGACCAGGGCCCGGTGGGTCATCATCGCGCCCTTCGGCAGCGCGGTGGTGCCGGAGGTGTACAGCAGTTGCGCCAGGTCCTCGGCGCACGGTTCGGGACCGTCGTACGGCGCCGCCGTCGCGAGCGAGGCGAGGAGGGAGTCGTCGGCGTCGCGCAGCGGCAGCACGGGGACGCCGTCCGGCAGCCGTGCGGCGAGGGCCGGGTCGGCGAGCACCAGTGCGCTGCCCGACTGGGTGACGACGTAGGCGAGGTCGTCGCCGGTCAGGTGGTGGTTGACCGGCACGTGGACCAGGCCCGCCCGAACGCAGGCGAGGAAGGCGATCACATAGGCGTCGGAGTTGTGGCCGTAGGCGCCGACCCGGTCGCCGGGGGCCAGGCCGCGGGCGCGCAGCAGGCCGGCGGCGCGGGAGACGGCGTCGTCGAGTTCCGCGTAGGTCCAGCGGCGCCCGCCGTACTCCACCGCGATCCGCGCGGGTGTGCGCCGGGCGCTGCGCCGCAGCATCCCGTCGACCGTGCTGCCGTGTCCCTGCGTCATGGCACCCGATCCTGCGGGCGGTGCGCGAGCGGGTCAAGGACGCGGCGGCACGGCGCGGTCCCGGCGTCGCGCGGCGGTGGTCCCGGTGGGTGCGCCGGCCCCCGCCGTCGCGGGGGCCCGGCGTACGGTCATACGGGGCGGTTCCGGCCCTCCCAGTAGGGTTCCCGCAGCCGTCGCTTGTACAGCTTGCCGTTGGGGTCGCGGGGCAGTTCGGCGACGAAGTCGATGGATTTGGGGCACTTGTAGCCGGCGAGGTGCCGCGCGCAGTGGTCGAGCAGGGCGGCGGCGAGGCCGGGTCCCGGCTCGTGCCCCGGGGCCGGTTCCACCACGGCCTTGACCTGCTCGCCCCAGTCGTCGTGCGGGATGCCGAAGGCGGCGGCGTCGGCGACGCCGGGGTGGGCGAGCAGGGCGGACTCGATCTCGGCCGGGTAGATGTTCACACCACCCGAGATGATCATGTCGATCTTGCGGTCGCGCAGGAAGAGGTAGCCGTCCTGGTCCAGGTAGCCGAGGTCGCCGACGGTGAAGAAGTCGCCGATCCGGTTCTTCCGGGTCTTCGCCTCGTCCTTGTGGTAGGAGAATCCGCCGGTGTTCATCTTCAGGTAGACGGTACCGAGTTCGCCGGGCGCGAGCCGGTTGCCCTCGTCGTCGAAGATCGCGAGTTCGCTGATCGGCCAGGCCCTGCCGACCGTGCCGGGCTTCTTCAGCCAGTCCTCGGCCGTCGCGAAGGCACCGCCGCCCTCGCTGGCCGCGTAGTACTCCTCGACGCTGTGCCCCCACCAGTCGATCATGGCCCGTTTCACGTGGTCGGGGCAGGGCGCGGCGCCGTGGATGGCGTGCCGCATGGACGACACGTCGTACGACTGCCGGACCCGTTCCGGCAGCGCCAGCAGGCGGTGGAACTGGGTCGGGACCATATGGGTGTGGGTGCACCTGTGGGTGTCGATGAGGCGGAGCATCTCCTCGGGCGTCCACTTGTCCATCAGCACCAGCAGATGCCCGATGTGCAGCGACGCACCCGCGAACTGGAGCACGGCCGTGTGGTAGAGCGGCGAGCAGACCAGGTGGACGTTGTCGTCGAACGGCTTGATGCCGAAGATGCCGAGGAAGCCGCCGAGGTACGCCTCCTCGGGGGGTTTTCCGGGCAGTGGGCGCCGGATGCCGCGGGGCCGGCCGGTGGTGCCCGAGGTGTAGTTCATCACCCAGCCGAGGGTGCGCTCGGCGGGCGCCGACGCGTCCTGTCCGGCGAGGAGTTCGGCGTACGGCCTGAAGCCCTCGACGGTGCCGACCGCGTACCGGTGTGTCGCCGGGAGGCCGGCCTCGTCGGCGGCCTGGCGGGCGGATTGCGCGAACCGTTCGTGCGCGACGAGCACCTTGGCGCCGGAGTCGGAGACGATCCAGGCGATCTCGGGTCCGACGAGGTGGTGGTTGACGGGCACGAGGTAGAACCCGGCCTGGCTGGCGGCCAGGTACGCGGTGAAGAACTCGACGCCGTTGGGCAGCACGACGGCGAGGGCGTCGCCGCGCTCCAGGCCCGCCGCGCGCAGGCCGTGGACCAGTTGGTTGGCGGCGGCGTGCAGTCGGCCGGCGGTCCATGCCTCACCGTCGGGGGCGATGAGGACGATGCGGTCGGGGTCCTGGGCGGCCTGGGCCCAGAAACCGGTGGGAGGTGTGCTCACGACTGGCCGCTCCTTCCGGCGATGCGGTTGATGCGGTCGACGGCCCGCTCGAAGCCGCGGGTGAGATCGTCGAAGACGGCCCGGACGTCGCGTTGGGTGGTCATCCGGCCGACGATCTGTCCGACGGGGGTGCCGAGCAGCGGCTCGACCTCGTACTTCTGGATCCGGGAGACCGCCTCGGCGACCAGCAGTCCCTGGAGCGGCATCGGCAGGGTGCCTGGTCCGTCCGGGGCGTCCCAGGCGTCGGTCCACTCGGTGCGCAACTGACGGGCGGGCTTGCCGGTGAGGGAGCGGGAGCGGACGGTGTCGCCGGACCCGGCGGCGAGGAGTTTGCGGGTGAGGGCGGGGGAATGCAGGTCCGCCTCCGTGGTGGTCAGCCAGATGGAGCCCAGCCACACGCCCTGGGCGCCCAGGCTCAGCGCGGCCGCCACCTGCTGTCCGCTGCCGATGCCGCCCGCCGCCAGCACGGGCAGCGGGGCGACGGCGTCGACCACTTCGGGTGTCAGCACCATGGAGGCGATCTCCCCGGTGTGGCCGCCCGCCTCGTAGCCCTGCGCCACGACGATGTCGATGCCCGCGTCCCGGTGCTTGCGGGCGTGCCGGGCGCTGCCCGCGAGGGCGGCGACGAGCACGTCCCGGTCGTGCGCGCGGGCCACGACGTCGGCGGGCGGGGAGCCGAGGGCGCCCGCGAGGAGCCGGATCGGGTAGTCGAAGGCGACGTCGAGCTGGGTGCGGGCCACGTGCTCCATCCAGCCCGTGATGCGCCAGCCGGACGCCTCGCCTGCGGCGAGTTCGGGCACCCCGTACTTGGCGAGGGTGTCCGTGACGAACCGGCGGTGTCCCTCGGGGATCATCGCCTCGACGTCGGCCTCGCCGACGCCCTCCACCTTCTTGGCGGGCATGACGACGTCGAGGCCGTAGGGCCGGTCCTCGGCGTGGGCCTCGATCCAGTCGAGGTCGCGTCTGAGTTCGTCGGGGGCGGTGTAGCGGACCGCGCCGAGCACCCCGAAGCCGCCGGCCCGGCTGATGGCCGCGGCAACGGCGGGAAACGGCGTGAAGCCGAAGACGGCGTGCTCGACTCCCAGTTGCTTGCTCAGCTCCGTCTGCATGGGCGCAGGATGCCGCAGTCCCCGGGACGACGGAAGAGGTTTTCTGATACAGCGTCAGATTTCGGGGTCGGGTGCGGGGCGTCGGATTCTTCGGGGGCCGCGCCCGGAGCCGCACGTGCCGTCGGCGCACTCCGGCCCGCGACAGCACCGCCGCGGTTCGGGCCCCGTCCCGGTCGGAGGCGGCAGCCGGGCGGGTACCGCCGCGTCCTCAGTCCCGCTCCAGCACCGCCATCGCCGCGTTGTGCCCCGGCACTCCGCTCACCCCGCCCCCGCGCACTGCACCCGCACCGCACAGCACGACATTGGCGTGCCGGGTCTCGACGCCCCAGCGTCCGGTGTCCTCCTGGGCGTAGGGCCAGGCCAGCGCGCGATGGAAGATGTTGCCACCGGGCAGCCGCAGGTCGTGCTCCAGGTCGAGAGGGGTCTTCGCCTCGATGCACGGGCGGCCGTCGGCGTCGGTCGCCAGGCAGTCGGCGAGGGGGACGGCGAGCTGGGCGTCGAACTGGGTGAGCGTCGACTTCAGCAGGTCACGGCGTACGGCGTCGTTGTCCTCGGCGAAGAGCCGGGCCGGTGTGTGCAGCCCGAACAGGGTGAGGGTCTGGTATCCCCGGGCGACCAGGTCGGGACCGAGGATCGAGGGATCGGTCAGGGAGTGGCAGTAGATCTCCGAGGGCGGTGCGGCGGGGAGCCGACCGGCCGCGGCCTCGGCGTGGGCGGCGGCCAGTTGCCCGTACCCCTCGGCGATGTGGAAGGTGCCGGCGAACGCCTCCCGTGGATCCACGGTGGTGTCGCGCAGCGCGGGCAGCCGCTTGAGCAGCATGTTGACCTTCAGCTGGGCGCCCTCGGCGGGGGCGGGCCGCGGATCGCCGGTGAGGGCGGCGAGTTCCTGCGGCGAGGCGTTGACGAGCACGTGCCGGGCGGCGACGACGCCCTCGCCGTCGGCCGTGCGGTAGACGACTTCGGCGTGCTGTCCGTCGGTGTCGATACGGACGGCCTCGTGCCCGGTCGCGAGGGTGGCGCCGGCCGTGCGCGCGGCGGCGGCCAGCGCGTCGGTGAGGGCGCCCATGCCGCCGACGGGCACGTCCCAGGCACCGGTGCCGCCCCCGATCACGTGGTAGAGGAAGCAGCGGTTCTGCGGCAGGGCGGGGTCGTGGGCGTCGGCGAAGGTGCCGATGAGCGCGTCGGTGAGGACGACGCCCCGCACCAGGTCGTCGCTGAACTCCCGCTCGATCGCGACCCCGATGGGCTCCTCGAACAGGGCCCGCCAGGCGTCCTCGTCGTCGACGCGGCGGCGCAGTTCGTCGCGGGTGGGCAGCGGTTCGACGAGGGTGGGGAAGACCCGCTGGGCGACCCGGCCGGTCATGCCGTAGAAGCGCTGCCAGGCCGCGTACTCGCTCTCGCCGCCGGTCAGCCGCGCGAAGGCGTCCCGGGTGCGCCGCTCGCCGCCGCCGACCAGCAGTCCGGTGGGGCGCCCGGCGCGCTCGGTCGGGGTGTAGGAGGAGATGGTGCGGCCGCGGACGCGGAAGGTCAGGCCCAGGTCCCGCACGATCTTCCGGGGCAGCAGGCTGACCAGGTAGGAGTAGCGGGAGAGCCGGGCGTCGACGCCGGCGAACGGGCGGGTCGAAACGGCCGCGCCGCCGGTGTGCTCCAGCCGCTCCAGGACCAGCACGGACCGTCCGGCCCGGGCCAGGTAGGCGGCGGCGACCAGTCCGTTGTGGCCGCCGCCGACGATGACGGCGTCGTAGGTCCGGGATCCCTCGTGTGCAGGCATGGTTCTTCGTAACACGTGATGATCTACGTCGGCCAGAGGCGTGCCGGACCGCGGCCCGCGACCCGATCGGCCACCAGCCACCAGCCAGCTCCGCCGACTCGGCGTCCGCGGGCTCAGCGTCCGCCGGACGTAGCCTGCCGTCGGCGCAGCACGGCCAGCCTCCGGAACAGCTCGCCCGCCTCGGCACTCCGGCCGAGCTGTTGCAGGCAGTGGGCCTCGTCACTGCGGCTGGCGAGGGTGTCGGGGTGAGCCGGGCCGAGCACCCGCTCGCGGGCGGCGGACACCCGGCGGTACTCCCCGAGCACATCCGGCCAGCGGCCGAGCCAGCCCAGGCCGACGGCGACCTCACGGCGGCTGACCAGGGTGTCCGGGTGGTCCGGGCCGAGGACGCGGGTCCGCAGCGCGCACACGTCACGGGACTCGGCGAGGGCCTCCTCCCAGCGGCCGAGCCGGCCGAGGTTGACACCGAGGCCGTGGCGGGCGCGCAGGGTCTCGGGGTGGGCCGGCCCCTGGGCGCGGGTGCGGTCGTCGGCCAGGCCGCGGTAGAGCCGGAGCGCGTCGGCGCTGCGGCCGAGGCGGCCCAGGCTGATGCCCATCTCGTAGCGGGCGGCGAAGGTGTCGGGGTGGTCGGGCCCGAGGGTCCGGGCACGCGCCTCGGCAACCTCGCGGTAGGCGCGCAGGGCTTCCTCCCAGCGGCCCAGCTGTCCCAGGGCGTAGGCGACCTCGTACCGGGTGACCAGCGTGTCGGGGTGGTCGGGGCCCAGCACCCGGGCGCGGGCGGCGGCCACCTCGCGGGCCGTCCGGTACGAGTCGTCCGGGCGGCCGAGCCGGCTGAGGCTGAAGGCGAGGTTGTGGCGGCAGCGCAGGGTGTCGGGGTGGTCCGGGCCCATGGTGCGCTCGCGGGCGGCCAGCACCGCCGCGTAGACCTGGTGGGCGTCGGAGTGGCGGCCCAGTTGTCCGAGGACGTACGCCATCTCCTGCCGGGCGGCGAGCGAGTCGGGATGGTCGGGGCCCAGCACCCGGTTGCGTTCCCGGGCGACCTCGGTGAAGACGCGCAGGGCGTCGGCTGCGCGACCGGTGCGGCTCAGCGTGAAGGCGATCTCGTAGCGGCTGGCGAGGGTGTCCGGGTGGGCCGGGCCGAGCAGCCGGGCGCGGTCGGCGGCGACGGCGCGGTGCACCTCGCCGGCCTCGGCCCAGCGGCCGAGCCGTCCCAGGCCGAGGCCGGCGTCGTGCCGTCCGACGAGCGCGCGGGCCGCCTCCGGCGGCGCGCAGGACGCGCCGGGCCGGTCCGGACCGGTGTGCGGCCGGGGGGTCCACGCGCGGGAGAGCCCGGCCGCGGGGGGTTCCGCGGGCCTGGTACGCAGTGCGCCGCCGCCCGCCTTGGGTCCGGCGGTCATGCCCCGGGTCCAGGACGGCAGCCCGGGCACGCGGGACGCCGGCTCGGGCGGCCACGGCCGGGGCGTCACCACCGTCGCGGCACGGGCGGGCGCTGTACGGCCGGTCGTCAGCCGCAGGCCCACCTCGCTCGCGTCGTACGGCCGTTGCTCGGGCCGCTTGGCCAGCAGGTCGAGCACGATCCGCTCGAAGTACTCGGGCAGTTCGGCGCGGTGGCGGCGCAGCGGGACCGGCGGGGTGTCGCGGTGGCCGACGAGGACCGCCCAGGCGTCGCCCAGGTCGAACGGCGGCACGCCGGTGGCGATCTCGTACAGGACACAGCCCAGCGAGTACAGATCGCTGCGCCGGTCGACCTCCGTGCCGCTGATCTGTTCCGGGGACATGTAGTGCGGGGTGCCCATCGGGATGCCGGTGCCGGTCAGCCGGGCGGTGAAGCCGATGTCGTGGCCGAGGCGGGCTATGCCGAAGTCGCAGATCTTCACGGTCGTGTCGGTGAGCCGCATGATGTTGGCGGGCTTCAGGTCCCGGTGCACGATGCCCTGCCGGTGGGTGTAGGCGAGGGCGGCGGCGACCTGGTCGGCGATGTCCACGATGTCGTCGACCGGCAGCGGGTGCTGCTTGTTGTCCTCCAGCAGTTGGCTGAGGTTGCGGCCCTCCAGCAGTTCCATCACCAGGTAGAGGACGCCGTCGCACTCGCCGAAGTCATGGACGACGGTCACCCCGCGGTGGGAGAGCGCGGCGGCCACCCGTGCCTCACGGCGGAACCGTTCCCGCAGGACGCGGGTGAATGCCTGGTCGTGCTGGTGGCCGCGGGGCTTGAGGCACTTCACGGCGACCTGCCGCCCGAGCGACTCGTCGTGTGCCCGCCACACCTCGCCCATCCCGCCCCGCCCGATCAGGTCGAGCAGCCGGTACCGGCCCTGGACCAGTCTGGTGTCCGCCATGGCGCGCCGTCGCCCCCGTCCGTCGCCGCTAGCCCTCCCCCGGGGACCGCGCCACGGTACGGCCGAGCCGCCCCGATGCATGACACTCCCCCCGCAAGTCCAGTATGGCGGCCTATCGTCCGACTTTGTATGGCCGCGGACGAACACCGCGTCACCTCCTGCCCGGGGCGGGCAGGAGGTGCTCCGCGCACCGTCTCCGCTCCGGCGGGCCGGGCGGGCGAGGCGCCCCGTGCCGTACGATCAACTCTCTTCGCGCTGGAAGGCGGTCCGTCGATGCCCCTGCCGAACCTGCTCGCGGTGTTCGCCCACCCCGACGACGAATCCCTCTCGGCGGGCGGTGTGCTCGCCCGGCACGCGGCCGGGGGCGCGCGGACCGCGGTCGTCACGGCGACCTGGGCCGAGGGCACCCCGCGGGCCGCGGAGTTGGCGGAGGCGCTGCGGATCCTCGGCGCCGGCGGGCCGCGGTTGCTCGGCTACGCCGACGCGCGCGTACCCCACTCGGCCCCGGACCGTCCGCGGTTGTGCGACGCACCGCTCGACGAGGCGGTGGGGCGCCTGGTGGCGCACATCCGGGAATTCCGTCCGGACGTCATCATCACCCATGACGGCTACGGCGGGCTGACGGGTCACCCGGACCATCTGCACACCCACCGGGTGACCGTGCTCGCCGCCCAGGCCGCCGGGCTGGGGCAGCTCTACCCGGACGCCGGCGCCCCCTGGCAGCCGCGTGCCCTCTACCTGGCCACGCACCCGCGTTCGGCCGTGCCCGCGCTCAAGGACGTGATCGGTGCGCGCAAGGCGGCATACAGCGTTCCGGACGAGCAGGTCACCGCGACCGTCGATGTCGGCCCCTGGCTGGAGCAGAAGGTCGCCGCGGTGCTGGCGCATCGCTCCGAGGTGACGCGGGGAGGTCTGCCGGGGATCGTCTCCGGCCTTCCGTCGGCCGCGTGGGAGCGGCTGTTCGCCACCGAGTGGTTCATCCGTCACCCTCTTGCGGCCGAGGCGGCGGCCCGGACGGAGCTGAGCGTCTGACGACACCGGCCCGCTGCCCCCGTGTTCCCGGTTCGCGCGCTGCGGTCAGGGCCTCGTGACGGTCTCCTGGGCCAGGCGGCGGCGCACCGCCGTGTGTATCTCCGAGGGGCCGCGTGCCCATTCGAGCGTGCGGCCGACCGCCGTGGCCGCCGGGCGGTCCCAGCAGGCGCGAACGGCCGCCGGGCGGCCGATGCGGAGTTCGGACCGCGCCCAGTCCGGCAGGAGGCCGACCGCGGCGTTCATCAACTGGTGCACGACCAGCCGTTCCCGTGCGGTCCGGCCGAAGCCGCGGAGGAACCGCACGGAGTCCCACGCGGCCTCGGTCGCCCGGAGTCGGGGGCGTATGCGGGCCAGGTAGCGCTCGGCCTGCCGGGTGTCGCGGGGCACCTGCTCCGCGCCCAGCAGTTCGGCGACCGGGGCGACCTGCCGGTAGTACGTGTCGCACTCGGCGGGCGTGAGCCGGCACCGGCGCGGCGCGTACGTCTGGTAGCCCGCCAGGAAGCTGTGCGCCTCCGCGGTGTGCACCCAGGTCAGCAGTTCGGGGTCGTCGGCGCGGTAGGGCCGCCCGTCCGGTGCGGTGCCCCGGACCCGGGTGTGGATACGCCGCACCAGGGCGATCGCCTCGTGCGCGGCCGGCGTGGAGCCGAAGGTCGTCGTGGTGACGAAGCGCGCGGTGCCGGCGAGCCGGCCGACCGGGTCGGACCGGAAGTCCGAGTGCTGGTCGACCCCGGCCATGGCCAGCGGGTGCAGTGACTGGAGCATCAGCGCGGCGAACCCGCCGGTGAGCATGCCGGTCAGATGCCCGTGCACCCGCCAGGCGGGATCGCCGGGGGTGATCCCGAGCAGCCCGGGATCACCGGGCGGCCCCTCGTACCGGTGCAGTTCGAGGTCCCCGCCGTGCACGGTCGCCCTGAGTTCGTCCGCGACCCGGGTCCGCAGCCCCACGCATGCCTCCGCGATCCGATGCAGCCGTCGTTCCGGCTCCATTGTCTCCGGTCGGCGGGAAAGGGACCCGGGGGTGCTCCCGGGTCCGCGACGGCGCGGTCACCGCGTCGGTACCGGCGCACTCCGCCCGGTCACCGGCACCCACCCCGTTCGGTGCCACGACATCCCCGGCGGTCCTCCGCAGCCGCGCGGATCAGCCCTCCTTCCAGACGACCAGGGTCAGCACGGCGCTGCTGACGGTGACCGGGGCCTTGGCCTGGTTGAGCAGCCGTACGCGCATGCCGTGGCCCTTGCCGAGCCGCTTCGTCAACGGGATCACGGCGAAGGTCCCGTCGGCGGTGCCGATGATCTCGTGGATGGGGTGGTCGGCCTGGTGCGTGTCGCCCTCGTACTCGGACATCCGGGCCTGGACGACCGCGCCGGCCGGCAGTCCGGCGATGTGCAGGCTGATGCTGCCGGTGAAGCGGGCCGGGCCGCGCGCCCAGACGCTGCCGTTGGTGGCGTGGTCACCGGTCTCGTCGGTCCACTCGTTGGTGAACTCGATCGAGTCCCACCCTCCGGGGCGGAGCGTGTAGGGCTTGGCGAGCCCGAGGTTCACGTACTGGGGCATGTCGTCCTCCTCGGAGGTGTCACCCGCGGCCCAGGCGCGCAGGCCCGCCTCGGACAGATAGGCGATGGATCGGTCAAGGGGCTGGCTGGTGAACTGCCAGACGAGCGGGGCCCGTCCGCTGGGCTTTGGCCGGGCCGCGGCCTCCGCCTTGCTGTAGGGGGCGGCGCCCCAGGGATAGGCCGGGTACCAGAGGGGAACCCCGGCGGGCACATGGCCCGCGGCGAGGTCCTCGCCGCTGGTGTAGATCCCTACGCGCTGCCCGGGGAACGCCTTCCGCACGGCGGCGGTCCAGGCGGCGGCCCAGCTCCGGATCTGGGCCGCGCTGCGGCCGCTGTAGTTGCGGCCGTCCGAGTAGCGTTCGAGGTCCAGCCAGTGCGTGAACCCCTTCTTCGCATGGGACTTGACCGCGCCGATGTAGTTCGCGGCCTCCTGTGCAACGTCCTGGTTGGGCCAGGCGAAGTGGTAGGCGCCGGGCACCATCCCGGCCCTGGTGATCCCGGTGATGTGGTTGTCGAACTTGGGGTCCCGGGTGTGCTGGCCTTCGCTGGCTTTGGCGAAAGCGAACACGACGCCGTCTTTCTTGTGGGCGGCCCAGTCCTGGGTGCCCTGATGGGCGGACACGTCCATGCCGCGGCAGGTGGCCATCCGCACCTCCTTCTGTGTCTGGCGCAGCGCGGATACTACGCGGGCCCGGCCAACGCCCAGGCCACAACTGCGGTGCCCATGGCGTTGCTTGAGGTGAACGTGGAGCTGATCGAGGTTGTCGTCACGGTGGTTGCGGCGGTCCTGTCGATGGGCGGGCGGCCAGGTGTGCCACCGGGCCGCGGGTCGGAACACGACGACGGAGGCGTTCGCGGTTCCGCCGGTGTTCGCCACGGCGACCGTGCCGGCCGCCGAGATGGTGATACCCATAAGGGCGTTGTCGTGCTCCCCTGTTGATTCGGCCGACGGTGAAGTCGCCGCCGGCACCGGACGGGACGGTGGAGGCGTCGCCGCCCGGGGTGGCATCGCCCTGGGGACGGCTCGGGCGGGCGGCACGGTCGACGGGCGGTGACAGGGTCGGACCACGGTCGACGGCTGCCCGGCTCGACGGCTTCTTCCCGTCCTCCAGGTGTGCGGCCGACGTCCGGTCACCGGCGCAGAGGGCGCGCGCGGCGGTGCAGGACGGGTCGGCAAGGAGCGCGGCCAGGGCCACGGCGGGCGGCCGGGGCTCCGGTCCGGCGGCTGCCTCGCGGCCGGTCCGGGCCGCCCGCAGGTCCGCGAGCGGGGGGCCGGTCGCGTCCGCGCAGGGCGAGCAGGTGGTGACGAGTACCACGCCGGGTCCGAACTGGGCGGCCCGGGTGGCGCGGTGCTGTGCGCCGGGCAGCCGGGGGCTGTGCGCCGGACGGCCGGGGGCTGGACCTGGGCTTCGGAATGCCGGGAGCGGCGAGAACGGTGTGCGCGGCTCCGCCGCACCCGGCCGTGCCGTCCGCGTCCACGGCGCCGAGCGCGCCCGCGCGGCAACCCACCGGTCCGGCATGCCCTGTTCGCGGCCGGTGTCACCGCTCGGCACGCCCCGACTCCCTCGGGGCCGGTCCCGAACCCGTCGCCGTGACCTCCGCCGACGCCTCCACCGCGGCCGACGCCTCCGAGCGGTCGAGGTCCGTGCCGTCGCCGCCCTCTGCGCGGTCGCCGCCTCCGCCGGAGTCGCTGCCTCCGGCGCGCTCGCCCAGGCTCAGCGCCGCACCCGCGGCATCCCCAGCCCGATCCACGAGATGATCTCGCGCTGGATCTCGTTGTTGCCGCCGCCGAAGGTGAAGATCACCGCCGAGCGATAGCCGCGTTCCAGTTCGCCGTGCAGGACCGCGCCCGCCGAACCCTCCCTGAGCGGGCCCGCCGCGCCGACGATCTCCATGAGCCAGGCGTAGGCGTCCCGGCGCGCCTCGGAGCCGTACACCTTCACCGCGGAGGCGTCCTGCGGGGTGAGGCTGCCGTCCTGGACGGCGCTCACCATCCGCCAGTTGAGGAGCTTCATCGCGTCCAGCCTGGCGTGGGTCCGGGCCAGCCGACTGCGCACCCAGGGCAGGTCGATCACCCGGCGGCCGTCGGTGAGCTTGGTCTGTGTCGCCCAGCGCTGGACGTCGCACAGCGCGCGGATCGCCATCGTGCCGTGCGCGGCGAGGGTGACGCGTTCGTGGTTGAGCTGGTTGGTGATCAGCCGCCAGCCCTGGTCCTCGGCACCGACCCGCCGGGAGACGGGGACCCGGACGTCCTCGTAGTAGCTGGCCGTGGTGTCGTGCGAGGCGAGGGTGTTGATCACGGTGCAGGTGTAGCCGGGGTCGGCGGTCGGCACCAGGAGCATGGTGATGCCCTTGTGCGGCGGGGCCTGCGGATCCGTGCGCACGGCCAGCCACACCCAGTCCGCGGTGTCGCCGTTGGTGGTCCAGATCTTCTGCCCGTTGACCACGTACTCGTCGCCGTCGCGCACCGCGCGGGTCTTCAGGGACGCGAGGTCCGTACCGGCGTCCGGCTCGCTGTAGCCGATGGCGAAGTCGATCTCGCCGGAGAGGATCCGGGGCAGGAAGTAATCCTTCTGCTCGTCGGTGCCGAACCGCATCAAGGTCGGGCCGACCGTGTTCAGCGCCATGAGCGGCAGCGGTACGCCGGCCTGCGCGGCCTCGTCGAAGAAGATGAACTGCTCCATCGCCGTCAGCCCGCGTCCGCCGTACTCCTCGGGCCAGCCCACGCCGAGCCAGCCGTCCGCGCCGAGCCGCCGGATCGTGTCGCGGTAGAACCGCTTCTGCGCGGCCGGGTCCGCGTAGCGCGCGTACGCGTTGTCCGGTACCAGGCTGGCGAAGTAGGCGCGCAGTTCGGTGCGCAGCCGCTGCTGCTCGGGCGTGTGGTCGAGATGCACGGCGCCTCCAGGCTCCCGATGGCCGGTCCTGACGGCGCACACCGTAGAACGTGTTACAGAAATTGTGAATGGCACGCCTCGAAGGAAGTCTCAGTCCAGCAGCGCGACGAAGTCGGCACAGGCGCGGGCGCAGACCCGGCACACCTCCGCCGTCGACTGCGCGCCCGGCCGCCCGTCGAACGCCGCCGCACTGTCGGCGCAGACCGCGCGGCACCACTCCAGCTGGACCCGGACGCCGGCCTCGTCCTGGCAGTTCTGCTCGATCAGCATGCGACAGGTGCTGTCGCACACCTCGGCGCAGAGGATGCCCTGCCGTCGCGCCCGCTCGGGCCCGTCGGTCCCGTCCGGATCCAGCAGACTCGCGCGCAGCGCACATGCCCGCGCGCACTCCGTGCACGCCTGCGCACAGGCGAAACGGTCCTCAAGGAAGCGGTACAGCTCCTGCTCGGAAGTCGTCGGTGTCACACGCACCGGGTTGCCCCGGCGAGGCGGATGAAACCCGGGCTGCGGGATCGACGGCCGCCGGCTGTTCAGGAGGAGCACCGACCACCCAGAATGGGATATGTCCGGTTCGCACCTTTATCAAAGGGGTAGGTCAGCGCTATGAGCACACATTCGATACAGATGGCCGCGCCGAGCGGCCTGTGGAGCCTCGCGCTGTTCGCGGTGGCCGTCGCCGTCCTGGCGGTGCTCGCCGGCAGCTTCTGGCTGGGCTCCCGGATCAAGTTCCGCGAGCCGCCCCGGCCGCGCCCCGACGAACAGCCGCAACTGCCCCCGGGCGGCGCGGTGCGCGAGATCCGGGAGAACCGGGAGTCCGAAGAGGTGCCGAAGACGCTCGACGGCGGCCGTCCGCTCACCCCGTACGAGCTGAGCAACCAGCAGACCCGGCCGAGCACCGCCAAGGAGCGACCACGCTGGAGCAAGGGCTCCAGCGGCTCGTTCGGCGGGGGCGGCCTGGGCGCCCACTGACCGGCGCCCGCCCGTCCGCCCCGGCGGCCGCCGGGCTCCACCCGTACGGCCCTCGCCCCTCCCCCCTGGCCCCCGACGCCCGGCCCCCGATGCCGGGGTCCAGGCGTCGGGGGCCGGGCGTCAGGGCCGCAGGACCGGCCGTGAGGAGCGGGTGCGCGCGGCGGACGCGAGAAGCCACCGCCTTCACCGTCACCGACCCTGGTCACAGCCCGGCCGTGCTCGCCCGCGCCGCTGCCACCACCGTGCAGGAAGCGCGAGAGGCGAACAGGGACTACGAATCCGCCCGCCCGGCGTCGAGGCGCCCGACGTGGGCCACGTTGCCCCGGTCCTCGGCGTCGTCGCTGGGCCCGGTCGCGAACCAGGCGTCCAGGATCTCCTTGAGGACCGGCTCGGAGGTCAGGCGCAGACCGAGGGCCAGGGCGTTGGCGTCGTTCCAGCGTCGGGCGCCCTCGGCGGTGTAGGCGTCCGTGCACAGCGCCGCGCGCACGCCCGGAACCTTGTTCGCAGCGATCGAGGCGCCGGTGCCGGTCCAGCAGCAGACGACGGCCTGGTCCGCCGTCCCGGCGGCCACGTCACGGGCCGCCGCCTCCGAACAGACCGCCCACTGGGGGTCGGCCCCCGGCTCCAGAGCCCCGTGTACGCGCACCTCGTGCCCGCGCTCGCGCAGTTCCGCGACGAGGAGACGGGCGACGGGTTCGTCCATGTCCGAGGAGACAGAGATCCGCATGCCGCGGAGCCTAACCGACCGCCGTCTCCGGGCCCACCGCCCGGGGCCGGTGCCGCACCGCCCCCGGGCCCTCGGCCGCGCGGGCGGGCGGCGGGACGAGTGACCGCGACCGCGTGTTCAGGAGGCGGGGGCGGGGGCGGCGAAGTAGTGGCCCTTGTCGAGGTCGTCGAGGAGGCCGGGGTGGACCGGCTGCCAGTCGATCAGCTCACGGGTCAGGGCGTTCGAGGCCGCCATGTCGAGCCCGACGAGACCGGCCAGCCAGCCGAAGTACCCGGCCGCCGCCTCGGGGGCCACGGGCCTCACCGGCAGATCGAGATGACGGCCGATGACCTCGGCGATGTCGCGGACCGCGACGCCCTCCTCGGCGACCCCGTGCAGCACCGAACCCGCGGGGGCCCGCTCGACCGCCAGCCGGAACATCCGTGCCGCGTCGAGGCGGTGGACGGCCGGCCAGCGGTTGGCACCGTCGCCGAGGTAGCCGGAGACGCCCTTGGCCCGGGCCGCGGCGACCAGGGACGCCATGAACCCGGCGTCCCCGTCGCCGTGGCAGGTCGGGGAGAGCCTGACCACGCAGGAGCGCACGCCGCGCGAGGCGAGCGCGAGCACCGCCATGGAGGTGGTCATGCGGACGGAAGCCGGTGAGCCGTCGTCGGCGGGCATGTCCCGCTCGGTCGCCACCCGCCCCGGGCTGAGGCCGACCAGGCCGGAGGCGAGAACGAAAGGCCGGTCGGTGCCGGCCAGCACGTCGCCGACGGCGTCGGCGGCGCGGCGGTCGGCTTCCGCGGCGCCCCGGTAGTCGCCGCTGAAGGCGATGTCGTGCTTGTAGGCGAGGTGGATCACGCCGTCCGACGCGGCCGCGGCGCCGGCCAGGACGTCGAGATCGTCGACGGTGCCCCGGACCGTCTCCGCTCCGGCGGTGGTGAGGGCGGCGGCGGAGGCGTCGGAGCGGGCGAGCCCGACGACCCGGTGCCCCGCGGCGATGAGTTCGGGAACGAGTGCGGAGCCGATCCAGCCGGACGCTCCGGTCACGAAGATACGCATGGAGAAGACACCCCAGACCTTGAAGTCAGTGACTGTCATCGACCGTAGCATGCGATGTCAGGCACTGACATCACGTAGGATCTGCGCATGGGAAGATGGCAGCCGGATGCACGCGGACGCCTGGCTGTGGCGGCGCTGGAGCTCTACAGCGAGCGTGGCTACGAGCAGACCACCGTGGCGGAGATCGCCGGCCGGGCCGGTCTGACCGAGCGGACCTTCTTCCGGCATTACGCCGACAAGCGCGAGGTGTTGTTCGGCGGCACGGACCTGCTCCAGGACCTGTTCGTGACCGGGGTCGCCGAGTCCCCGCGGTCCGCCACGCCCCTCGACGCGGTGACGGCGGGGCTCACGGCGGCCTGTGCGATCTTCACCGACCGGCGCGAATTCGCGCGGCGGCGACAGGCCGTCATCAAGGCCAACCCGGAACTCTGGGAACGCGAGACGACCAAGCTCGCCACGCTGTCGGCCGCGGTCGCCGAGGCCCTGCGCGGACGCGGCGTCGGGGAGCCGGCCGCGAGCCTGACCGGCGAACTGGGGGTCGCCGTCTTCAAGGTCGGCTTCGCACGCTGGCTCACGGCGGACGACGAACGCGAGATGACCGAGTGGCTGGGGGAATCGCTGGACGGGGTGCGGGACCTGATGACGGCGGGCGGCCTCGCCGAGCCGTCGCCGTGACCGACGGGCGGGACGGGCCGCCCGGGCGGGGTGCGAACCGGTCCCGGCGGCGCGGACGTGCCTGTCGGCCGGGGCCTGGACAAAGCACCGCGGGCCCGCACCCGGACGGGGCACGGGCCCGGGGGGCCTGTAGGTAATCAGGCGTAGAGGAGTTCCGCCTGCCACTGGTCCTGCGGCTGGCGGTGCAGATCGAGGTAGGCCGCGGCCAGGGACGCGGGAGCGAACCGGGGGTCCTCGCCTCCGATGTAACCCGCCACGGTCACGGTGGTCACGTGAACGCCGGATCCCTGCTGCTGCGCGTGCAGGGTCTGGACGTACGCCCGCAGCGCCACCTTGCCCACCGACAGCGAGGTGTACTCGGGTGAGGGACGGAGGGCGAAGCCGCCACCGGTGAACAGCAGGCTTCCCCGGCCGCCCGACAGGAGCGGAAGGACCGTCCGGGCGGCGACCACGGCCCCGGTGACGTTCACCGCCAAGGTGTGCGCGAAGTCCGCGGGGTCGGTTCCGGTGGGAGTGTCGGGACCCAGCACGGCCGCGTTGTACACGAGCAGTTCCGGCGCCCCGAGGTCGTCCGCGGCCCGTTCCAGCCCGGCCCGCAGTCCCTCCGGGTCGGCGGCGTCCGCCTGGTAGGCGCGCGCCGTGTGGCCTTCGGCCGTCAGCGCGGACGCGTATCCCTCCAGGCGCTCGGCACCACGGCCGAACAGCGCCACCGGGTTGCCGTCCCTGGCGAACGTCTCCGCCAGGGCCAGACCCAGGCCCGGGCCCACCCCCACGATGAGTGCGGATCCCTTGCTCATGCTCGTTCCTCCAACTACCGGATGTTCCTGCGCCCGGTGACAGCGCCGCGGCACGACGTCGTGCCCGCGACGGGCGGGCCTTCCCGCCGCGGCCGGGCACGTGCTCCTTGCAGTCAACCCGGTACGGCGGCGGACCTTAAGGACCGATTCGGGCACCGTTGATACCCGGTGAGTATGAATAAGGCGGAGCGACTCGGCGGTTCCCGGCGATGACGGCCGTGACGGTGGTGACAGCGGTCAGGAGTGCGGGATGCGGAGCGCCAGGACGGCCATGTCGTCGTGGCCGTCGCTGGGGTGATGGTCGGCCAGGGCTTCGACGAACTCCTGCAGGGGCAGGGCTGCGTGCGTGGTGGCGAGGGCGGCGAGACGTTCCAGTCCCGTCTCGATCGGGTACCGCAGGTGCTCTACGAGGCCGTCGGTGAAGAGGACCACCGTGGAACCCCCCGGCGTGAGGCAGGTGTGGTCGGTGCGCGGTTCGGAGGTGTCGATGCCGAGCGGCAGGTCGGGGTCGGCGTTCAGGTACCGGGTCCGGCCGTCGGGGGTGAGCAGCAGGGGCGGTAGATGGCCCGCGGTACTCCAGCTCAAGCTCCAGCCGTCCGGCGGAGCGGGTTCGATGCGGGCGAGGCACGCCGTGGTGAAAGGCTGCTCGGTGAGCACCTGGAGCGCCCCGTCGAGGTGCGCGAGGACGGCGCCGGGCGGGGTGCGCTGGTCGTAGAGGAGCACGCGCAGCATGTTGCGGATCTGGGCCATGGCGGCAGCGGCTTGCAGGTCGTGGCCGGCGACGTCGCCGATGACGGCCGCGCAGGAATCGTCGGGGACCAGGAGGGCGTCGTACCAGTCCCCGCCGATGTGGCCCGGCGTGACGGCGGCACGATAGGCCGCGGCGGCTTCGAAGGGACGCAGGTCCGGCAGGCTGGGCAGCAGGAGCCGCTGGAACAGTTCGGCGTCGAGCCGGGCCTGCCGGTAGAGGCGCGCGTCGTCGATGGCCAGGCCCGCGGCGCCGGCGAGCGAGACGATGAGCGCCTCGTCATGGGCGTCGAAGGGCTGCCCGTCGCGTCGGTCGGCGACGTAGAGGTCTCCGTAGACCTTGCCGCGGGTGCTGATCGCGGCTCCGAGCAGGGACCGCATCTGCGGGTGGCGGGGCGGGAACCCGGCCGCGTCCGGGTGGGCTGCGATGTCATCGACGCGCAGCGGTTCGGGGACGGCGATCAGGCGTCCGAGCAGGCCGCGGCCGTGCGGGAACTCGACATCGGCCAGGTCGGCCCGCTCTTGCTCGGACAGACCCGCCGTGATGAACCGGATGAGGGACTCGCCCTTCGCGTCGAGGACGCCGAGGGCGCCGTAGCGGGCACCGACCAGTTCCCTCGCGGTGTCGACGATCAGCCTCAGCAGCACCGACAGGTCCACGTTCCGGCCGAGGACCGCCTCGTACAGCTCGTGCAACCGGTCCTGTGCCCGCGCCAGCGACCGGAGCTGCTCGGCGATCACCTCCAGCTCGGCGCCGAGCCGCCGCCGCGGCGGGTCGTCCGGCGGCTCTGCGGCGTTCGGTTCCCTCGGCATCACCGGCGGCCGTCCGTCCGACGTCCGCACCCGGTGGCGCTCGCGTGGATGCCGCTCACACGATCTTTACCCGTACGCCCGTTACGCCCCATGACTCCCTGCCCCGACCGTGCCCGACTGTCCGCACAGCGTGACCCGCCGGACGGCACGACACCGGGCATTGCACCGAAAGCGGTATGTCACACATGATCGGAACGCCTGGCGCCGCCGGGCCGGTGGCGCGGTCGGTCCGGTCGTCACCCCGCTCCGGTGAGGCGCCGTTGTTCGAGGTAGATACCGGTGAAGACCGCGACTTTGGCGCGCAGGACCCAGGGGTCGAAGGGTTTGCCGATGTAGTCGACCGCGCCGGCGGCATAGCCCCGGGCGGAGTGTTCGGGGTCGGTGCCCATGGCGGTGAGGAAGATGATGGGGACGTCACGGGTGCGGGGGCGTCGTTTGATGTGGGCGGCGGTCTCGTAGCCGTCCATGTCGGGCATCTGGACGTCCATGATGATCACGGCGAAGTCGTCGTGGTCGAGCAGGGCCTTGAGGGCTTCCCGGCCGGAGGGGACGGCGACCAGTTCCTGGTCGAGCGTGGCCAGGACGGCGCTCATGGCCAGCAGGTTGTCCGCCTGGTCGTCGACGATGAGGACCTTGGGCATGGCCTGGGAGACGGCCGGGGTCACGGCCGCGGCGGTCTGCTGGACCTGCTCGACCGCGTCCAGTTGGCGTTCCAGCAGCGTGCAGCGCTGTTCGGCTTCGTCACGCTGTTTCTGGGCCTCGTGCAGCAGGGCCGACAGGCGGGTGACCTCGTCCTGCAGCTGGTCGCGTTCGTGCAGCAGTTCGGTGGCGTCGGGGCCTGCGGCGATCAGCCGTTCGGCGCGTGCGCGTTCCGCGCTCCAGGCCGCTTCCAGCTGGTTCAGGCGCACCTCCAGGTCGGCGATGCGGTGCTTGCGGTCCAGCAGCGCGTCGCTCAGCGCGTCGCCGCGTGCGGTGGAACGGCGTGAGACGCGGTCCGCTTCGGCGAGTTGCTGCTCCAGTACCTCGACCGCGTGGCGGGGCGAGACGCTGGTCTCGACGGCCGCCCGGTGCAGTCGGCGCACCAGTTCGATGGCGTCCGGGGTGGCGGCCATGCCCCGGTGTTCGGCGGCGTCCGTGAACAGGTCCATCACCACTTCCCAGGGCGGGACGCGGGTGCCGCTGAGGTAGCGCGAGAACGTACCGGCGTCGCGCAGGCGGCGGGCCGCGTAGCGGCGGACGGAGACGTCCAGGCTCTCGAACAACTCGCGCAGCGCCATGGCCAGGGCACGCGATTCCGGTGTCAGATCCGACGGCAGCGGACGCAGCTCACCCACGGGCCTGTCCGCCCTTCGCACGGGCCTCGCGCGGGGCGGGACCGGGCCGGCCGGGGTCCGGGGCGATCACCTGGTTGAACACCGGCAGGGCCCCGCCCGCCGCGGCGAGCCCGGCGAGCAGGCCGCCCGCCGCCCCGTCGCCGGCCAGCACCGACAGGAGTCCCGCGGTCACACCGGCCAGCGCCGCGAGTAAGAGCACCAGCGCGGCCCGCACCGACACAAGCGAACGATCCATCGAACCCACCTCTCCTCACCCCCGCCGCACGCCGGCCGGGACGGCGCGGCCCCGGACGGACCCGCCTCGCGATGAGCTACACAATGACGGCAGGTGAATCCGTTGCGCCGGGCAACCGGCAAACCGGCAACAGCCCGGGTCCGTTGCCGCCCCCGTGCGCCGTCCGCAACGCTTCCCGCCCGAGGTCAGGGCCGCCGCACGACAGGTGTTGCGGCAACACCCGGGGCACCCGCGTCCGTCCGCACACCCGCATCACACCCGCATCACCCGCATCACCCGCATCACCCGCATCACCCGCATCACCCGCATCACCCGCATCACCCGCGGGCAGGGTGCCGAGTCCGGCCGGGCCGGGAGAAGTCAGTCGATCCCGGCGGCGGGGTCCGTGGCCGGGGTGTCGCGCAGGCCCAGGCGCAGGTGCTCGACGTGGTAGAGCGCCTGGTCGAGGAGTTCGGCGACGTGGTTGTCGTACAGGGCGTAGATGATCGAGCGCCCGTTGCGTTCGCCGGTGACCAGGCCGAGGTTGCGCAGCAGGCGCAGCTGGTGGGAGCAGGCCGACGGCTCCATGCCCACGGCCGCGGCCAGGTCGCCGACCGAGCAGGGGCCCTCCTGGAGCCGGGCGAGGATGTGCAGTCGCGAGGGGGTGGCCAGGGCCTGGAGGGTGGCGGCGACATCGGCGGTGCCGACGACATCGAGACGTTCGCGGGTGGTCGCGGTGCTGGTGGTGACGACTCCGTGGCCCATGAGGACAGCATAGCTATCACATGTGAATACTTGTTCATGTGTTCCGGTATGGTGAGGAGACGCGTCGGCCACGCCCGTACCGGGCCGACCACGCCCGTGAAGGGTTGATGTGCCAATGTCCTCTGCTCTGGATCAACGTCCGGCCCCGGGCCTGACCGATTTCAGCCCGCCGCCGCCCGCGCGACGCACCCGTCTGCTGTCCTGCCCGAGGCGCGGTGGGCGCCGGCGGCGCTGGTGCTGTTCCTGGCGGCCCTCGCCCTGTACCTGCCCGGTGCCCCCCTCTGGCTGTGGGGGCCGCTGTTCGCCGCGGTCTACGTCACCGGCGGCTGGGAGCCGGGGTGGCAGGGGCTGAAGGCCCTGCGGGGCGGGACGCTGGACGTGGATCTGCTCATGGTCGTCGCGGCGCTGGGCGCGGCGGCCATCGGCCAGATCCTGGACGGTGCGCTGCTGATCGTCATCTTCGCCACGTCCGGCGCCCTGGAGGCGGTCGCCACCGCCCGTACCGCCGACTCGGTCCGGGGACTGCTCGATCTCGCACCCGGCACCGCGACCCGGCTGACCCACCGCGGCGAGGAGACCGTCCCGGTGGAGCGTCTCGCCGTGGGGGACCTCGTCCTGGTGCGGCCCGGGGAGCGGATCGGCGCCGACGGCCAGGTCGTGGCGGGCAGCAGCGAGGTCGACCAGGCCACCATCACCGGCGAGCCGCTGCCGGTGGCCAAGCAGCCGGGGGACGAAGTCTTCGCCGGAACCGTCAACGGCACCGGTGCCCTGCGGGTCCGCGTCGACAGCGACCCGGCGGACTCGGTCATCGTCCGGATCGTGAAGATGGTCGAGGAGGCCGCCGCGACCAAGGCGCCCACCCAGTTGTTCATCGAGAAGGTCGAACAGCGCTACAGCCTCGCCATGGTCGCCGCCACCGCCCTGGTCTTCGCCGTGCCGATGCTGCTGGGCTCCCCGCTCCAGGCCGCGCTGCTGCGCGCGATGACCTTCATGATCGTCGCGTCGCCCTGCGCGGTCGTCCTGGCGACCATGCCGCCGCTCCTGTCGGCCATGGCCAACGCCGGTCGGCACGGCGTCCTCGTCAAGTCCGCCGTCGTCATGGAACGCCTCGGTCAGATCGACACCGTTGCCCTGGACAAGACCGGCACCCTCACCGAGGGCACGCCCTTCGTCACCGACGTGCGGCCCCTGACCGGCAGCGGGCTCGGCCAGGACGAGCTGCTGCGGCTCGCGGCAGCGGCCGAGCACGCCGGCGAACACCCGCTGGCCCGCGCCGTCGTGGACGCCGCCCGGACCCGCCGGCTCGCTCTGCCCACCGCCACGGAGTTCTGCTCCACACCCGGCACCGGGGTCACCGCCACCGTCGACGGCCGTACCGTGACCGTCGGCAGTCCCGCCCGGCTGCTGCCCGGGCGGCACCCCGCCCTCGCCGTGGTCGAGCAGGTGGAGGAAGTGGAGGAAACAGGACGCACCGCCGTCCTGGTCATGATCGACGGCGAACCGGCAGGTGTCCTCGGCGCCGCCGACCAGCCGCGCGACGCGGCCGGCCCGGCGACCCGCGCGCTCACCGACCTGACCGGTCGCGCGCCCGTCCTGGTCACCGGCGACAACCCGCGTGCCGCCCGTCACCTGGCCGACGGCCTCGGCATCAGCGACGTCGGCGCCGGCCTGCTGCCCCAGGACAAGGTCGCCGTCGTACGCGAACTGGAGCAGGACGGACGCAGGGTCCTGGTGGTGGGCGACGGCGTCAACGACGCCCCGGCCCTGGCCGCCGCCCACACCGGGATCGCCATGGGCCGCGTCGGAGCCGACCTCGCGCTGGACGCGGCCGACGCCGTCGTGGTCCGTGACGACCTCACCGCCATCCCCGCCACGGTCGGCCTCTCCCGTCGCGCCCGCCGCCTGGTCGTCCAGAACCTCGTGATCGCGGGCACCTTCATCGCCGCCCTGGTCCTCTGGGACCAGGCCGGGACCCTCCCGCTGCCCCTGGGCGTCGCCGGACACGAGGGCTCCACCGTCATCGTCGGGCTCAACGGCCTGCGCCTGTTGACCGAGGCGGCCTGGCGGCGGGTACGGCCGGACGGCGGCCCGGCGCGTCCGGTGTGAGAACCGGCCGGCGGGTTCGCCCGCGCCGCCGGACCAGGTCTTCGCCCGTGCTGTGCGCACCTGGAGGCGGGCGGCGGACGCGGGGGGATGCGGGCATCCGAGGGATGAGGGCACCGCTTCGGGGCACTCGGAGCTGAGGAACCAGCCAACGGCAGGAGGCACCTCATGATTGCCCTCGGCGTCATCCTCCTCATCATCGGATTCCTCACGGGCATCTCGATCCTGTGGACCATCGGCATCATCCTGGCCGTGATCGGCGTCGTCCTGTGGCTCTTGGGAACCATGGGCCACGCGGTCGCCGGTCGACGTCACTATTGGTGAGCGTCACCACCATGCGTGCGCGTCCCGGCCGTGGCTTCCCGCCGCCCGGCACCCGACTCCGCGTGCCCGGTGGGCGGGCGTCCCGTCTTTCCGTCGCACCGGCGTGAACGCGCACACGCCACCGAAAACGCGCGAGAATCGAAGGGGCACATCATGCCGACTCCGATGAAAGGAGCAGGACGATGGCCAGGACAACGGAAGGCTCCCGGCAGGCGGAATCCCGATCGCGCAATGGCGCGGGCCTGCATGTGCACATGCATACGCTGCATCCCTCGGTGCCGATTCCGTATCTCACCAAGGAGGACGTGACGAGCACCGCGCGCGAGGCGACGGCGCATCTGCCCAGTAGGCCCCCGGCCAAGGAACTCGCGTTCTACGGAGGTCTCGGAGCGTTGACGGTGGCAGGGGTCCTGGAATGGCCCGTCGCACTGGCCGTCGGCGGAGCCACCTGGCTGCTGCGCAGCGGACGGAAGGAGAAGAAAGAGGCAGGCGCCAAGACACAGGCGTGACGAGAGGCATACCTACGGTCGGGGCGGGTTCTTCACGCGCCGACCGGCCGGGCGGTGCCGCGCAGGGAACGTGAGCAGGCGGCCCACAGCTCCCACAGGACTCGCAGGATGATCGCCTCGGCGAGCGCGACGGCGACCTTCGTTGCCACGGTTATGAGGATCTCGCCCATGTCGGTCGGCTTCCTTTGCTGCGGATACGGGTCTGCGAAACCCGGATACGGGTCTCTGAAAGCAGACAATGCATTCTTTTCCTCCGCCGCGGATGCCCTGCGGGTGCATTTTCCGTAGCGCTTGGGCGAACACCGGTCGGACCGCGAGCGATGCCGCCGGTGGAACGTGACCAGCTTCACGGCACCGAAACCCCGACCGCCAGACGGGAACACATATCGTACGAAAGGGGCAGCACCGGAATCGGACGAGACGGACATGACGGAATCGGAGATCGACTACAGCGCGGTTTTCCAGACCCTTCCCGGGGCTGCGGCACTCTTGACCCCGCAGCTGGTTTTCACGGACGTCAACACGGAATGGATGCGGTTGCTCGGCCGCTGCCGCGAGGACGTCATCGGCCGCTATATGCCCGACGATTTCGCCGACATGCCGAACCATCCCAACGCGGCGGCGGCGCGCCAGGTCGAGGCATCGCTGCGTCTGGTCGCCGAAACCGGCAAGCCCGAAACGATGGAGCTGCAGCGGTTCGAGCCGTGGCCGTGCGACCGGCCCCACATGGGTGACGGGCGCTTCTGGAGCATGACCAACGTCCCCGTCTTCGGCAAGGACGGGAGGGTGGCGCTGTTGCTGCACCGGATGGAGGAGGTCACCGAACTCATCCGCGCCCGGGTGGTCGCGCTCAGCCTGCAAGAGGCCATGCTGCCCGCTCCCCGCCCGGCCGGACGCCGTCCCGTGGCCGTCCGCTACCGGCCCGCCATCGGCACGCTGGAGGTGGGCGGCGACTGGTACGACCTGGTCGACCTGCCGGGCGACCGCCTCGGGGTCGCCGTCGGCGACGTGGTCGGACACGGGCTGGCCGCGGCGAGCGTCATGGGGCAACTGCGCAGCGCGCTCAGCGCCGCCTCCCGCTCCGCCGGCAGCCCCGCCCGTGCCCTGGAAGTCCTGGAGCTGTACGCCCGCTCCGTGGCCGGCGCCGAGAACACCACCGTCACCAACGCGTTCGTCGACTGGGACACCCACACCATCACCTACAGCCGCGCCGGCCACCCCCCGCCGGCCCTCCTGCACCGCGACGGCACCGTCGAGTTCCTCGACCGGGCCACCGACCCGCCGCTCGGCGCCCGCCCCGAACACGGCCCCTGGCCGCAGGCCGCCACCTCCTTCACCGAGGGCTCATCCCTCGCGCTGTACACCGACGGCCTGATCGAACGCCGCCACGAGGACATCGACACCGGCCTCACCCGGCTCGCCGACTCCCTCACCCGCCACCGCGGCGCCGACCCCGAATCCCTCGCCGACGCCCTGCTGACCGACCTGTCCCCGCCACAGGGCATCACCGACGACACCGCCCTCGTCATCGTGCGTCTGTGATCCGGCGGCCCATCTGGACTGGAAAGGGCCCACCCGAGCACCGGGGTTCCGGCCGCTTCCGGCAGACCGGTGCGGACCCCCGGCCTGCCTGGCCGGCCCTCATCCGCGGACGTACCGGGCACGCACCGTGCGGGCGCAGCGCGGCGGCGGCGCCCACGAGCACCACGAAGACGAGCATCACCACGCGCGTGGACACGTACTGCGTGGCGATGCCCAGTCCGACGACCGGCACCGACAGCCCTGTGTAGGCGCCCAGGAAGAAGAACGCGAGCGCCTCGGCCCGCGACTCGGCCGGGGCTGCCGCACCCGCGGCGGTGAGCGCGCCACGGAAGGCCAGCCCGCCGCCGCCACCGGTCAGTACGCCGCCGATCACGAACATCGCCAGGCTGGGCAGCCACATCCCGGCCGCCAGGAGCGCCAGGCCCGGTATGAGCACAAGCGTGCCGGTGCGCAGCGTGAGCGCGAGTCCGGCGCGGCTCAGGACCATCTGGGCGGCGGCGCCCGCGGCGAACGCGGCGAACGCCACGGCGACGGCCACCGCGTGCGAGTCCTCGTGCAGGGCCCCGGCGAGGAACGACGGGGCGAGGGAGTTGAAGATGCCGAAGACGGCGAACGCGGCCAGACCCGTTGCGGTGGCGGCGAAGAACAGCCCGCGCGCGTGGGCGGGCACGGCGATCCGCTGCGGCCGGTACTGCGGCGCGGGATCCGGCAGGTCGGCGGTCTCCGGCGAGAAGGCGACCAGGACCGCGAGGACGATGAGCGCGCAGAGGAAGACGACGTACGGCAGGACCAGCGGCCGAGGGGCGTACTGGGCGAGCACCCCCGCGACCAGCGGCCCGAATCCGATGCCGCCCAGATTGATCAGCGCACAGGCGGCGTTCAGCAGCAGCGCGGGCACCAGCACCCGCTTGCGTCCCACCCAGTCCGACAGGTGCCCGCCGAGGAAGAGGCTGACGATCACACCCACCGCGTAGAGCGCGTAGATCACCGTCAGCATGATCGTGGAGAAGTGATCACGCTGCTGGTAGAGCCTCAAGTCGGAGCCGTTGGTACTGGCCTGTCCCCGGGACCATCCGCTCGCCGTCCGCCCGGTCGTGCCGATCGCCGAACTGGACGGCGAGCGGTTCGTGGACTTCCCCGTCGGCTGGGCAACCGGGCCAGCGTCGACCGTGTCTTCCTTCAGGCCGGGCTCCGCCGGGAGATCGCCGTGGAGGTGACCGACATCCCCGCCGCCATCGGCCTGGTCAGGGCCGGATTCGGCTGCGCGTTCCTGGGTGACTCCATGCTCCACGGCTCGGCGACCGAACACCTCGCACCGCGCCGGGTGCAGCCGGAGCCCCGCTTCGAGGTCTCGCTCATCACACCCGGCCGCCGCCGTGTCTCCGCCGCCGCCCGCGCCTTCATCGACCTGGTGCTGGCCACCCACCCGGCCACGGATCCGGCCAACTGACGGACGCCCGGCGGGGGACGCCGGGTACAGCGGTTACGACGACCCCCGGTCCGGTGGGGCCGCGGCCCGGGTCCGGACGGCGCGGCAGCTTCTCCCCCAGGTCTCCGCGACCGGCGTCAGCGCGGCCGGCGCAGTCCCGTGACGAGGAGGGCGACCAGCCTGCGTGCGTCGTAGCGCGGATCGCTCTCCGCACCCACACAGAGGTTGCCCACGCCCCGCATCAGGTCAAGGCCGTCGAGTCCGGGGCAGATCTCGCCGCGCTCGGCCGCCGCGTCGAGCAGCCGGTCGCACACGGGTACGAGCCGGTCGAGGAAGTAGGCGTGCAGCGACTCGAAGCTGCTGTTGTCCGGCTGCAGCACGGCAGCGAGTCCGTGCTTGGTGACCAGGAAGTCGACGAAGAGGTTGATCCACTGCTCCAGCGCGGCATACGGGGTGGGGCAGTCGGCCAGCAGCGCCGGGCCGGCCTCGGCGCAGGCGTCGACCTGGTGGCGGTAGACCGCGATGACGAGGTCCGCCCGGGTCGGGAAGTGGCGGTAGATCGTCCCCATCCCGACGCCGGCCTCGGCCGCGATGTCGCGTACCGGCGCCTCCACCCCCGAGGTGACGAAGACCGCCGCGGCCGCATCCAGCAGGAGTTGCTGATTGCGCCGGGCGTCCTTGCGCCTGGATCCGGCTGTGCTGTTCGTGCTGTGACCGCTGTCGTTCACCGAGGCGACCCTTCTCCGAGACTTGCAAAGCGGAACGTCGCTCCGTATCTTTGCGGAGCGAGGTTCCGTTTCGCGCATTGTGGCAGACCCACGACCGGCGACCAAGCCGTCCACCGGGCCGCGGGCCCGGCGACGACGGCCCGCCACCCGCCGGGCCGAACGGACCGAAGAACGCGAAGCAACTGAACGGAAGGCACGTCCATGTCCGATTCGATCACCGCCCCCACACGACTGACCGCGGATGCACCCGTCACGGTGACATCCGCACGGCCGGTGGTACTGCCCGCCCCGGGACGCGGCGCTGACCTCCAGGTCGCCGTGTCCGCCCCCGCCACCGGAAGCGACCTCCCCGTCGTGGTCTTCTCGCACGGCTTCGGCATGTCGATGAAGGACTACGCTCCGCTGGCGGACTTCTGGGCCGCCCGGGGCTTCGTGGTCCTCCAGCCCACCCACCTCGACTCCAGGACGCTCGGTGTCCCCGCCGACGATCCCCGCACACCGCGGATCTGGCGCTTCCGCATCGAGGACGTCACACGTGTGCTGGACAGTCTCGACGTCCTGGAAGCCGCCGTCCCGGGCCTCGGCGGACGCCTGGACCGCAGCCGCATCGCCGTGGCCGGCCACTCCTGGGGCGCCCAGACGGTGAGCACACTGCTGGGCGCACGCGTCCTCGACGCCGACGGCGTCCCCGGCGAGGACATGTCCGACCCCCGCGTCAAGGCGGGGGTGCTGCTGGCCCTGACCGGTCTGGGCGACGACCTGACCCCGTTCGCCGAAGAGAACTTCCCCTTCATGAAGCCGTCCTTCGACACCATGACCGCGCCGGCCCTCATCGTCGCCGGCGACCACGACCAGTCCGCGCTGTCCACCCGCGGACCCGACTGGTTCACCGACCCCTACACCTACAGCCCCGGAGAGAAGAGCCTGCTCACGCTGTTCGGAGCGGAGCACTCGCTCGGCGGCATCAACGGGTACGGGGCCACCGCGACCACGGACGAGAATCCCGCGCGCGTCGCCCTGATCCAGCGGCTCAGCACGGCCTTCCTGCGCAGCGCCCTGTGCACCGAGGACACCGGCTGGAAGGCCGCCGTCGCCGCGCTGGCGGCGGACCCCAGCCCGCTGGGGAAGCTCCAGAGCAAGTAGCCCGTCCCCGCCCGGGGCCCGCCGCGCCGCGCGGCGGGCCCCGCGCGCACTCTGCGGGACGGCCGCGGCAACCGAACACCCGGTCGAGCGCCATGGCGGGCACCGGCGCGTGCGCCGCCATGCACCCCAGAGCGCGGCCCGCACGAAACACAGCCGCGGCTCGCCCGTCCGCCGCGGCCCGCACCCTCGTTCACCCGAGCGGTCGCCGCACGTGACCTTCGCTGCCACAAGGCCGATACTGCCGATAGCGCACTTCAGCGTGGCCGCGCCCCGTCCATCCGATGCACCTGAACCTCCGTCAGAAAGTCGGCATCCAGTCGGCGCCGTACCCCCAAGACCGTGCCCACCACCCCGGACCGCCACCGTCGACGACCGCTCATATATAAGCTGACCAGCTAAGACGTAGGTATGGAAGCATGCTTGCCGAGCTAAGTAGGAGACGCCCATGAGGATGCTCATCAACGTCCCGGAGACCGTGGTGGCGGACGCGCTGCGCGGGATGGCGGCGGCCCATCCCGAGCTGACCGTGGATGTGGAGAACCGGGTGATCGTACGGCGGGACGCACCGGTGGCGGGACAGGTCGCGCTCGTCTCCGGCGGCGGCTCCGGGCACGAGCCGCTGCACGGCGGCTTCGTGGGGCCCGGGATGCTGTCGGCCGCCTGCCCGGGTGAGGTGTTCACCTCACCGGTGCCCGACCAGATGGCGCGCGCCGCGGCGGCCGTGGACAGCGGCGCCGGTGTGCTGTTCATCGTGAAGAACTACACGGGCGACGTCCTCAACTTCGACATGGCGGCCGAACTGGCCGAGGACGAGGGCATCCAGATCGCGAAGGTGCTGGTCAACGACGATGTCGCGGTCAGCGACAGCCTCTACACGGCGGGGCGGCGCGGCACCGGCGCGACCCTGTTCGTGGAGAAGATCGCGGGCGCCGCGGCCGCCGAGGGGCAGCCGCTGGAGCGGGTCGAGTCCATCGGCCGGCAGGTCAATGAGAACTCCCGCAGCTTCGGCGTCGCGCTCAGCGCGGTCACCACGCCCGCCAAGGGCAGCCCCACCTTCGATCTGCCGCCCGGCGAGCTGGAGTTGGGCATCGGCATCCACGGCGAGCCGGGCCGTGAGCGGCGGCCGATGATGACGTCCGGTGAGATCGCCGACTTCGCGGTGAACGCGATCCTGGACGACATGACCCCGCGCAGTCCGGTCCTGGTCCTGGTCAACGGCATGGGCGCCACCCCGCTGCTGGAGCTGTACGGCTTCAACGCCGAGGTGCAGCGGGTGCTCGGCGAACGGGGCGTGGTCGTGGCCCGCACCCTGGTCGGCGACTACGTCACCTCCCTGGACATGGCGGGCGCCTCGGTCACCCTGTGCCAGGTCGACGAGGACCTGCTGCGCCTGTGGGACGCGCCGGTGCGGACGCCGGCCCTGCGCTGGGGGATGTGACCCGGCGGACGCACCGACCAACGTACCTACCACGCAAGGAGATCTTGTGCTCGACGCCGATTTCTTCCACCGCTGGATGACCGTGACCGCCGCGTCCGTCGACCGCGAGGCGGAACGGCTCACCGCTCTCGACTCGGCCATCGGGGACGCCGACCACGGCGCCAACATGCAGCGCGGTTTCCATGCGGTGACGGCCGCGCTGGAGAAGGAGGCGCCCGACACGCCCGGTGCCGTGCTGACGCTGGCGGGACGCCGGCTCGTCTCCACGGTGGGCGGCGCGTCCGGCCCGCTGTACGGGACCCTGCTGCGCCGTACCGGCAAGGCGCTCGGTGATGCCGCCGAGGTCGCGCCTGCGCAGTTCGCCGAGGCGTTGCGGGCGGGCGTCGAGGGGGTGATGGCGCTCGGCGGGGCCGCGCCGGGCGACAAGACCATGATCGACGCCCTGCTGCCGGCCGTGGACGCGCTCGGTGACGGCTTCGCGGCGGCGCGGGCAGCCGCCGAGGCGGGCGCCGTGGCGACCACGCCGTTGCAGGCGCGCAAGGGCCGGGCGAGCTATCTCGGCGAACGCAGCATCGGCCACCAGGACCCGGGGGCCACCTCGTCGGCCCTGCTCGTCGCCGCGCTGGAGGAGGCCGCAGATGACTGACGGGCAGCGGGTCGGCATCGTGCTGGTGTCGCACAGCGCCGAGGTGGCCGCCTCGGTCGCCGAGTTGGCGAAGGGCCTGGCGGGCGGTGCGGAGGGGGTGTCCGTCGCGCCGGCGGGCGGCACGGAGGACGGCGGTCTGGGCACCAGCGCCGAACTGATCGCCGCCGCCGCTGCCGCCGTCGACCGGGGCGCCGGGGTCGCGGTCCTCACCGATCTGGGCAGCGCGGTGCTGACCGTGAAGGCCCTGCTCGCGGAGGGTGACGAACTGCCGGACGGCACGCGTCTGGTGGACGCGCCGTTCGTGGAGGGCGCGGTGGCGGCGGTCGTCACCGCGGCGGCGGGCGCGGACCTCGCGGCGGTGGAGGCGGCCGCGGTCGAGGCGTACTCGTACCGGAAGGTCTGAGTACTGGAAGGTCTGAGTACTGGAAGGTCTCAGTAGCGGAAGGTCCGAGTAACGGAAGGTCCTGGGGTCGCCGGAACCAAGGGCCGCGCGGCCCGGGGCGCCGCGGTCGTCGTGGACGGGGCGCCCGCATCCGGCCTCCGACAGGGGCCGGGGGCCTGGGCCGTGCCGGCCCAGGCCACCCCGACCACCCGCGCACGGCGCGGGATCAGCGACGACAGCGTTCCGCGCCACAGGCGCGAACTCCCCTGCACCGCAGGAGAGTTCGGCCGTGAGGAACCTCAGCATACGTAACCTTCGCGGGTGGTCACCAACGCGGCCCCCTTGCTGCGATCGCACCGGTCGGGCCATATTGGTCCGGACCATTGCCGTGACCGTCCTCGGGGAGGCACAGCCGTGCGACGCGTTTCCGTACCCCACGTGCTGGCCCTGGCGGCCCTGGCGCTGGTCTCGGCCTGCGGCTGGGGCTCGTCCTCCGACAACGGGGGTGAGCGGCCGCCCGGCGCGCCGACGGGCGTCACCGCGGAGGCAGGCAGCGCCACCAGCGTGCACGTCATGTGGAACGCGGTGCCGAGCGAACCGGGCATCGACTCCTACGAGGTCTACCGCGACTCCACGAAAGTCGCCGAAGTGCCGGGTTCCGAACGCATGGTGGACGTCACCAGGCTCAGGCCGTCCACCACGTATGCCTTCACCGTGCGGGCCCGGGACACTGGGGGACGGCTCAGCGCGGACAGCCGGCAGGTGCGGGCGAAGACATCGGCCGCCGTCGCGGCGGACCGCTCGGCGCCCTCCCGTCCGGCCGAGCCGACGGGCCGGGCCGTCGGCAGCCGGGCGGCCCAGCTGTCCTGGGACGCGGCGAAGGACGACCGGGCCGTCGTGTCGTACGACATCTACCAGGGAACGGCGAAGATCCACAGCGTCGGCGGCAACCAGACCGCGACGGTGGTCGGCGGGCTGCGGCCGGGCACCCGGTACACGTTCACCGTCCGGGCCCGGGACGCCGCGGACAACCTCTCGCCCGCGAGCAGCGCCGTCCGCCTCACCACGCCGGGCACCGACGACGGCAGCGCCACCGCCCCCGCCGGCTTCCGCGTGACGAGCCGTCTCACCGACGGCGCGTACTACCTCGACCTGTCCTGGGACCCGCCGGCCGACGACGGTGTGGTCACGGAGTACCAGATCCAGCTCGACCGGGGGCAGCCCACCTCGCTGGTGTGGGGCGGCACCCCGCCGAAGGGCCGCGCGACGTACAGCTTCTACGTCGGCCGGGAGGCCGGGGCCGACCACCGGGTGCGGATCCGGGCCAGGCTGTCGGACGGCACCTGGGGCGGATACTCGGCGGAGCGGTCCGTGACGACGGGCGCGGGGTCCGGCGCCACCGAGTAGGCCGCGGGGAAGCCGCCGCGCACGGCATTGCCCGGAACGGAGGACATCGCCACCCGGACGGAGGCGGTCCGGATGCGGCAGGGCCCGGCTCCGCATGGGATGCCGATGAGGCAGCACGGACGTTTCCCGACCCCCGGCGGCGCATGGGACGTTCCGCCACCCGTGCCGCCGGAGGGCAGCCCAATGCGCACTATTCGACTCCTCATCCGCTCCGGGCCGATCCTGGCGTTCGCCGCGGCGCTGCCGATATGCCTCGCCGGGCCGTCCGCGGCGGCCTCGGGCATCTCGGCCAGCACCAACGGATCCACCGTCTCGGTCACCACCAGCGCCTGCACCCAGATCAACGGCAACTGGGGCAGCGCCTCCCTGCTCACCGGCGAGCAGCGGAACTTCGCCGAGGGGCGCCAGACGCCGCTCTCGGGTACGACCGCCGGTCAGTCCGCGGCCTGGTCGAACGTCGCCGCCGGGACGTACACGGTCGTCGTGGTGTGCTCGAACGGCACATCCGCCGGCTCCCAGTCGGTCGTGGTCTCCGCTCCGAAGGTCCCGCAGACCGGAAAGGCCCCGGCGGCTCCGGTGGCCCCGGCGGTGCCTGCGGCCCCGGCGGTGCCTGCGGTCCCGGCGGTCCCGCCCCCGGCCGTCCCGCAGCGGGGGGTGCTGGGCGGCCTGGGCGGCACCGTGCGCGACTACGGACCGCTCACCCTCGGCGCCGGCGCGGCCCTGGTGGGCAGCGGGGTCATCGCCACGGCCTGGTACCTCCGGCGCCGCGCCCGTCCCCACGGGTTGTGAGCCCGGCGCCGCCCACGGCCGCTGCGCGCCGCACGCCCCGGCGGCGAGGAGCCGGCCGGGGCGTGCGGGCGGACGGGCCGTACGGACGACGGGCCCGTGGGGACGGACGGGACGGTCAGCGGCTCTCCAGCCGCAGATGCAGGTCCCGCTCCTGGTCGCCGGAGGCCGTGCAGGTCTCCTGCACGCGGAACAGGGAGTCCAGGGTGGTGCGGAACCGGTCCACGGCCCAGTAGCCGCCCTGGACGTCCGCGACGACGCACGTCCCGCGCAGGGCGGGCGGGGCGGGCACCGCATGGGCGTCCGCGACGTCGTAGGTGCCCAGCCAGACCATGGGACGTGTCTCGTGGAGCTGCTGCGGCACCTCGTCCGCGCCCCGGTCGCACGTGAAGCAGGCCCGCAGGGCGTCGAAGACGACCCGGGCGTCCTCCTTGGAGCACCCGCTGATCTCCACCGAGACGGATTCCGGGTGCGACCGCTCCATGTTCTTCATGATCGCTCCTCTCGTGGCCGCGCTGCGGCGGCACGGGGGTGCCTCGCGGCAACCCCGTCCCACCTCAGCAAAGCACCGCCCGCCCCGGAGCACTACCGGGCGCGGGCGCCATCCGGGAGCGCCGGGTCAGCCACGCGTGAACCGGTACGTCTTGCTGTCCGTGAGCACACAGAAGCCAGGCGAGACGACGATCACGCGCAGGGTGCCGGTGCGCCGGTCGTAGTCGATGCCCTCGGCCTCGAAAGTGCCGGAACAGCCGCTGCGCAGCGGGAGTTGGCGCAGCGCCGTGACGTGGCCGGACACGTCCGCCGTGCCGTTCGGCTGGGCGGACAGGTCGATCTGCAGGAGCGGTTTGGTGATGCCGAACAGGCTGCCTTCCGGGTCGTCGGAGGAGCAGAGCAGGGTCGTGGGCCCGGAGAAGTCGCAGCCCTGGACGTCGCGCACGGCGTGGTCCAGGTTGACGGTGGCGGCCTGCGGCAGGTTCGCGGAGGGCGATGTGCTCGGATTGACGCCCGGGGTCGGGAAGACCAGGAGCCTGTTCATCGTGCCGTACTCACCCGACAGCATCCACTGCCCGTCCGGCGAGATCGCGACCCAGGAGTTGTTCAGCGCCTCCCCGGCACTGAGGGTGTGCACGTACTCGGTCCAGGCACCGCCCGGCGCCTGGACCCGGAACATCTTGGCGTTGCCGGAGTCCGCCTGGTAGGGCTCGATGTAGTGACCGTCGTAGGAGGCGTCGGGGTCGCCGACGTGGTTCCAGCCACGGACGGCGAGGTCCACGGGGATGGTGCCGACGCCGGTGTAGCGGTTGGGGCTGCCGGCCGGGACCTCGACCGAGGTCAGGCCCTGGCTCTCGGTGAGCGGGTCGGCGCGGTCGGAGCCGACCTCGGTCCAGGTGTCGGCGGCGGAGGCGGGCGGTGCTGCGGACACGGACACGACGACGGCGGTGGCGAGGGCGACGAGTCCGGTCAGGACTGCGTGACAACGTTGCCGGGCGGACGCGGGCATGGAGGCCGACTCCTCGGTGGTGGGGGGCGGGTTACGAGTTCCGGCGGACAGTCTGTCCCGCATCTGCTGAGCATGTACAGACCAACAGGGGAACTTGAGGGTGAACTCACGGACCCACGGCGGGCAGCGGCTGCCGTCGAACCACGGCGGAAGACGGCGGACCGCGGCGGGACCGGCGGCCGGCAGCCGCCGAGGCGCGCAGATGCGAACCGATGCTCGACCGGACCGGCCCACGGCGAACTGATGCCTGGTGAACTGCAGACTGCCGCCCGCTTTCGGGCCGGTGTCCACCGGTTGATGACCGGTGGATGGCTGTTTCGCCGGACGCCCGGCCCGATCGTGAGGGATGGTGGAGGTAACGGACGGCGGCGTCGGAGAGTCGGGTGTGGGCGCGGGAGAACATGGGGTGACGGCACGAGAGAGGATGGCGTGCCGCAGGGACGGTCGAAGGCGGTGCGTGCGATGAGTGCAGCCGAGGCTCCCGTGGCCGAGGGCGAAGGTCCGGTACGGCCGAGCGGGCTGCTCGACGTGCTCAATGTGGCCTCGGTCGTACTGGACGACAAGGGCCGCATCGTGCTGTGGAGCCCCCAGGCGGAGGAGTTGTTCGGCTACTCGGCGCAGGAGGCCCTGGGCGAGTACGCGGCCCGTCTGATGGTGCACGACGAGCACATCGAGCTGGTCGGGAAGCTGTTCGCCGATGTGATGGCGACCGGCCAGAGCTGGGCCGGGGCGTTCCCCATCCGGATCAAGGACGGCAGCACGCGGCTGGTGGAGTTCCGCAACATGCGGCTGATGGACGACCGGGGTGACGTGTTCGCGCTGGGACTCGCGGCCGACCGGTCGACGGTGCGCCGCCTCGAACAGGACGTCGCCCTGTCGGAGCGGATGGTCACCCAGTCGCCGATCGGGCTGGCCGTGCTGGACACCGAAATGCGGTACGTCTCGGTCAATCCGACGCTGGAGCGGATGAACGGTCTCCCCGCCGAGGAGCACGTCGGGCGGACCCCCCGCGAGGTGCTGCCGCTGCTGGACGCCGACACCCTGGAGGAGGCGACCCACCGGGTGCTGGAGACCGGCCGGCCGCTGGTGGACCGCCCCACCGTCGGCCGGACCCCGGCGGACCCGGACGAGGACCACGCCTGGTCGGTGTCGCTGTACCGGCTGGAGGACGCCATGGGCCGGGTGCTCGGCGTCGCGACGTCGATCGTGGACATCACCGAGCAGTACCGGGCCGGAGTCGAGGCCGAGGCCGCGCGACGGCGGCTGGCCATCGTCGCGGACGCGTCCGCCCGCATCGGCACCACCCTGGACCTGGACCGCACCGCCCGCGAACTGGCCGACGTCGCCGTGCCGGAGCTGGCCGACGTGGCTGTCGTGGATCTGCTCGACGCCGTGGTGGACGGCCGCCGCAGCACGTTCGAGCCCGCCGGGCCCGCGTTGATCCGGCCACTCGCGGTCCGGGCGGAGCAGGCGGCGGACGCGGACGCGGTCCGGGCCGCCGACCTGCCCGGCCGACGGGTCAGCTACGACCCCGACCGGCTGGTCGCCCGGTGCGTACGCACGGCGAGCCCGGTCGTCGTGCCGCGGGTGACGGACGCGGACCTGGACCGCATCGCCCGTTCGCCCGAGGCGGCCGAGTTCCTGCGGCAGGCGGGCGTGCACTCCTATCTGGCGGTGCCGCTGATCGCACGCGGCGAGGTGCTGGGCGCCCTCGACCTCAAGCGCACCCGCAATCCGCGGCCCTTCGACGAGGACGACGTGCTGCTGGCCCGGGAGCTGGCCGGCCGCGCGGCCGTGCAGATCGACAACGCCCGCTGGTACCAGAACGCCCGTGACACGGCCCTCACCCTGCAGCGCAGCCTGCTGCCGGGCCGGCCGCCCGTGACGACCGGTCTTGAGGTCGCCTCCCGCTACCAGCCGGCGGGCGCCACCACCGAGGTCGGCGGTGACTGGTTCGACGTCATCCCGCTGGAGGGCGGCAAGACGGCGCTCGTCGTGGGCGACGTGATGGGCAGCGGCATCGACGCTGCGGCCACCATGGGCCGACTGCGCACCGCCACCACCACCCTCGCCTCGCTCGACCTCGATCCGGCGGTGCTCCTCCAGCACCTCGACAAGATCGCCTCGGGTCTCGACCACTCCATCGCGACCTGCGTCTACGCCGTCCACGATCCCCGGCTGGGCCAGTGCCGGATCGCCAATGCCGGGCATCTGCCCCCGGCCCGGGTCCGCGCCGGGCGTGCTCCGGAGCTGCTGACGCTGCCCACGGGGGTGCCGCTGGGCGTGGGCGGCGTCTCCTTCTCCACCACCACCGTCGGCTTCGCCCCCGGCGACCGGCTGGTCTTCTACACCGACGGACTGGTGGAGACCCGCAGCCACTCGCTGGACGAGCGCCTGGACGCCCTGCTGGCCCTCCTGGACGGCCCGGACCGCCCGTTGGAGGACATCTGCGACCTGCTGCTGCGAACGCTCCACCACCCCGACAACCACGACGACGTGGCGCTGCTCATCGCGCGGGCCCGGGATGCCGGGGCCGCGTGATCCCCCGTCGCGTACCAGGTGCCGGGTGCCGGGTACCAGGTGCCGAGTACCGCGTGCCGAGTACCGGGTTGTCCTCGGCGCCGCTCCGAGGGAACGGGACGGCGTACGGCTCGGGACGGGGCGCGGCCCGGAGCGGCGTACGGCCGGCGGCGTCTGAAAGACACCTCCGGCCGTCCGGTTCCCCAGCCGTGGTGCCTACTCCCTGACCCCGATCACCACCTGTGCGTACCGCTCGTCGCAGACCGCCAGGGCCGCGGTCAGGCCGGCCCTGGCCAGGGTGTCGACGGCCGGGCCCGCCTGCTGCTCGCTCGTCTCCACCAGCAGGCAGCCGCCCGGGGCGAGCCAGTGCGGTGCGGCGGTGGCGACGCGCCGCAGCACGTCCAGGCCGTCGGCGCCGCCGTCGAGGGCGAGCAGCGGCTCGTGGTCACGGGCCTCAGCGGGAAGCAGACCGACCTCGCCGCTGGGGACGTACGGCACGTTCGCCGCGAGGATGTCGACGCGGCCCCGGAGTGCCGGGGGCAGCGCCTCGAACAGGTCGCCCACGTGGGCGTGCCCGCCGTGGCCGGCTATGTTGCGGCGGGCGCAGCGCACGGCGGCCGGGTCCACGTCGGCGGCGTGCAGTTCGACCCGTCCCAGCGCCGCGGCCAGGGCGGCACCGACGGCGCCCGAACCGCAGCACAGGTCCACGACGACCCGGGCGCGCGGACGGCGGGCGAGGGCCTGGTCGACCAGGAATTCGGTACGGCGGCGGGGCACGAAGACGCCGGGTTCGACGGTGATCCGCAGTCCGTGGAACTCGGCCCAGCCGAGGACCTGTTCGAGGGGCAGTCCGGCGGCGCGCCGGTCCACCATCGCGGCGGCCTCGTCCGGTGTGCGGGCGGTGGCGAGGATCAGTTCCGCCTCGTCCTCGGCGAAGACACAGCCGGCGGCGCGCAGCGCGGCGACGACGGTGGCAGGGGTGAGCAGGGGCATGGAAGCCGAGAGCCTTTCGGTGACCTGGGGCCGAAGGGCGCTCCCCGCGGGCACCGGCTACCGGCGATGGACGCCGCGGTGTGGGGTGAGCACCCGACCTGGCAGAGCGGTAATGGGTCTCACCTCCTCGACGGCACACGGGCCGGGACGTTCCACGGCCGGACGGCCACCCTACCCCAACGGCCGGACACCGACGGCGGCTCCGGTCTCCCGCACGACTCCGGCCGTCCCGGAGCCCCGACCCCCTCCCGGCCCTGGCCGCGTCCAGGCGCCGCCGCGGTCTCGCGGCCCCGTTCTCCCCTTGCGTTGGAGGGTCCCGTTCCCCGGTCCCCCGGACGCCGCCCGGCCCGGGCCGCCCCCCGCCCCGCAGGGCCGCTCGCCCGCGGGCCGGCGCCCGGACCGCGGGCGAGCCGAGTTGTATCGTGCAACCAAGGAGGACCGGAGGCTCGGAGGAGGCATGGCCGTGACGGCAGCGCAGGCGGCGATCGAGACCATCCAGTACGAGATGACGGTCTTCGCCCGCCGGGCCCGGACTCTGGCCGGCCGTATGCACCCTGAGCTGTCCCTGGTGTCGTTCACCCTGCTCGGCCACCTGGAGGAGAGCGGCGGCTGCCGGGCCACGGACCTGGCGGCCCACTACGCCCTGGACAAGTCCACGGTCAGCCGCCAGGTGGCCGCCCTTCAGCGGGCCGGGCTCATCGAGCGGCGCCCGGACCCGCAGGACCATCGGGTCCAGGTGCTGCACCTGACCGCGAGCGGCCAGGAGATACTCGCCCAGGTCACCCGGAGCCGCCGTACCGCCGTCCAGGAGCGGCTCGCGGACTGGCCCGAGGAGGACCTGACCCGGTTCGCCGACTTCCTGAGGCGCTACAACGGGGCCGGGCCCGGCCCCGTCGCCACCGACTGACCGGTCCCGGTCAGACCGGTACGGCGGTCCGCCCGTCCGCGAGGCGCTGCGGTGCCCGGACCGCGAGGAACTGCGTCCTGCGCCGGAGCCGGAAGCCGAGCGACTCGTAGAGCCGGATGGCGTTGGTGTTGTCCTCGCTCGTGTGCAGGAACGGCGTCTCGCCCCGGGTCCGGATGCCGTGCGCCACGGCGAGGATCAGCCGGGTCGCCAGGCCCTGGCCGCGGACGGCCGGGTCGGTGCAGACCGCGCTGATCTCGGTCCAGCCCGGCGGGTGCAGCCGCTCCCCCGCCATGGCGACCAGGGCTCCGTCGCGCCGGATGCCCAGGTACGTGCCGAGTTCGACGGTGCGCGGCAGGAACGGGCCCGGCCTGGTGCGCCCGACCAGATCGAGCATCTCCGGGACGTCGGCGGGGCCGAGGCGGACCGCCTCCGGGTCCGGCGCGGCGGCGAGGCCGTCGTCGACGAACTGCACACCCTCGATCCGGAAGACGACCTCCCAGCCCGGCGGCACCTCTCCCCGGAAGCCGGGCAGCGGAACCTCGGCGCCCGGCCCGGCGAGCGCCGCGAGGTCCGCCCAGTCGTCGGCATCGGGCTCGTCGGGCATCCCGATCCACGGGGACACGTCGACGGGATAGCGCAGCACCCGGCCGCGGCGCTCGGCGAAGAAGGCGTGCGGGCCGGTCAGCGAGGTCAGGGCAGGATTGTCGAGGACGTGCTCGGTTCCGGCGGGCGCGCCGGTCCCGTGGCTGGATTCGTTCACCGGGCGACCTCGATCACGATCTTGCCCTGGGTGTGGCCCTCCTCGACGGCCCGCAGCGCGGCTCCGGCCTGCTCCAGCGGGAAGGTGCGGGTGACCTGGGGGTCGAGCGCGCCGGTCACCGCGAGGTGGGCCACCGCGTCGAGCACGGCCGCGGTGCGGGCCCTTGCCACCCGGGAGGCGCCGAGCCGGGCGAGCGCCTCGGGCAGCGCGGCCGCGGTGATCACCTTGGCGGGGTCGGCGGGCAGGGCGGCCGCCTCGGTCAGCACGTCGCCGCCGACCAGGTCGTAGACGGCGTCGATCCCGTCGGGTGCCGCGGCCCCGACCCGGTCGGCCAGGCCCGGCCCGGAGGGCACGTGTACGGCGCCGAGGGACTCGACGAAGTCCTTCTTGCCCGCGCTCGCCACGCCCACCACGCGCAGCCCGAGGGACCGGGCGATCTGCAGGGCCGCCGCGCCGACACCGCCGCCCGCGCCGGTGACCAGCAGGGTCGCGCCGGCGGGCAGGTCGAGTTGGTGGAGGCCGTCGTAGGCGGTGGCCGCCGCGACCGGCAGGGTCGCCGCGTCGGCGAAGGACAGCGCGGCGGGCTTGTGGGCGGTCCCCGCGACGGACAGCAGGGCGTACTCGGCGTATCCGCCGCTGACGGTGTTGCCGAAGACCTCGTCCCCGGCGGAGATTCCGGTCACGCCGTCCCCGACCTCTTCGACGACACCGGAGACCTCGCTGCCGAAGACGGACGGGAACGTGCGCTCACCGGAGCCGGGGCGCCGCAGGCCGTTCCGCAGCTTCCAGTCGATGGGATTCACCCCCGCGGCACGGACCGCGACCAGGACCTGACCGGCGCCGGGCCCCGGCCGGCCGACGTCGGCCAGTGCCTCCGTCTCGGGACCCCCGTACCGGGTGAACACGTATGCCTTGGGCATCTGCTTCCTCGCTCTCCTTGCACTGTCACCGGCGCACCAGTGCCAACACCCAGCGGCAAGGCGGGGCACCCGGCGGCTATTCCCGGTCCGGCGCCGAGTTCATACGGCCGCAATCCTCGGGGCGCGGGGCCGCACCAGGGAGCCGCGGAGCACGACGTACGGTTGAACGATGCAGCGTCATCCGGGTCGTCACCGGGCAGCCGTGCGTCCTCGGGCCGACTCCCCCGGGTCGTCCGGGTCGGGTTCCGGGGAGCCGGTACGGGGGGCGCGTCCGCGGGTGTGGAGCGCCGCCGCGGGCTCCCGTGCGACGGTCGCGTCCGTCGCCGGCGCCCGCAAGCTGACGGAGCCGCATCGACCCGGGTACGACGGCGGTACGGACGCATCCCCGCGTGCGCGGCGCGCGGTGAGCCACGGCAGGACGCCGTCCGGCCCTCCGGCCCCGGGCGGCCAGGAGGTCTGACATGCGGATCCTGGTGCGCGGCCGGCTTCGCCGCGGCAATCCGCTGGTGCGCCGCTCGGACGTCGTGGCGGCGTGGTCGACGCTCGGTGTCGCGGTGCTGCTGTTCGCGGGCGCGCCGCTGGCCGGGGTGTGGGCGGGCCTGTGGGCCCACCGCCAGGCCGCGACCGTCGCGGCCGTGCAACGGGCCGAGCGGCATCACGTGCGCGCGAAGGTGACCGGGAACCCGTCCCGGCCGCTTCCCGCGGCGGACGGCCAGGAGGATCCCCGCCGGGCCACGGTGCGCTGGACGGAGGCCGCCACCGGCGAGCACACGGCCGAGGCGCGCGTCCCGACGGGTACCCGCGCCGGAGACGTGGTGGACGTCTGGATCGATGCCCGGGGGCACGGTGTGGGCGCGCCTCCCGGCGACGCGGCCGTGTGGCAGCACACCGTGACCGTCGGCGGGTGTGCGGCGGGCGGAGCGGGCCTGCTCGTCGTCCTCGGCCACGGCGCGGCACGCCGGACCGCGATGCGCCGCCGACTGCTGGAGTGGGAGCAGGAGTGGGCCCGTACCGGCCCGGACTGGACCTCCGGGGCGGCCTGAACCGGACCGACCGGACCGCCGGACCGACCGGACCGCCCCCGACCCGCACGGCCCGGTGAGCGGCGTGGCGGGCCGCCACATCCTGTGGACGCGGAGCCTGTTCGGCACGGGGATGCCCGGCGTGTCCGACCGGATGCGGGCCCGGTCGACCCGGTCGTCCCGTCCCCGCCGTCTGCCGCCGAGCCCTTGACACAGCCACCGGGGCAAGCGCTTCCTGTTCCCTGACCAGGGTCGCCCACTCCGCAGTCTCGACGCCGCGGAAAGGGTTGCGCCTCTGGCGAACGCTCCGACCGTCCACGTACGGTGTGATCATCCGCACGCACTCTTCACAAAGGCGACTGCTGATGGCTTTGTTCGACCTTCCGCTCGACGAACTCCGCGACTACCGCAGCGCGTCCACGGAGCCCGAGGACTTCGACGCCTTCTGGTCCAAGACGCTCCAGGAAGCACAGGAGTACGACCTGGACGCGCGCTTCGAACCGGTGGACACGGGCCTGTCCACGGTCCGGGTCCACGACGTGACGTTCGCCGGATTCGGCGGACACCCGGTCAGGGGCTGGCTGATCCTGCCCGCCGACGCCGAGGAGCCGCTGCCGCTGGTGGTGCAGTTCATCGGTTACGGCGGCGGACGCGGGCTGCCCTACGAGCATCTGCTGTGGGCGTCGACGGGCCGCGCGCACTTCGTGATGGACACCCGCGGGCAGGGCAGCGCCTCCGGCGGCGGGGGCGGCACCGCCGACCACGTGGGCGCCGCGCCCGCGTACCCCGGGTACATGACGCGGGGTGTGGACGCACCCGAGAACTACTACTACCGGCGGGTGTTCACCGACGCGGTGCGCGCGGTCGAGGCGGCCAGGTCGCACCCGCTGACCGACGCGACCCGGACCGTGGCGACGGGCGGCAGCCAGGGCGGCGGCATCACGCTCGCCGTCGGCGGACTGGTCCCCGACCTGGTGGCCATCGCCCCTGACGTGCCGTTCCTGTGCGACTTCCCGCGGGCGACGAAGCTCACGGACCGCCACCCGTACCGGGAGATCGGCCTCTACCTGAAGACGCACCGCGGACACACCGAGGACGTGCTGCGCACGCTGTCGTACTTCGACGGCGTCCACTTCGCGGCCCGCGGCCGGGCGCCCGCCCTGTTCTCGACGGCGCTGGAGGACCAGACCTGTCCGCCGTCCACGGTGTTCGCCGCGTACAACGCCTGGGCGCACGACGACAAGGCGATCGAGGTGTACGACTTCAACGACCACGAGGGCGGCGGGCCTTACCAGGACGAGGCGAAGGTGCGCTGGCTGCGCTCGCGCCTCTGAGAGCCCGTCCCACCCTCCGGTGTGCGGGACCGGTCGCACCGGGAGACCGGCGGAATCCCGGGTGCGGCGCCGGCCGGTGAGGGGGGCGGTTGGGTTTCGGACGTTCCGGCGGACCGGCCTTCCCTGTTGGTTTAGACCAATGCTAGATCTTGTCACGCAATGAGCCCAAGTGGCTACGTCTTGTGACCAACAGGAGGCGCGGCATGGCCCGCACCACCCCGCACGACCACCCCCGCACCGACGGCCCCGCCACGCCCCTGTACTGGCGGGTCGCGGCCGAGCTGCTCGGCGAGCTGCGCGACGGGACCGTACCGCCGGGCGAACGGCTGCCGGGCGAACGGCGGCTGGCCGAGCACTTCGGAGTCAGCCGGGAGACCGTCCGGCAGGCCCTGGAGGTACTGCGGCGGGACGGGCTGGTCAGCACCGACCGGCGGGGCAGCCACGCCGGCCTGCACGGCCGTCCCGTGCAGGCCGGCGCGTTCCTCGCCTTCCCGCTGGGAGTGCGGGCGGCCGACCCGCACATGGTCGAGAGGGCCACCGTGACCTGGGAGGCTCCCCCGCCGGAGCACGCCGCCGCTCTGGGGATCGCCCCGCACCGGCCGACCCTGGTGCACCGCTACGAGTCCGCGGCGCCGGACGGCCGCACCCTGCGCAGCGCGGTGACCTCGTTCTCCGCGGTGGCCCTGGCCGAGGTCGCGGAGCTGGGCCGTTACCGGGCCCGGGCCGGCGCCGCCGCGACCGCGCAGCTGCGGCGCGCCTACGACTGGATGCGCAAGGCGGGTCTGGCCCTGCACCACCGGGACGCCATCACCCAGGTCGCGGACACTTCCTCGGTGCGGGTGACACGGCACGTGCACGACCAGTACGCCCGCCCGCTGGAGATCACCGATCTCGTGGTGGACGCCCACCAGGACACCCTCGTCTACGAATTCACCCTGCCCGCGGTGGGCACGGACGACGGCGTGCCGGGCGACCGTGGGCGGGACGACGGCCGCGCGCGGGGTGTCGGCTCACCGGGCGGCGGGTTACGGGGGAACACGGCCCCGGCAGTCGGTTAGGCCACCGGTCAGGGCAGCCGCCGCGCCACGACCAGGCGGGCGCGGGGGCTGCCGTCGGCACGCCGGCCGAACTCGGGCAGGGCGTGCAGTTCCGCGCCGAAGCCGGCGCGTTCCAATCCGTCGAGCACCGCGCCGAGCCGGAAGGCCCGGTAGTACATGACGAACGGCGGGCGCCACACGGCGTTGCGCACCCGCATCACCGCGTCGAAGCCGAGCAGCATCCAGAACCCGGGGCCCGAGGGCCGGGGCGGGGCGAGTACCGGGAACGCGAAGCGGCCGCCGGGCCGCAGCACGGCGCGGACCTGGCGGAAGAGCCCCGGCAGTTCGCGCGGCAGGAAGTGCCCGAAGGCCCCGAAGCTCACCACGAGATCGAAGGCGGACGCGAACGGCAGGGTGCGCGCGTCGGCGCGCACCAGGTGGACGCGCGGTCCCTCGGCGCGGCCGTGCCGGGCGGCCTCGGCGAGCATGCCGGCACTGAAGTCGACGCCCGTGACGCTCCGCCGGCACACCCGCGCCAGCACCTCCGTCCCCGCGCCCGTGCCGCAGCACAGGTCCAGCCCGTCGTCGACCGGACCGAGCCGGCCGAGCGCCGCGGCGACGGACTCCAGGATGTCGTCGGGGGTGCGGAAGGGCGTGTGGTCGAACTTCGGCGCGAGCAGGTCGTAGCCGTGCTCGACGGACGACAGTGCCTGGACGACGAGTTCGCGCAGGCTGGGTCCCTCGGGGCTGAACATCCGATCAGCCTAGGCGCACGCGGCGGCGGCGGTCGGCCGCTCGGGTACGACGGCCGCGCGAGCCGGCGGTCCGGTGCGTCGGTCGTCGGCGCCGCTGCGGCGTACGCCGGATCTCTGTCGTCCTGCCGACGATCGGCCCTCAGCCGGATCTGCACTCCGCGAGCCGCCGCTTGAGGAACCTCCGCTCCGCGTCGTTCTCGACCAGTTCCAGTGCCCGCTCGTACGCCGCGGCGGCCTCGGTGGTGCGGCCCAGGCGGCGCAGCAGGTCGGCACGGGTGGCGGGCAGCAGGTGGTATCCCGCCAGTCCGCCCTCGTCCGCCAGTTCCCCCACCAGGGCCAGGCCCGCCTCGGGGCCCTCGGCCATGCCCACCGCGACCGCCCGGTTCAGCCCTACCACCGCCGAGGGCACCCGGCGCCGGAGTTCGCCGTAGAGGGCGGCGATCTCGGCCCAGTCAGTGTCCTCGGCCGTGGCCGCGCCAGTGTGACAGGCCGCGATGGCCGCCTGGATCTGGTAGGGACCCGGGCGTCCGCGGCGCAGGGCCCGCTCCAGCAGGGCCGTGCCCTCGTCGATCTCCGCGCGGTCCCACGCGGAACGGTCCTGGTCCTCCAGGGTCACCAGGTCGCCGTGCGCGTCGACGCGGGTGGCGCGGCGGGCGTCGTGCAGCAGCAGGAGGGCGAGCAGGCCCGCCACCTCCGGTTCGTCGGGCATGAGGCGGGCCAGGACCCGGGCGAGACGAAGGGCCTCCGCGCACAGGTCCACCCGTACCAGACCGCTGCCGGAGGTGGCCGTGTAGCCCTCGTTGAACAGGAGGTAGAGCACGCCGAGCACGCCCGTGGTGCGCTCCGGCAGCAGATGCACGGGCGGCACCCGGTACGGGATCCCCGCGTTGCGGATCTTCCGCTTCGCCCGGACCAGGCGCTGTGCCATGGCCGCCTCGGGCACCAGGAAGGCGCGGGCGATCTCCGGGGTGGTCAGGCCCGCGAGGGTGCGCAGGGTCAGCGCGACCCGGGCCTCGACGGGCAGGGCCGGATGGCAGCAGGTGAAGATCAGCCGCAGCCGGTCGTCCCGCACCCCGCTGTCGTCGCCGTCGTCGTCGCAGGTCCCCTCGTCGCGCGTCAGCAAGGCCGCCTCCCGCAGTTTCCCGGCGCCCACCTCCTGCCGGCGCAGCACGTCCACGGCCCGGTTGCGGGCGGTCGTGGTGAGCCAGGCACCGGGGCGGCGCGGCACTCCGTCGCGCCGCCAGCGCTGAAGGGCCTGGGCGAAGGCGTCCTGGGCGCATTCCTCGGCGAGGTCCCAGTCGCCGGTCGCCCGGATCAGGGTGGCGACGACCTGGCCCCATTCCTCGCGGAAGGCGGCGGCGACCGCCTTCTCGACGTCGTGCGTGGCGTTCACTCCCAGACCGGCCGCACCTCGACCGTGCCACCGCCCAGCGCGGCGGGGTGCCGCGAGGCGAGCGAGATGGCCTCGTCGAGGTCGGCGACCTCGACGATGTCGATGCCCGCGACGTACTCCTTCGACTCCGCGAAGGGGCCGTCGCTGAGCAGCACCTCGGCGCCGCGCACCCGCACGGTCGTGGCGTCGGTGACGGGCCGCAGGCGGGCCCCGCCCTTGACGACGCCCCGTTCGCGCACCTCTTCGATGTACGAGGTGAAGCGGGGGTCGCCGGCGATCTCGGCGGGGCTGAGGTCCTCGCCGCCGACCGGGGTGCAGATGAAGAACACGTACTTCATGACCGCTCCTTCGTGGCGCCCGCCTCCGGCGCCGAGAGGTGTTCGTGGGTGATCAGCCAGCAGAAGCCGGTGTCGCGGTAGCCGGTGGTCACGCGCACCAGGCGGTCCAGGGGCCCGTTGTCGGTGCCGGTGGCGCGCAGCCGCACCAGGGCGTGGCTGAAGGCGCTGCCCTCGCCGGGGCGCACCCGCAGGTCGAGGACCTCGCGGTGGACGGGCCCGGTCAGCCGCGCGAGCCGGTCCCCGAGCGACGCGCGAAGGGCGTCGGTGCCCGTCGACTCGCCGCCCGCCAGGTGGAACACCTGCACGTCCGGGTCGTAGCAGGCCATCATCCGGTCGAGGTCACGTTCGCGGGCGGCCGCGGTCAGCTCGGCGTCGAGCCGTCGGACGCTCGTCTCGGCGTCCGCGCCGCCCTCGTCCCAGAACGGGCGCACCTCCATGGCCCCGATCGTCGCCACGGGGTGCCCGGCGGCGATCCGCACGGCCTCGTCGAGGCTCGCGCAGTCCACGACGTCGAACCCGGCGACGTACTCCTTGGTCTCGGCGAAGGGCCCGTCGGTGCACAGCACCTCGCCGTCACGCACACGGACGGTGACCGCGTCGCCGGGAAGCCGCAGCCGGTGGCCGTACAGCCGGGCGCCGCTGCGGACGCCGTGCTCCTCCACCCAGGGCTCGACGGGTTTCATGCCGGAGGCGTCCGCGGTGTCGTCGCCGCAGACCAGCAGCATGTATTTCATGGTTCCTCCCGGTCCTCAGGGTCTTCCTACACCCCACCGACGAACGGGGCCGGGCGGAATCGACACACCGGGCGGGAAGTTTTCCACCGGGACTCTTCGGGGAGCTGGGCGGGTGGCCGCGGACATGAAGAAGCGGGAGTCAGCCGGGCTGACTCCCGCTGGGCGGGCCGGAATCCGCGGCTCAGGCGGAGACGGCCGACTGTTCCGGGATGACGGCGGGGTCGGCGGGGTCCGGGGCGGTGTCCTTCGACGGGCGCCGGCCCATGAAGCCGTAGACGGCGCCGACCAGCAGACAGCCGCCGACGAGGTTGCCCAGCCCGACCAGGCCGAGGTCCTGGGCGAAGGCGCTCGCGGTCGCACCCGGCACGTGCTCGAACATGCCGAGCGCGAAATAGGTCATGTTGGCCACGACGTGCTCGAAGCCGGACGCCACGAACGCCAGAATGGCCCAGAAGATCAGCATCAGCTTGGCGCCGTCGGACTTGGTCCGGGCGGCCATCCACACGGCGAGGCAGACGAGGAAGTTGCAGAGCACACCGCGGAAGAAGAGGGCCGCGCCGGACTCCGCCGTCTTCGTCTTGATCAGGCTGGTCAGCAGCGCGAGGGCCGGGGCAGGGTGGCCGGGGGTCGCACCGGCTTCGATGACGCCGCTGCCGTACACGAGCCAGGCGAACAGGACCGAGCCGATGAGGTTGCCGACGAACGAGCCGACGATCAGGGCTATCGCGTTGCCGACCGTGCAGCGCCGGGTGATCGCTCCCTGGACCCCGGTCATCATGTTGCTGGTCGTCAGTTCGGCACCGGCGAAGACCACCAGGGTCAGGGCCACGGCGAACACCAGGCCCTCGACGAGTTTGGTGAGCGGCGACGACGCGACGAGCAGTGGTCCGCCGACACTGAGCAGAAGGACTGCTCCCACCCCGATGAAAGCGCCGCCCAGTGCTGAACTCACCAGGTAATGACCGGGCTTGCGAAGACTGTCAACCTTGTCGGCAGCCACCTGCCCCTGCTCCATCAGAGCCTCGGTTACGGGGATGGGCATGCTTTCACCTCGTTGTGCTCGACTTGCTGGTCTTTCCGTGGTTCCCTCGCGGTGCCACCGCTCTCGCCGAGGGACCTGACGACATGCGTGGTCTACGCATGCATCAGTGCAGACCTTCGATGTTTATCCCAGTCGTAGCCTAATTGCGTCAATGGAGTTAAAAGCTATGACAAAATGGCAGAAATCCGATTCACCGACGTGAGAGCGCATTTATCGCCGACCGTGAGAATTGTCACAGCCCATTCGGCGGGCTTCATCCGGTGGCGGTGGTGGCGAGTTTCGGCACGAAAGCCGAGGCGTCGATGGTGCCGAGTCCGGAGGCCATGTCGTAGCCCTTCACGGCCTGGTACCCGTCCGGGCCGTTGTTGCCGACGGTGATGTCGATGACGCCTCCGGAGGGGTCGTTCTGCAACCCGTACATCGGGCCGTGGACGGCGCCGAGCCGCCGGCCCGCCTTCTGGTCGGCCAGCGCGATCACCGCGGCGAACATGGGAGCCGCCTCGCTGGTGCCACCGACCGGCACCCACCCCGGGCCCGCCGGCAGGAAACCCTGGTAGATCAGGGTGCCGCCGGAGGCCGAACCGTCCATGCAGATGTCCGGTGTGCCGCGCCTGCCGCCGACACGGTCCTCGACACCGTCCTGGTAGGCGGGGCGGGTGAAGGTCTGGGAGGGGCCGCCGCCGGTCGCGCCGTACTGGTCGTGCCAGACGGTGTCGGGGCCGGTCCGCCGTCCCTGGTCGTCGAGGTGGAGCCGGGAGGCGCCCAGGGAGAGGACGCTGGGGTCGGACGCGGGCCAGGACACCGACTTGACCCGCTCGCCGTGCGGCCCGATGGGCGGGGCGGCACCGGAGTCGCCCGCGCTGGCCACCAGGGACACCCCACCGGCCACGATCTGGGCGAGCAGACCGCTGAACCGCGCCAGGTTCTGGGCGGGCCGGCCGCTGTTCCCGGCCGCCGTGTACTCCTCGACGCCGAAGCTGATGGAGATCGCGTCCGGGTGATGCCTGTTCAGACTGTCGGCGATGCCGTCGAGGATGAGCCCGGCGCCCACCGCCGCGCCGTCGGCGGCCTGCCGGGCCGCCTCCTCGTCCGGGGTGGGCTCGGGGGTGCCGGACGGGGAGGGTCCGGGACGGTAGACGGCGGCGGGCAGTCCGATCTGTGTGACGACGATCTTCGCGTCCGGGGCGACCATGTGGACCATCTGCACGTCCAGGGTGGTCTCCATGGCGGTGACCGCCATCTGGGAGTTCTTCGGGTCGAACGGGGCGATGCGCCCGGCCGGATCGTAGCGGTCGACGGTCAGCTCCGGCTCCGGCAGCTTCATCGCCTGGCTGAAGGTCTCCAAGTCCCGCCTCAGCGTGTCCGGAACCACCTGCTCGTAGACCACGACCGTGCGGCCCTCGCCGGTCAGCCCGGAGGAGTTGAGCCGGTCGATGCCGTAGGCCGTGCGGACCAGGTCCGGTGTGTAGCAGGCAGAGCCGAGCACCCTGCGGCACTCCGCGCTGCTCGGCACCTGCCGGAAGGGGTGCGCGGTGGCGGACGGCGAGGCCCGCACCGTGGCCGTCCGCCGAGGTGTCTCGGCGCGGCCCGCGCCGTCACCGCCGCCCGAGCAGCCGACGGCGGCCAGCGCGAGCAGGGCGGCACAGGCGGCGGACCTGAGAACCGGGTGAGTGGTCGTCATCGTGGGATCGTGCTCCGTCGTCAGCCGAGTTTGCGGCGCAGTTGCAGGCTGTACAGCAGGTAGAGGGAGGGCGCGATCAGGATCGCCGCCACGCAGGAGACCGCGAACAGCATCCACAAGGAGGCCGCCGGGGCCGCCGCTTCATGGATGGTCAGGTGCGTGCCCAGGAGGTAGGGGTACTGGGCGACTCCCCACCCCGCCACGACGGCGGCGATCGCGAGGGCCGCGAGGGTGCGCACGACGGGCGGTCGGCCCTTGCGCAACAGCAGCAGCGCGGCGAGACCGCACAGGCCGGAGACGGCCAGGAGTGCCGCGCCCACCGTGCTCAACTGGTGGAACAGCCGCGGGGCGTCCAGGTCCAGGATGAACACGCCCGCGAGGGCCACCAGTCCCGTGACGACGCCCGCGCCGACGGCCCGGAGGCGGAACCCCCTTTCCAGCGAGGTGCTCCCCCGGCGCTGGGCCTGTCCGGTGAGGAACACGGCGGCGAGGTAGGCGCAGACAGTGACCGCGAGCACGCCGCCGAGCACGGCGGTCGGATTGAGCCAACTGGACATCGGGTCGCCGCGGCCCGCCGAGGGGACCCGGCCGGAGGCGATCCCGCCCGCGATGGTGCCGAAGAAGAAGGGGGTGACCACCGAGGAGCAGGCGAAGGCGACACCGGTGGCCAGTTCGCCCCGGCTGTGGGACAGCGCGTGCCGGAAGGCGAAGCTCGCCCCGCGCGCCACGATGCCCAGCGCGGCCAGGCCCAGGGGGATGTACAGGGTGGTGGTGATGGCGGTGAACGCCTGTGGGAAGGCCGTCCAGATCGTCACGAGGCAGAAGATCAGCCATGTGTGGTTGGCCTCCCACACCGGGCTGATGGAGCGGTTGATCAGTTCCCGGACGGGACGTCCCCGCTCGCGGCCGCCGGCGGTCAGGTCCCAGAAGCCGGCTCCGTAGTCGGCCCCGCCGAACAGGGCGTAGGCGATGACGCCGACGAACAGGACCGCGGCGATCAGTGTGCTCATACGTCATCAGCTCCGGGTGTGCGCCCGTTCGTCGCCGGCGCCGGCTGGGGACCGTACGGGACCACGACGGCGTCGGTGCCCTCGCGCAGCCAGCGACGGTGCATGGCGCGCAGGACCAGCAGGGCGCCGGTGCCGACGCAGATATAGATGGCGAGGACCGTGGCGAACAGCGGCCACAGATTGCCCTGCGTGGCGACCGCGTCCCTCGTCAGCAGGAGCCCCACCACGGTCCACGGCTGCCGGCCCACCTCGGTCACCACCCAGCCGCTCCACAGGGACAGCAGCGCGACCACGCCGGAGACCGCGGCACCGCGCAGGAACCAGCGGTTCGTCGGCACCTCGCGCCGCCGCCACCACAGCCAGCCGAACCACAGGGCCAGCAGGAGGAGCAGGGAGGCGGTCCCGACCATCACGTCGAAGGCGAGGTGTACGACGCTGACCACCGCGTCGTCGGGACGTACCGCAGGGGGGATGGCGTCGAAACCCTTGATCGTGGTGGACGGGCTGAAACCCGCGAGGATCGACGCGACGTCGGGCAGGGGAATGCCGTAACGGACCTTGCCGTCGATGAAGACGCCGCCCAGGACCTCGGGTACGTGGTCACCGGTCCTGGGGACCATCTCGATGGCCGCGAACTTGGCCGGTTCCCGGTCGAAGACCTGCCGGGCGATCGTGTCACCGACCAGGAACTGCAAGGGCATGGCGATCGCCCCGACCGTGAACGGCACGAGGAATCCCAACCGGTGGTAGCGGTCCCGGCGTCCTTTCAGCAGGCCCCACGCATAGACTCCGGCGACCATGAACCCCGCGACGATGTACGACGCGAGGAGCATGTGCACCATTTCCCACCAGAAGGCGCCGTTGAAGAACACCTTGCCCGGGAACACGTCCGTGACCCGTCCGTCCTTCACGACAATGCCCGCGGGCTGGTTCATCCAGCTGTTCGCCGCGATGACGGAGGCCGTTCCGCCGACGCTCGCCAGGGTGACCACGACGCCGGTGAAGAAGTGCGGCCACGCGGGAAGCCTCTTCCAGCCGTAGATGTAAATGGCCATGAAAATGGCTTCGAGGAAGAAGAACAGCCCTTCATAGGCGAACGGAAATCCGAACGCCGCCCCGTACGTGCCCATCAGTCCGGGCCAGAGCAGCCCCAGTTCGAAGGTCAGCACGGTGCCGGACACCGCCCCGACCGCGAACAGGACAGCGGCCACCTTGGACCACCGCTGTGCCAGGAGCAGCGCCTGGTGATCGTCATGGCGCAGCGCCCGGTAGTGGCAGATCAGCATCATGAAGGTGAATGCGACCCCGAAGGGCACCAGAATGATGTGGAAGCCGAGGGTGAACGCCATCTGCTCACGCGCGGGAAGGAGCTGCGGTGGATCGGCGGCTCCCAGCAGGGCAGACAACAGCATGAATTCTCTTTCCGGCTCGGGCAGCGGCGGGCCGGCCGCGGAATGGTCTCGGGCTCGCCGCCGTGGGGGATCAGGTCCGAGGGACGCTGAGAAGCTTCATCGGGGCTGTTCGTCGCGGGCGCGCCGCGGGCGCCCGCGGCGATCGGACCGGCGACGGCTCACCCGGGCACGCAACCGCCGCGGTCCAGTGCGCGGCATTCGTTCGCGGCATGTCGTGGAATCGTCGCGCCCATGTCGTTCAATTCCTTCACGGCCCTTACCCCTAGACAATCCGAAATTGCGTGAAGACAGATCCCGCGCATGGTAGTCAGCGGAGGGGAACCACCTTTGCCACGACGGGCGACGGCGCCGTTGTTTCCCCCCTTGGTGCCATCTCCTGAGTGCCAAGTAGCGGAAACAGCGGGGTCCGATCGAGGTGTGATCGTGGCCTGGTCACGATCCGAGCAGGGTCGGAGCGGGGTCTGATCAAGGTGTGAGCGGGGGCTGATCCTGCGGACGCCGGAATCCGCCGTCGCCTTTGCCCGTCGCCGGTTCAGACGCCCAGCCGCACCGGCAGCGTCCCGGCGCTGTTGCCGACGAAACCGGCATGCCGCGGAAGGTCGTCCTCCGCCATGGCGAGGTCGAGCCCGGGGAAGCGGCCGAACAACCGCTCCAGCGCCACGGTGGCCTCCAGCCGGGCGGGGCGCCCGGACAGTAGTGGGCACCGTGCCCGAGGGACAGATTCCGTACGGCGCCGGGCCGCGCGGCCCTGGTGACGTCGAACCGGCCGGCGTCCGGCCCGTGCACGGCGGGATCGCGGCCGGCGGCGGAGTAACCGGCCGGCACCGGGGTGCCCCGCGGGATGACGGTGCCGTCCGGCGTCAGGTCCCGTACGGGGTAGCGGAACGGGAAGTAACTCACGGGCGCGTCCCAGCGCAGCGTCTCGTCCACCACGTCGTCCCAGCTCGCTCTGCCCGCCCGGACGAGGTCGAGCTGGTCCCGGTGCGCCACGAGCGCTCGTACGGCGCTGGTGATCAGGTTCAGCGTGGTCTCGTGCCCGGCGATGGTCATCAGGACGAGCGTGCCGCTCAGTTCCTGCGCGTCGAGCCGGTCGCCGTCGTCGTCACGGGCAGCGATCAGGGCACTGGTGAGATCGTCGCCGGGGGCCGCGGCCCGGGCCGTGGCGATCTCGCCCAGGACGGCGACGAGTTCGCGGTTGGCGGCGACCGCCTGCGGGGGTGATACCGGTGGCGACGACCTGGTTGCACAGGTGGTGCGGCCGGTTGCGGTGGCGCGCGTCCACGCCCAGCAACTCGCTGATGACGCCCAGCGGGAGCGGCAGCGCGAACTGCCGCCGCAGATCGACGACTCCGTCGTCCGCCGCTGCCGCCCGGACCTGGTCGTCGAGCAGGGCCACCGTCAACTCCTCGACGCGGGGCCGCGGTCCGGCGACGCACCGGGGTGTGAAAGCCCTGCTCACCAGAGCGCGCGGCCGGCGGTGGTCGTCCCCGTCGGCGGTCGTCATGCCCCGCACGGTCGCGAAGGTCGCCAGCGGCCACCCCGCGGGGATCCGCCCCTCGACCAGCGCGGTGAAGTGCCGGGCGTCCTTGGCCACATCGGGGTGGGTGAGGAACTCCCTGAGTGTGTCGTGCCCGAGGACCGCCATCGCCTCGACCTCCCCCGGCAGCACGACCGGAGCGACGGCTCCGCGGGCCGGCAGCCGGGCGTTGGCCGCGTGCGGGCAGCCGCCGGCGGGGTCCATGCGATGCGGTTCCGCGGGCGTCCTGTTCATGGCTGAACTCCTCGGGACGGGGGGTGGATCGGGCGTGGCACGGGGGACGAACCGGGGGCGGTGCACGAAGTCGATCGGGCCCGGTGGAGCGGATCCGATTCTGCCCACCCGCAGGGGTCCGCGCACCGGTGCGCGGACGGTCGGGGGGAACAGAGGAGGCCACCGATGCGTTGTGCTGGTCAGGAGTGGCGCTCCACGGCCGGCCGTCGACCGCCGTATCTACCGGACGTCGTCACGGGCAGCGCGTGCCGTCCCCTCCGACTCGGGCCACCGTGAGCCCGCCGGTCAAACCCATTGGGCTCGGGCCGCCTCCAAGGTTCCGCCACGAGTGGTACAGTGCAAGCAGCACTTTTCCACGCCCCGTCGAGGGCGCCAGTGCTTCTTTCTCTCAAGTCACCGTCATCACGGCCGTTCTCCGGCCGGTACGTCGGTTTCCCACAGCACCTTGTCGGCAGTCACTGACGCCCTGCCCGTACCGAGGTGTCGTCCGCCGCCGCGGCGCTCTCGTGCGCCCGCCCCTCGCGGCCCCTCCCCCTCCCCTCACCCGCCTGACACCGGGCCCCGTGTCCGCGAAAGGACCCCCTTCATGACCACCACACTCGAACACCCCCCTGCACAAGCACAGGCTCCGGACGACCGGCAGGTCGTCGGTGTCCTCGACGTCGACGCACACGGGAAGGGGCAGCTACGGGCGGAGAACTGCCTGCCCGCGCCGTCCGACCCGCAGGTCCCGCCGGCGCTCGTCCGCCGGTACGGCCTGCGCAAGGGCGACCTCGTCGAAGGCGTCCGCGGACCGCAGCGCGCGCTGACCGGGATCGAGCGCGTCAACGGCCGGACACCCGGAGAACTGCGCGCCCGACCCCACTTCCACGACCTCACCCCCCTGCACCCGCACCGGCGACTGAGGCTGGAGCACCCGGCGTCCGGGGCGGCCGGCCGCGTCGTCGACCTGTTCACCCCCGTCGGCAAGGGCCAGCGCGGACTCCTCGTCGCCCCGCCGAAGACCGGCAAGACCGTGCTGCTCCAGCAGCTCGCGGCCGCCGTCGCCGGCAACCACCCGGAGTGCCGTCTCATGGTGGTGCTGCTCGACGAGCGCCCCGAGGAAGTCACCGAGATGCGGCGCTCCGTGCACGGCGAGGTGTACGCCTCGACCTTCGACCGGACGCCCAAACAGCACATTGCGCTGGCCGAACTCGTGATCGAACGGGCCAAGCGGCAGGTCGAGGACGGCGCGGACGTCGTCATCCTCCTCGACTCGCTGACCCGGCTGTGCCGGGCCCACAACAACGCGGCGAGCACCAGTGGCCGCACCCTCAGCGGCGGCGTCGACGCGGCGGCGCTGCTCGGACCCAAGCGGTTCTTCGGCGCCGCCCGCCAGGCCGAGGAGGGCGGCTCGCTCACGATCCTCGCCACCGCGCTGGTGGAGACCGGCTCCCGGGCCGACGACTTCTTCTTCGAGGAGCTGAAGAGCACGGGCAACATGGAGCTGCGCCTCGACCGGCAACTCGCCGCGCGCCGCGTCTTCCCCGCCGTCGACCTCACCGTCTCAGGTACGCGCCGCGAGGAACTGCTGTTGCCCCCGGCCGAGTTGACCACCGTACGGGGCCTGCGCCGAGCCCTGTGGAGCAGGGACGGCGGGCCCGCGAACGTGGAGACCCTGCTGCAGCGGATGCGGGAGACCCCCGACAACGCGACGTTTCTGCGCCGCGTCCAGCCGACCCTGCCGCCCGGCTGAACCACCGGCCACCACACCACCGGACACCGCACCAGCGACTGCCGCACCGCCCGGCCGCCACCTCCGCCAGTGGCCGCGTCATCGGTCGCCACACCATCGGCCGCCCCATCCGTCAGTGGCCACACCAGCCGTCGCCACACCAGTGGGCGCGGCACACCGCCGGGCGATGCGCCGTGCGCGGCACACCGCCGGTACCGTACGCAGCCGGGCCGGACACGACCGGAGGCCATGCCCCACCACACACGACACGCCTCCGGGAGCGACGCGCCGTCAGGGACACCGCGGCGCCGGAGACGCACACGGTCCGGCGAGGTCCGTCCGCGGCGGACGGCGTCCCCGGATGCCGGGGCGGCAGGCTCGGGGTGACTCGTGTGGGGCATCCGGGTTGCTCCCGAACGCCGTGCGGCCCTGGCAGCGCGGAGCACGACACCTCCGTTCCTACGTTGCTCATATGAAAATCGGATCTTCCTCTCGGATGGCCGTGTCGGCCTGCGCGCTGTGTGTGGCGGGCGTGCTGGCCCTCACGCCCCCCGCGGCCATCGCCCGCCCGCGGACCGTCGCCCCTTCGCCGGGCCCGGCGAAGGCCGCGGTGCCGCGGCCCGCGCTCCTCTTCGACTCCGGCATCCAGGTCAGGCCGCGCTCCGGGGCGCCCGAGGTGCCCGACGTCACGGCGCTGTCCTGGCTGGTCGCCGACGCCGGGAGCGGCGAGGTGCTGGCCGCGCACGACGCACACCGCGAGCTGCCGCCTGCCAGCACCCTGAAGACGCTGTTCGCCCTCACCGTGCTCCCGGTCGTGCCCGGCAGTGTCCAGCACACGGTGAGCGGGCAGGAACTGGCGGACATCGGACCCGGCAGCAGCCTCGTCGGGGTCAAGGAGGGCCTGACCTACGAGGTGGCCGACCTGTGGCGAGGCGTCTTCCTCAGCTCGGGCAACGACGCCGTGCACGTACTGGCCTCGCTGGACGGCGGCTGGGACACCACGGTCGCCCGGATGCAGACCAAGGCGCGCGCCCTGGGGGCCCGCGACACCCATGTCATCTCGCCCGACGGCTACGACGCGCCCGGCCAGGTGTCCTCGGCGTTCGACCTCGCCGTCTTCGGCCGGGCCGGGCTGCGCAACCCCGACTTCGCCCGCTACTGCTCCACCGTCGACGCCGCCTTCCCCGGCGAGGGCGGGTCGTACGGGATCGAGAACACCAACCGGCTGCTGACCGGCGCGGACGGCGTGGCACGGTACCCGGGTCTGATCGGCATCAAGAACGGCTACACCAGCGACGCCGGGAACACGCTCGTGGCCGCCGCCCGCCAGGGCGGCCACACTCTCGTCGTGACGGTGCTCAACCCCCAGGAGGACGACGGGCTGACCGTCTACGAGGAGGCGCGCGCACTGCTCGACTGGGGTTTCGCGGCCGGTGGACGCGTCGATCCGGTCGGCTCGCTGGACGCGCTGGTGGACAAGCCCCGGCCGACCGCGGCCCCGTCCCGGACCCCGTCCGCCGCGCCGGTCGCCGCGTCCGTGCCCGACGGCGATTCCGGCTGGTCGGAGTTCGGCGTCATCGCGGGCGTGGCCGGTCTGGGCGCGGGGGCCGTGGCACTGGCGCTGCGGGCCAAGAAGAACGGGCGGGCGGCCCGGGGCTGACCGACCGGCAGACCGGTCAGCAGACCGAGCGTGATCCAGGTGTAGATGTTGCTGCCGAGGAACCCGTCCACGCCGGACGCGTCGTCGAACCACAGCCACACCACGCTGGTGCACAGCACCGCGTACAGGGCACCCGCGATCCGCGGGTGCCCGGCGCGGAGCAGCACCGCGAAGGACGGCAGCAGCCAGACCAGATGGTGCACCCAGGTGATCGGGCTGATCAGACAGGCCAGCAGGCCGGTCAGCGCGAAGGCGCCCGTCCAGTCCCCGGCCGCCACCGCCCGGCGCGTCCGCCATGCCCACAGGCACAGCACCAGCAGCACCGCCGCCGCCCACAGCGGACGGCCGGTCTCGCCGAGCCGGGCCAGCACGCCCTGGAGCGACTGGTTCGACACGTAGTCGAGGTGCCCCACCCGGTTCGTGTCCCACAGCGCCACGGTCCAGTAGAAACGCGAGGCCCGCGGGTCCACCCAGGCGGCGAGGGCGGTGGCGCCCAGGGCGACGGCCGAGGCGCAGGCCGCGGCCCGCCAGCGGCGGGCGAGCAGCAGCAGGCCGATGAAGACGACGGGCGTCAGCTTGACGGCGGCGGCCAGGCCCGTCCCCACGCCCGCCCAGCGGCTCCGGCCCGTCGCCAGCAGCCTGGCGTCGACCAGGACCAGCGCCAGCAGCAGCAGGTTGACCTGGCCGAAGCTGAAGGTGTCGCGCAACGGCTCGAACAGCGCGAGCACGCACGCGGCGAGCGACCAGCCGTACCAGCCGTGGCGGCGCCACCGCGACCCGGCCAGCAGACGCAGCACCAGGGCCAGCGCGGCCAGGTTGAACAGCAGGGACACCGCCATGGCCAGGTGCAGTCCGATCAGGGCCATCGGCAGCATGACGACCGCGGCGAACGGCGGGTAGGTGAAGCCGTACGGTGTGCCCGGGACCCGGAAGTCGTAGAGCCGGCCGCCGTGGTGCACCCAGGTGTCGACGGCGCCGTAGTACACCCGCAGGTCGAAGAAGTCGCGCATCAGCGGGACGGTGGCCGTGAACGCGGTCACGGCGGCGACGAGGACCAGAACGAGGAGCAGCCGGCCCCGTTCCGTACGCGGTGCCCTCATGCGGCCCGGCCCAGCGCCGGGGCCTGCGCGGCCTGGTGGGCCTGCCACAGCACGACCACGGCGAGCACACCGCCGGAGACGGCGAGCACCAGTTGTCCGGTGTCGGCGGGGTCACCGCTGGGCAGCACGGCCAGGGCGAGCGTGGCCGTGACGGCGGCCACCCGGTGCCGTATCGACGTGCTGGGGGCCGCGGCCGCTATCAGGAACAGGCCCCACAGGGCGTACCAGGGGCGGATCGCCGGGCCGAAGGCGGCCACGACCGCGAGGCTGAGCCCGAGCGCGTACACGGGTTTGGGGCGCTGCCGCAGCCATATGGCGAGGACGGCGACGGCGGTGGCGGCGAGACCGAGCGCGTGCCAGGCGGGGACGGCGAGGGGGGCCAGGCCGCTGCCGAGGTGTTCGAGCAGCGCTCCGGTGACCCGGCCCAGCAGGCTGGTGAGCGCCCAGTTGTGCGAGGAGACCGGGGTGTCCAGGGCGCCTATCCAGCCGTATCCGGTACCGGCCACGGCCGTCGCGGCGACCGTGGTGGCGCCCGCCGCGGCCGCCGTCGTCAGCAGGGCGCGCAACGGGCCGCGGCCCGCGCGCACCTGGAGCACCACCACGGCGAGGAGGCCGAGCGCGGCGGGCGCCTTGACCAGGGCGGCCAGTGTGACCAGAACGGCTCCCAGGGCGGGCCACCGGCCGAGCGCCGCGACCAGGCCGACGCCGAGCAGCCCGAGCATGATCGCGTCGTTGTGCGCGCCCGCGACCAGGTGCAGCAGGACCAGCGGGTTGAGCGCGCCGAGCCAGAGGGCGGCGGCCGGGTCGGCGCCGCTGTGCCGGGCCAGCCGGGGCAGCGCGGCCGCCATCAGGGCGACGCCGACAAGGGCGACGAGCCGCATCCCGACGAGCCCGGCGGGGAGTTCGCCGCGGGTGAGGCCCGACAGGGCCGCGGCGACGCCCAGGAAGGCCGGTCCGTAAGGGGCCGCGGTGTGCTGCCACACCGGGGCGACCTCGTCGGCGAGCGGGCCGCCGAGCTGCGCGGGTCCGTGCGTGTACACGTCCAGGTGCGCGTCGACCATGGCGCCCTGGGCGAGGTAGCTGTACACGTCCCGGCTGAACAGCGGCGGCGCGAGCAGCAGCGGGCTCGCCCAGACGGCGAGGACCAGCAGCAGGGCGCGCGGCGTCGGGGGCTCGGGGCCGCGCACGACGCGGCCGAGCAGCGCCCAGGCCGCGATCAGCAGGACGACGCCGAAGTACACCCCGACCAGGCCGAGGGCCGCCCGGGCCGACGAGGGCGCCAGGAGTTCTTGGACCGGCAAGGCCCCGGCGCTCTCACCGCCCAGCGCGAGGAAGGCGGTACCGGCCAGACCGAGCATCTGGCAGCGGCGGAGATCGACGGGGAAAGCCATGGCCAACACTCGGCAAGCGTGTCAACGCCGGGTGGCCGGAAGGCGACGCGCCACTCACCGGCGAGAGACCTGCTCGTGACCGGCGTGTTACCAGCCCGCACGGCGCACGCCGGTCCGCACCCGGACCGCCCGGTGAGCGGGGTGGGAGCCGAGGGCCGCCGGTCACGGCACCACGTGTCAGGCGCAGGCACTCACCGGGTGGGGATCCAGCGGGGGCACCGGGCGTATGCAGCCGACCGGCTCTCCCCCGCCGAGCAGTGACTCGCCCGCGAACTCGGTGAGCAGCGCGGGGTCGACCCCGGCGCGGGCCAGCGCGGCCGCGGCGACCGGGATCCGGGCCCGGGACGCGCCGTCCGCGATCTTGACGGCGATCGCGCGTCCGTCGGGCAGTGCGGCGGCCTGCACCCCCTCGAACCCGTCCTTGGCGAGCAGACCGGGCACGGCCCGCATCAGCGCGGCCACGTCCCGGCGGGCCCCGGACGCCATCTCGGGGTGCGCCCGCAGCGCGTCGGCGACGCGCGCCTCGGGCGTGCCGGGTGCGGCGGTGACGATCCGGGCGACCGCACGGGCCAGGCCGTGCAAGGAGACGGCGAAGAGCGGGGCACCGCAGCCGTCCACCGTGACCCGGGCGACACGCTGCCCGGTGAGGTCCTCGACGGTCTCGGCGATCGCCCGCTGGAGCGGGTGGGCCGGGTCGAGACAGTCCGCCAGGGACCAGCCGTTGAGCCGGGCGGTGCTGAGCATCGCCGCGTGTTTGCCGGAACAGTTCTGGGCGAGCCGCGAGGGGCCCCGGCCCGCACGGACCCAGGCGTCGCGTACGACGGGGTCGAACGGCATGTCGGGCACGTTGCGCAGGTCCTCCTCGCCGAGGCCGGCCAGGTCGAGGATCCGCCGGACCCCGGCGAGATGGCGCTCCTCGCCGGAGTGGCTGGCGGCAGCGAGCGACAGCAGGTCGCCGTCGAGCGGCAGCCCGGCCCGCACCATGGCCACGGCCTGGACGGGTTTGAGGGCCGAGCGCGGATAGAACGCGGCCTCGGTGTCGCCCAGTCGGAACGCGGCCTCGCCGTCGGCGCCGAGCACGACGACGGAACCGTGGTGGACGCCCTCGATCACCCCGCCGCGTACGAGGTGGGCGACGGGGGCGTGGAGGGGAGCGCGGACGACGGGTGCGTCCGCGGGAGAGCTGCTGTCCATCACTACCTGCTCGTGGGTGAGTCGGGAGGGACCGGCACAGGGTTCGCACGCCGGTTCCGGTGGGCGACGCGCCGGGCGGCCGTGGCCGGGGTACCGGCCCGCCCGCCGGCGATCCGACGGCCGGCGACGGGCACGGCACTGTGGTGCGTGCGGCGGCGCCGCCGTCGGCGTACGTGAGGACGAGGACCAGGGACGGCGGCGGGGAAGGCCGGCGTCACGAGTACGGTCCAAGAGAGGGGGCCGTCGGCGGTCCGGGGTGCGAGCGGTGTGCCGCGCCTTCGGGGAACCGCACGCTCATGCCTCGACGACGAAGGTGCCCTTGGCGGTCCGGGTGACCGTCGGGCCCGTCGTCCGCGGGGCCGCGCGGAGCGCGGGCCGGGAGGCTTCGCCTGTCGCGTGGACGGCGCGCTCGATGACGCCGCACTCGATGCCATCGCGCTCGACGGCACCGCGGAGGTGGCCGGGGGCCGCTTCCGTCGCGCCGACACGCCATGGGCCCGGACCACCGGTCCGGCTGTCCGACAGGTTCACGGAGCGATGTTCCGGGTGCGCGGTGGACGGTGTCAAGACCGGCCGGGCAAGCACAGCGAAGGCGTGGAGCCTGGAGTACCGGCTGCACGCCCCCGTCCGCGCCGTGGGTGTCAGCTGTTCAGCGCTCCCGCGCCCAGCAGCCCGAACAGCACCACGCCGATGACGATCCGGTAGATCACGAAGGCGTTGAAGGAGTGCCGGGCGACGAACTTCAGCAGCCAGGCGATGGAGGCGTAGGCGACGACGAAGGAGACCAGCGTGCCGACCGCGAGGGGGGCGGCGCCCACGCCCGCGCCCAGGGCGTCCTTCAGCTCGTAGAGGCCGGCGCCGGTCAGGGCCGGGATGCCGAGGAAGAAGGACAGCCGGGTGGCGGCGACCCGGTCCAGGTCGAGGATGAGCGCGGTGGACATGGTGGCGCCGGAGCGGGAGAAGCCGGGAAAGAGCAGGGCGAGGATCTGCGAGCAGCCGACCAGCATCGCGTCCTTGAAGGAGGTGTCGTCCTCGCCGCGTTTGTGCCGGCCCATCTGGTCGGCGGCCCACATGACGCCGCTGCCGACGATCAGCGAGCCGGCGACCACCCAGAGCGAGCCGAGCGCGCCGTCGATCAGCGGCTTGGCGGCCAGGCCCACGATGACGATCGGGATGGTCGAGTAGATCACCCACCAGGCGAACTTGTAGTCGTGGTGGACCCGCTCCTCGCGGTTGCGCAGGCCGCGGCCCCAGGCGGAGACGATCCGCACGATGTCCTTGAAGAAGTACACGAGCACGGCGGCGATGGCGCCGACCTGGATGACGGCGGAGAACCCGACGACCGACTGGTCGTCGACCGGGATGTTCATGAGCCCCTCGGTGATCTTGAGGTGGCCGGTGGAGGACACGGGGAGGAACTCGGTCACCCCCTCGACGACTCCGAGGACGGCGGCCTGACCGACGGAGATGGCGCTCATGGGATCCAGTTCTGAGGAGTTGGTCGACAGTGCTGTAGACAGTCTTACTACGCTCGGGCAGCCAGCAGGTACCGGCACCCGGACGACGGCCGCGACCGCCGACGGCCCCGGGCCGGGGAACCCGGTGCGTGCCCGCGAGGACACCGGAGGAAGAACGAGGAGGAACCGGGTCACACCCCGACCACACCGTACGGTCGGTCCGGACGGCCGGGCGCCGCACCGGCCCCGTCGGCGCGGCGCCACTCACGGCTTCACAACGACTTCTTACCTTCTACGCCCGTATTGTCCTGATTTACTCCGCCCTTGGGGTCGGACTCGACGGCGCGGCACGCAGACCGGCCATGGCCGGTCTGCGTGCCGGCCCGGCTACCAGCCCTTCTCGAACAGCCGGGACACCTCGGCGATGCGGGCCTCGTCACGTCGGTAATAGGTGCGGTGCCGGATCCGCTTGGTGCGCAGCAGGCCGATCCGGGCCAGGAGACGGAGATGGTTCTCGGCGACGCGGCAGGGCACGCCGAGCTTGGCGGCGACGGCCCGCGCCGGTACGCCGTCCACGGCCGGATCCACGCGGCGCCCACGCGGAAAGTGGGCATCCGGGTCCTTCAGCCAAGCGAGGATCTCCAGGCGCGTCCTGCCCGCGGGAGTCCGCAGCACCTCGTCACCTCCACCGGGGCCGCCCTCGTGCCCCGACCCCCCACTGTCCCGTAGCCGGCCCGGCCGCGTCCGGGACTCGTCGGCCCTTGTCCGGGACCCAACGGCCGTGCGGCCGAAGGCCGTTCGGTGCCCTCGTCCCGGACCGGCCGTGCCCACCTGTCCGGCCCGGGACGAGGGACGGTACGCGCCGTGCGCACGGTCGGGGAGGAGACCGTGCGCCGCCGGGCGCGACGACGAGGGCAGACGCAGGCCGCAGGGGGTACGGCCGCAAACGGAGGTACGGCCGCCGCCGGGCGCGGCGCCGCTAGGGCGAAGCGCCTACGCCTCGACGGCCGGGATGCGCTCGCGCAGGAAGGCGTAGAGGACGACGGCGACGGCCATCACCCCGGCCGCGGTGAACACACCCGGCGCCCAACTGCCCGTGGCGTCGTACAGCACGCCGCCGACCACCGGGCTGGCCACCGCGCCGACCTCGGCCACCAGGTTGAACACACCGAACACCTCACCGCGCCGCTCCTGTCCGGCCAGGTCGCCGAGGATGCTGTGCACGATCGGCTGGAGCGCGTTGAAGAACAACCCGGAGACGAACAGGATCAGGCCGAGCAGCAGCATGGACGGCCGCCCCGCCGCGATGCTGAACCCGAACGCCACGGCCAGCACCGTGTGCACGCTCGCGCAGACGACGGCCAGCGGCTTGCGTCCCTTGCCCCGCCTGGCCCGCCGGTCGGCGATCCAGCCGCCCACGGGGAAGCCGATGATGCCGGCTCCGGCGTTGAACGCGGCGGTCAGCGCGGAGGCGGTGAGCGTGCTGTGCGCCGCCTGGGCGACGATCTGCACCGACCAGAACGAGAAGAACCACAGGTTCCACATCACCGCGATGAACGACAGGTAGATCAGCCACACATTGCCGTTGAGCACCTCGCGAGCCAGGCCGCGGCGGGCGATGCCGCGCACCACGTACGCGATCACGGCCGCGGCGAGGACGCCGGAACCGATGGCCGTGAGCCAGTCGGGCCAGCCGAAGCCGTCCGCGAGCAGGAACAGCCCGGTGATCGCGGCCGCGGCGGGCAGCGCATAGCCGAGCAGGTGGAGCGCCGGCCGCAGCAGGCGCAGCGGGCGGTCACCGCGGGCGCGGAAGAACAGCCAGGTGGCGCAGGCGACCACCAGGGAGGCGAGACCGAAGACGAACAGCGGCACCCGCCAGGCGTCCTTGCCCAGGCCCAGCGATCCGGTGCCCCAGTCGAGCAGGTGCGGGGTGACCAGCACGGCCGCGGTCAGGCCGATCGACAGGCCGGACAGCACCACGCCCAGGCCCAGGGTGCGGCGCCTCTCGGGCGTGGTGGCGATCACCAGCACGCGGTCGTTGGAGTAGAAGACGCCTTCGCCGAGCCCGGTCAGGACCCGGGCGACGACGAAGGCGATCAGGCCGCTCACCAGTCCGGAGACGAGCGTGAGCAGACCCGCCCACAGCAGGGAGAGGACGAGCATCTCGCGTCGGCCGAAACGGTCGCCCAGGCGTCCGCCCGCGTACTGGGTGAGCACGTAGCCGGTGAAGAACATCGAGCCGATCAAGCCACCGAGGGTGGCCGGATGCGAGGCACCGCCGATCAGGCCGGCTTTGTTCTCGATCATCCAGGCCACGACGGGGCCGGTGACCGAGCGGTCCGCGTAGCTGACCAGCCAGCCGAACAGCAGGAAGACCCACAGGTGCTGGTACTTGCCGGTGAACAGCGGCCGTTCGGCCGCCTCGGCGTACGCGGGTCCGGCGGACATGGTGCTGCGCATGGCGTCCCCCTTGACGCTGCGTGGTGGGCAATGCTTTCTAGAAAGCGCTTGCCAATCTGAACCCGCCTGCGGCGAAGATCAAGTCTTGACATCCAGCCCGAGGGGAGGTAAAGGCGGAAGATCGGGAACGTGATGCGGCTCCGTTCCCGCGGTGGATCCGGGGCCGACGGAGGATGAGCCGAGGGATTCGGATGCGGAGGGATGGGCGCGGAGACCGGGGCGACGAAAGGCCCGAAGCACGGAGAACTGGGCGACGAGACCAGGCCGAAAAGACCGAGGCACCCAGAACTCGGCCACGGGACCAGGCCGAACGGCCGCCGGAGGGAATCGGCCTCGGAGCCGGCCGGGGCATCGGCCGGGAAGCCGGGCGGCTCGTTCACCGTTCGCGGGGTCCCGTCTCATAGGCGAGGACGACGGCCTGAGCACGATCGCGCAGGCCCAGCTTGGCGAAGATCCGGGCCACATGGGACTTGACATGGGACTTGACCGTGGCCTCGCTCGACGTCAGCTCGGCCGCCAACTCCGTGTGGGACCGGCCGCGGCCCATCAGGGCCAGCACCTCCCGCTCGCGCGGCGTCAGGGCGGCGAGGTCGCCGTGCACGTCGGGCGACCGGCCGGTCTCCGCGGCGCAGCGCTCCACCAGCCGCCGGGTGATCGACGGCGCCGGCAGGGCGTCACCCGTGTCGACCAGCCGCACGGCCGCCGCCAGGTACGCCGGGGTGACGTCCTTCAGCAGGACGCCGCCGGCCCCGAGCGACAGGACCGTGTACACGTACCGGTCCAGGTCGAAGGTGGTCAGGATCAGCACCCGGCAGCCCGGCGCGGAGGTGCTGCACGGCGACTGGGCGTGGATGCAGCACTAGCAGCGGAAGCAGCACAAGCACCGATGCAGGGTGCCGGGATGCCGGAATACCGCGGTCGGCTGTGTACGTCGGCCCTGTGCTCGCCAGCCCTGTGCTCGCCGGTTGCACGAGGTGCACCAGCGACACTAGTGTCCCGAGTCTTTATTTCGCTGTAGAAGTAGGCTGGGCTCATGGCGCGTATGGGTCGGCCGACGGTCGAAGTGGTCCTGACGGATGAGGAGCGGGAGACGTTGCTGCGCTGGTCGCGGCGGGCGACGTCCGCGCAGGCTCTGGCGTTGCGGTGCCGGATCGTGCTCGCGTGTGCTGATGGCGGTTCGAACACCGCGGTAGGGGCGGAGCTTGGGGTCCACCCGGTCACGGTGGCGAAGTGGCGCAAGCGGTTCGCGGCCGACCGGCTTGAGGGGATGTCCGACGAACCGCGGCCCGGCCCGCCGCGCACGGTGAGCGACGAAAAGGTGGAGGAGGTGGTCGTGCGGACCCTGGAGACCACTCCGAAGAACGCCACGCACTGGTCGACACGGGAAATGGCCGCAGCCAGCGGTCTGAGCCAGTCGACCGTCTCGCGGATCTGGCGGACCTTCGGCCTCAGACCGCATCTGGCGGACACCTTCAAGCTGTCCAGGGACCCGCACGGGAGGAAGAGCCCGCCGCCGGTCATCGCAGTGACTGGTCGAAGCTGGAGGCAGGCTGAGCCCCGGGTTGGGGGTGAGGCTGGAAGCGGCCTCGACAATGTAGGGGCGGGTCGGTACTGCCAGACGGCTCGTGCCCGCTAGCGAGGACGCGAAGGCGTAAGGAAACTGAACCGGTGTCAGAAGCCCCGTTAGCCTCGATTCTTCAGCGGTCGTGAGTGCATGTCCGTGCCGTCGGTTCGCCCTGTTTGTTCCGCGTGATCGCGGGCGGGGCCTTCGCGTGT
>NZ_JBIAXM010000029.1:0-112912 GCF_042896695.1 Streptomyces sp. NPDC001270 | reverse complement strand
ACAGAAGATCCTGGCCACCTGGACCGGCGCCTGCTCGATATGCGGCCAACCCGCGCCCACACCCGAACCCCACCACAAGACCTAACAAAGCCCTAGTAGAAGTCCGCGTAGAACTGCTTGTACCAGGCGTACCGATCCGCCTTCGCGGTCGCGGCGATGTTGTCGAAGACCTCCTGCGGCACCCCGTCGGGGTTGTCCTGGCGGGCGACGAGGAACGGCTCAAGCGAGGCAAGGAAGGCGAGCTTCGCGACACGCTCATGACCGTAGCGACTCACGTAGCGGGCGAGTTCCCCGGTGCCCATCGAGAAGCCGACGAGGACGACATCCCGCAGGTCGAGGGTCTCAAGGACCGTGTTCAGGTCGGCGGCGAAGGTGTCGTAGTCGTAACCGGAGTTCACCTTCGACGACTGGCCGAAGCCCCGACGGTCATAGGTGATGACCCGGTAGCCCTGGGCCAGCAGCTCGCGCGTCTGGCGTTCCCAGCTGTGCCCGTTCAGGGGATAGCCGTGGATCAGGACGACCGGCTGCCCGGAACCCTGATCCTCGTAGTAGAGCTCGACCGGCGTACTGTTCTCTGTGCCGACGGTGATGTAACCCATGATTTCTTCCCCTTCTGGCCGGCGAAACGAACGCCGGCCGACATCATGCGTGTGAAAACTGTGTGTTATCGGAGGGTGCAGAGATGTCGCGGCTCCGCATCGGCCAGCGGTGGGGCACGAATCTCACCGTGCGCGTTCAACGGATCTGACCTCGTCCCGCGGTCGCAGTGTGTAGGTCAGCGTGTCCCACGTTGTCGACGACCGTGACTCGGCCACCATCGCCGGGATCGGGATCGGGAATGATCGATTCTGGATCGACGAGGTAGACCTCGTGACCATCCAGCGTCAGCCGGCGCGCGACTTCCAGCAACATGCGCCGTGCCACGTCGTCGATCGAATGGACCCTTGTCAGGTCCAAAGCCACCCTGACGTCCGAAGGAGAAATTCCCTCGGCTTCCTGCACAACTCTCTCGGCTCCGGCAAAGCCGATGCCACCTTGCAGTTGCAGGACCCGGAGCGCGCTCGGTCCGCTGCCGACGACATGGTTGGACCGCACGACGGCACGCGCAGCGGCTGGGACCCCCATCACATGCAGACCCATGTCCGAAGAGAATCGCTCGAACAGTGACACCCCGCGAACGCTGTTCCCGTGCCTGTCCAGTCGTGGTGAGAACGTGGCAATTCCGATCTGCCCGGGGAGCGCGCCGATCAGGCCCCCGGCCACCCCGCTCTTCGCCGGAATACCGACCTGGGTCGCCCAGTCACCAGCGGCGTCATACATTCCACAGCTGAACATGACGCTCAGCACCTGACGTACCACCGCTTCCGGAACCACCTGCTCACCCGAGAGAGGGTTTATACCGCGGTTGGCCAACGTCGCGGCCGTCATGGCCAGATCTCGCGTGGTGACGAGCACGGAACACTGGCGGGTGTAGCCGTCCACGATGGGCCTGGGATCCTCGGTGAGGATGTCGTGACTGCGGAGCATGTGCGCGATGGCGAGGTTGCGGTGCGCGTTCTCCATCTCTGACGCACATACCGCCTCATCGATCCTCAGCCGACGACCGGCGAAAGCCGAGAGGCCGTGGAGCACGCGTTCCACACGCTCTGCCGGATTCAGGTCCTCCGTGCCGGTCAGTGAGTGCACGGTGATCGCGCCGGCGTTGATCATGGGATTGAGAGGGCGCCCGGTGTCGCTTTCGAGGGAGATCTCGTTGAACGCCTCTCCTGACGGCTCGACACCGACTTTGGCGAGCACAGAGTCGAATCCGCGATCAGACAGGGCCAACGCATATGCAAACGGCTTGGAGATCGATTGGATGGTGAACTCGATATCGAAGTCGCCGGCCCCATAGACTTCTCCGCCAATCATGGCAAAGGCCGCACCGAGGCGCTCGGGATCCGCTGCTGCGAGCTCAGGGATGTATCCCGCCGGCTCTCCGGACGCATCCGACTCCACATCTCTCAGTACCTCGGCCAAATAGTCGGGAATGATGGGCCGCATTCGTCCTCCAAGCATCATTGCAACGTTCACGCCGTGTGAGAACCGCGTTGCGTGCGCCCTGGTATCGGGCTGCACCTGACAGTCGGTGTTTCTGTTACGAGGGTTCCAAAAGTTTTGTCGGAGCAGGGGTGGCGGTGAGCACGCGAAGCTGGTCGGCGTCGACATTGGCTCCGAAGGCGGGGGTTGCGGGCTCAAGCCGGACCCCCGCCGCAAGGTCGCCGATGGGGAGTGGGTCGAATCCGAGCGTGTCGATCAGCGCAGACACCACAGCGAGATCCTCGGGCGAGTCACCGGCGAGCGCGATGGCCTTGCGTCCGAGACCGCCGGCTGGACGAGCCTCGTCTTCGAGGTCGTGGTAGCCCATGTGGTTAAGGGCTTTCACGACACGTGCGCCCGTCAGGAACCGCTGAACGACTTCGCTCGAAGAGGTATCGGCCGGGAGGATCGCGTCGCGGGGACCATCGACCTCCCACCAGTGGTTCATCGCGTCGATGACCAGCTTTCCTTCCAACTCCGGAACTGGGAGGTCACGGTGTTTGCCGAGCGGGAGAGCCAGGACCACCACGTCGGCGGCAGCCGCGGCCTGGGCCGGCCACACGGCGGTCGCTCCGGGGGTGAGGATTTTGACGGTAAGCGCGATCTTGGAGGGGTCACCGGACCCTGAGATCAGGACTCGATAGCCGGCGGCGACCGCCAGGCGCGCCAGGACGGTGCCGACTTTCCCGGCTCCCAGGATCCCGATAGTGGTGACAGGGTTGGTCATCGCGTCGCTCCCGCCGTGGCCGCGGGCTGCTCGGCCAGAAGCTCCCGGACCCGAGGGATGACTTGGGTGCCGTACAGCTCGACCGAACGGAGACGCGCGGAGGCGGAAACGGTGCCGGCGGCGGAGTAGATCAAGTCGAACCGGCCCGCGTTCAGTACCCGGATGGCATGAGCGATCTTGCTCGCGACCGTCTCGACCGAGCCGACATACAGAGACCCGCGGTCCACTTCGGCGTCGAATTCCTCCCGGCGGAGCGGCGGCCAGCCGCGCTGCCCCCCGATCCGGTCGCGGATCTCCTTGTACCCGGGGTAGAAGAGCTCCTTGGCCTCTTTGTCGGTGGAGGCGACGAAGCCGGGCGAGTGCATCCCGATCGGCTGTGCGGTCGTGCCGAACTCCTCGCTGGCACGCTGGTACAGATCCACGTAGGGAGCGAACCGGTCAGGGGCGCCGCCGATGATGGCCAGCATGAGCCGGAAGCCGTACTGAGCGGTGCGGAGCACGGACTGCGGTGTCCCGCCGACCCCTACCCAGGTGTTGAGACGTCCCGAATCCGTCTTCGGGTACACGTCCGCATTGTGCAGGGCGGCACGCGTGGTGCCTTCCCAGGTGACCGGCCTCTCGTGCAGGAGCCGATGGAAAAGGTCGATCTTCTCCTCGAACAGCACCTCGTAGTCCTTGAGGTCGTACCCGAACAGGGGGAACGACTCGGTGAAGGAACCGCGTCCGAGGATAACCTCGGCGCGACCGTTGGAGAGCGCATCGACCGTGGCGAACCGCTGGAAAACTCGCACCGGGTCGTCCGAGGACAGCACTGTCACGCCCGAGGCGAGCCGGATGCGTTTCGTGGTTGTCGCGATGCCGGCCAGTACTGTCTCAGGGCTGGAGATCGCGTACTCAGGCCGGTGGTGCTCGCCCAACGCAACAACGTCGATGCCGACCTGGTCGGCGAGGACCGCTTCGGTCACGGCCGCGCGGATCGCCTGCGCGTGCGAGACGATCACGCCCTGGTCGTTTCGGGGCCGGTCTCCGAAGCTGTCGATACCGAACTCGATTTGCGAAGCATCCGTCGTGTTCACTTTTTTCAACGCTTTCGTTGTGTCGGGGTGTGGTGGTGCGTGGTTCGCGACGACCGGGCGGGACGTCCGTCCCGGGCGACCTGCGCGGGTTGGCTGCCCGTCAGGTCACGCGTGCCGTCATCGTCGGCCAGCAGTTCGCGCGCAGACGGGGGAGGGGATCCTGTTCGCCGGACATCGATGCCTTGCTCCGCGGTCCGCTCGGTCACCCACACCACCTCCGCCAATCTAGTTGACATGTAAACCATGACATCCTTATGGTTTATGTGTCAACTAGAGTGGGGTATGGTGGCTGCAACTGCACGGCGGTGAACTGGTGCTCAGTGGCATCCGGCGGGGGCGACAACAAGGCCGTGAAAGCCTCCCACGGTGGGCGATGGGCGATGGGCGATCCGCGTCTGTGGCCATTCATGGCGCCCGGCCCTGAGTCGGGGCAATGGGGCGGTCCGCGCGCGACGCCCCGACGGGCGTTCGCGACAGCCGCCGTGATGAACGGCCCAGATATGAAGGCCCTAAGCGCCAGCTACCGCGATGATGGCAGTCCGTTACGTTGCGGTTTCCGACCTCGCCGAGTGGACGTCGCAGTGTCCGTCCGCCTCGGCGTAACCGATGTATTAATCGGGTTCTTCGGTATTAAGAGAAGGCCACGCCATGACCAATCAGACGTATTTTGCCACCGCTTCCCTGCCTGCGGCTCATTTGGTCGACAGTTCTCATCCGCAGTTTTGTAGTACGGCGTGATCAATCTCGCGGTGCCCCCACACATTGCCCTTCTAGGTCTGGCCTACATGGGCGTTGAAGCCGTCATTGGCGGCCTCTATGTTGGAGCCAGGAGAATTCTTCGATGGAGGTTTCGGTCGTATAGGGGATCGATCGCTCATCGGGTCGGCCAGCTTTCGGGAGTCTGTATCCTCGTGCTTGCGGGGGCGTTGGCTGTGAGCAGTGTTTGACGTGGATCGTCCACGTGCAAATGTTGCTGTGCTGTGAGATTTGGGCGGACCAACGGTCGTACTCCGTATGGCTGGTGTGCCAACTCCAATGGTGAACGTGACGCCGGGCGAGGTGATGTCTCCGCCGGGCCGCAGTCCCACATGGGGTTGAGTACCGGGTTGGTCCGGTTCATCGGGCTGGCCGAGGTCGCCGTCACCGTTCCCGTGGGATCCGCCCCGCCCGGCCTGCGTCCGACGGTCTGCGCACCAGGGTGTCCTCGCCGGGTTGGGGGGGCTGACCCCCGTGATCCAGGCAGTCGCGTCCCCGCGTCGGGTCAGTCCGGTTGTTTCTCCATGTGGTCCAGGACGCGCTTGGAGATCCGGGCGAGTGTGCTGAGCTGGTTGGGAGTCAGGGCGTCGATGAACAGGCGGCGGACGTGCTCGACGTGCTGGGGTGCGGCCTCTTCGATCGCCTTGTAGCCGGCCGGGGTGGCGACGATGAATGCTCCGCGTCCGTCGTCGGGGCATTCCTCCTTGGCCACGAGCCCGCGTTTCGTCATCCGCGTGACCTGGTGGGACACTCGGCTCTTCTCCCACTCCATGCGTTTGGCCAGGTCCGAGAAGCGCATCCGCCCGTCGCCTCTTTCGGTGAGGTTGACGAGCACGAGGTAGTCGGAGGCTGACATGCCGGAGTCGGCCTGGATATGTCGGGACAGTCGTCCGACGAGTGTCTCCTGCATGCGGATGAAGCTGTCCCAGGCGGCCTTCTCTTCCTGGTTGAGCCAGCGTGGTGGTGCGTCCATGGGGGCAGTCTAACGAAATCGTTGACAGCTCATCTACTGGCGAGGACGGCGATGCAACCATCGGGGGCGACCGCGTCTGTCGTGACCAAGATACTTCCGCACACCCGGCCCCCGATGCGCGAGCCGGAACGTGCCGGGACCGATGCCTGTCGGACGGGCGAGGAACGTCGTCGAGGGTTAAGTTGATGCATCAACTCAGTGAGGCTAGGGTGAGGTCTTGGCTGACGGGATACGGTCGAGTTGAGCGGGATCAGACCCCACAAGGAGGACACATGGCGGTCGAAGTGAGTGACGTGCCCGAGGCGAAGCGCTACGAGGCCCGTGTCGATGGAGAGTCCAAGGTGGCGGGCGTCGCGGAATACATTCGCACGAAGGAGCTCGTCGCGTTCGTGCACACCGAGGTGGAGGCGGAGTACGAGGGCAGGGGAGTCGGGTCCGCGCTGGCTCGTACAGCCCTTGACGAGGCACGTGCCGCGAACCTGCGGGTGCTGGCCACCTGTCCCTTCTTCGCGGGCTGGATCAGCCGGCACCCCGAGTACCAGGACCTGCTGTACCAGTCCCGCAGCAAGGTCAGTGACTGAAAGCCGAGCACGGCAGTAATGGAGGCGGGCATGAGCGGCGAATCCGAGCGGAAGGCATACCGGACGGAGTCGATCACGGTGACCTTCGAGGCCAGGCGCTGCCTGCACGCCGCCGAATGTGTCCATGGCCTGCCCGAGGTGTTCGACCCGACGAAGCGACCGTGGATCCAGCCGGACAAGACTACGGCCGAGCGTCTGGCGGAGGTGGTGCGGCGCTGCCCCTCGGGCGCGCTCCAGTACGAACTCGTGGAGGGCGGGACAGAATCCCCCGACCGGCCGACCACGATCACCCGCAGTGCCGCCGGGCAGTTGACCGTGCGCGGGGAGCTGAGTGTGGACACGCCGCAAGGCGCGCGCGCCGAGACCAGGGTCGTGCTGTGCGGCTGCGGGCAGAGCCGCCTTCAGCCGTACTGCGATCACGCGGGGCCCTGCGGTCGATGACGCGGCGGCCGTGTCCGCTTCCCGCAGGTGACACCCAAGATCCTGGAGTTGAGCAAATGTCCCTCGCCGTGCGGTTCTCCGAGTACGGCACCCCTGATGTGCTGCGTGTCGTCGATGTTCCGCCGCTCACCGCGGGCCCCGGGCAGGTACGGCTCGCGGTGCGCGCCGCAGGCGTCAATCCGATCGACTGGAAGATCCTGCACGGCTTTATGCGCCAGGTGATGCCTGTCGATTTCCCGGGCGGCCTCGGCTCCGACGTGGCCGGCGTGGTCGACCAGGTCGGCGAGGGCGTGACCGCCTTCAGCATCGGTGACAAGGTGCTGGGGGCCTCCCTTACCCCCTCCTACGCGCAGTCCGCGCTCGCCGACCCCGCCGCACTGGTCGCCAAGCCGGCCTCCGTCCCGTGGGAAGTTGCCGCGACCCTGGCCGGTACGGGCATCACCGCCTGGGAGGTTCTCCACAAGCTGAAGCTCTCTGCGGGTGAGACGCTGCTGGTCCATGGCGCGGCCGGTGGCGTGGGCATGTTCGCCGTACAGTTGGCCGTTGCTCGCGGTGCGCGTGTCATCGGCACCGCGAGCGAACGCAACCATGAACAGCTCCGCTCTTTCGGTGCGGAACCGGTCACCTATGGCACGGGCCTGGTCGACCGCGTACGAGCGATTTCCCCCCGGGGAGTCGACGCGGTCCTCGACGCCTCCGGTCGCGGTGAGATCCCGGACTCGATCGTACTCGCCGGCGGCCCGGCACGGGTCCTGTCACTCGTAGCCTTCGACGCCGCGAGCACCGGGATCCAGGTGCACATGACCGAGCCGGGAGCGGGCGGTCCCGAAGCGCTCCGGGGCATCCTCGCCCTCATCGAGGCGGGGCGGCTGCAGGTGCCTGTCGCGGGTACCTACCCCCTCGGCGAGGTTGCGGCGGCACTGGCAGTGAGCCAGTCCGGGCACCCGGGCGGCAAGCTCGTGGTACTCCCGGCGTAGAGCCTGGGCCTGCGTAGCCAGACCTCCGCCCCGTCGGCCGAAGGTTCGGCGCGCCTGACAGAGGTCCAGCCGGGCGGATAGGTCTCGCGGGGCAAGTGCGGGACCGCTTCGGTCGGGGTCGCCCGGCAGTACTGCGGTGCTCTGGGTAAGCGGGCCGGCTGCAAGGTACCGGTCGGCGTGCACGCGGCCACCGACACCGCGTCCTGCCCGGAGAACTCCTCTGGCTCGGGTGAAGCCGGTGGTCAAGCCGCTGGACGGCCTCCTCGCGGCCATGGCGGCCCTGAACGCCGCCCGCGTGTGGGCCGAACCGGCGTCTGGCCGGTGGCGTTGTGCCACTCGGGCGACTTTCGCGGCGATCACGGCTGAATCCTGCGCCACACGTTGATTAATCAACCAGAATGCGCTTTAGTTGATTCATCAACAATATCTCCTCGGGTAGGGGTAATGGCATGAGTGAGAAGAAAGTCGTCGCGGTCGCCGGAGCCACGGGTGCACAGGGAGGCGGTACCGCGCGGGCGATCCTCGCCGATCCGGACTCGGGGTTCACCGTGCGCGCGCTGACCCGGAACCCCGACTCACCCGCGGCCAAGGAACTCGCGCAGCTCGGTGCGGAGGTCGTGCGGGCGGACTTCTACGACGAGCCGACCGTGCACGAAGCGTTCGAGGGTGCCTACGGCGCCTTCCTCGTCACCAACTTCTGGGCGCACGGTTCGGCGGCCAAGGAGAGGGTGGAGATCGAGGTTCTGGTGCGGGCCGCGAAGAATGCCGGGCTGCGGCACGTGGTGTGGTCGACGCTGGAGGACACCCGCGAACTGCTGCCGCTGCAGGACGAGCGGATGCCTGTCCTGCAGGAGAAGTACAACGTCCCGCACTTCGACGTCAAGGGCGAGGGTAACGAGCTGTTTTGGCAGGCCGGGGTGCCGACCACCTTCCTGAACACCACCTTCTACTTCCAGGGATTCCTGTCGACGATGGGTCCCGAGCGTGCCGAGGACGGCGTACTGACGCTGACCCTGCCGCTCGCGGACGGCAAGCTGCTGGCCGGCGTGGACGTGAACGACATCGGCCGCACGGCGCTCGCCATCCTCAAGGACGGCGAGCGGTTCATCGGCCGGACCGTCGGCCTCGCCGGCGACCACCTGACCGGCGCCCAGTACGCGCAGAAGCTGGGAGCTGCGATCGGCGAGCCGGTGCGCTTCCAGTCGGTGCCCTACGATGTCTTCCGCTCCCTTGGCGCCCCGGCGGGGGAGGAGATCGCCAACATGTTCCAGTATTACGGCGACTTCGACCAGGAGTTCACCGGCGCCCGCGACCTGAACCTTCTGCGGGAGATCAACCCGGCGCTCAAGAGCTTCGACGACTGGCTCGCCGAGAACGCCGCGAACATCCAGGTAAGCTGACCCGCTACCGTCGGCGGGCCATGCCCCGAGGGTGCCGCTTTTCCGGGGACACCCTCGGAATGCCGAATGAGGGGAACGCGTCTTCAACGGCGCGACGTCGTGCCGCTGAACTGGCAGGAGCAGGGGCACTGGGAGCTCCCCGCTCGGCGGGGCTCCTTCGGCTGGGGCGGCATCGCTGGTCGGTCGACCGAGCCAACCGTTGTGAACTGAGGGCCGGACCGTCGACGAGCGGCCGCGGCCTTTTCATGAAAGAGCCGGTGCGTAGGTTGACGGCAGAGGAGCAGCATGCGTGGCTGAGCTTTGTCCGCATGCATGAGAGGCTCATGGTCCGGTTGTCTCGCTTGTTGCAGACGGAGTCCAACGTTTCGCCTGCAGACTTCGCCGTACTGGTCGAGTTGACGGACGTACCGGAGGGACGGCGGCGGTTTCTGGACATCGCCAGGGCGTTGGCGTGGGAGAAGAGCCGGATGTCCCATCACATCGCCCGGATGGTGAAGCGTGGTCTGGTGGTGCGGGACAGGAGTCCCGAAGACGGCCGTGGCACGTTCGTGGTTATCACAGACGAGGGGCGAGCGGTGATCGAAGCCGCCGTCCCGCGTCATGTGGAGGCGGTGCGTAAGCTCTTCCTTGACAACGTCACGCCGTCGGAGCTGCGGTTGCTGGCTCGGATCTCCGAGCGTGTGGCGGAGAAGCTGGACGAGGAACCATCCCGTCTGGAGCGGGCGGCCCGGCCCACGTCACGCGGTCGGCGTGAGCGTCGCCGCGGTGGCGGCTGAGAGCGGATCGCGCCTCATGAAGACCCGCGCGACACTGCAACCAAGTCTCCGCTGCACTGGCCACGTCCAAGGTCAGCGGTGTGGCGGGCCACCCGCCTCTACTTGTCGGGACGCGGCGGTACGGGGTGCTTGCTCATGATCGACACGCGATTGAACGCGTTGATGGTGACCGCCACCCAGATCGCGGCTGAGATCTGGTCTTCGGAGAGGACCTGCCGGGCGGTCTCGTAGGCGGAAGCCTGGGTCGTGGCGTTGGCCGGATCGGTTGTACTCTCGGCCAGCGCCAGGGCGGCGCGCTCCGAGGGAGTGAACAGGCCGGTGTCCCGCCATGCGCTCAGGATTCCGAGTCTCTGCGGTGACTCACCGGCGCGCAGAGCCGCTCTATTGTGGATGTCGAGGCAGTAGGCGCAGCCGTTGAGTTGCGACACGCGGACGTTGATCAGTTCCACGGTGGTGCGGTCGAGTCCGGCCTCGGAGGCCGTTGCTCGGACCGCCTCGGAGACCTGCCCCAGGGCATGGAATGCCTTGGGGCTCTGTTTGTCGATGAAGATCCTGCGGGGCGGGGAGCTGTGGGTGTGGTTGCTCACGTCGGGGGCTCCTTCGGGCCACGCTGGGAATGGCCTGTGTTCGGGCGGGTGCTGTGGCCATTGGCCTGCCTCCATGGCGCCATAGTTGATGCAGCAACCAGATCGTGTAGGGGGTACTCTCGGTGAGCAACACGGAAACCGATGCCGCTGCGCTGCTCTGCGGTGTGCTCGTCGAAGATGACCGGCCGACCGGAGCCCCCAGGGTCGATGCCCTGTCGGCGAGAGAGGTCCCCCTCGGCGGTCCACGTGCGATGCGTGTGCGGCGGACGCTGCCCCAGCGAGAGCGCACACTCATCGGCGCCTGGTGCTTCGCCGATCACTTCGGCCCGCACCAGGTCGCCGAGTTGGGCGGCATGAACCTGCCCCCGCATCCGCACACCGGACTGCAGACGGTGAGCTGGCTGTTCAGCGGCGAGGTCGAACATCGCGACACCCTCGGCACCCACGCCCTGATCCGGCCCGGCCAGATGAACCTCATGACCGGCGGTCATGGCATCGCCCACTCTGAGGTCTCCACCCCGAACACCACCGTCATCCACGGCGTCCAGTTGTGGGTCGCGCTGCCCGAGGAACACCGCAACGCCGAGCGGGACTTCCAGCACTACGTGCCCGAACTCGCCCGGGTCAACGGGGCCGAGATCAGGGTCTTCCTGGGCTCGCTCGCCGGAAGCACCTCCCCGGTCCGGACCTTCACGCCGCTGCTCGGCGCCGAGATCGTCGTCGAACCGCACGTGACGCTCACTCTCGCCGTTGATGCGGCTTTCGAGCACGGCCTTCTCGTGGACAGCGGAGACATCCGTCTGATCGACACTGTGCTGCGGCCTGCCGAACTCGGATACGTCCCTCGCGGCGCGGACACCCTACGGATGGTGAACGAGACCGACGCGCCGGCGCGGACCATCCTCCTCGGAGGACCTCCCTTCGGGGAGGAGATCGTCATGTGGTGGAACTTCATCGGCCGCAGCCATGAGGACATGGTGAAAGCCCGCGAGGACTGGGAGGCATCCTCCGACCGCTTCGGCGTCATCGAGGACCTTCCCGGCGGCCGCCTTCCCGCACCGGCCCTGCCGAACGCCGTCATCACACCGCGCCGGAACCCGCCGGCCCGCTGACCTCCCTTACGAAAGGCACACCATGAGCGAGTCCTCCACCACCACGGTCGTCGAGCGTGTGGACGCCGATCACCGGTACGAGATCCTGGTCGACGGCCGACGCGCCGGTCTGACCGCCTACCGTGACCTGGGCATGCAACGTGTCTTCTTCCACACGGAGATCGACGAGGCATTCGCCGGCCAGAGGCTGGGCCTGCAGCTGGTCCAGCAGGCACTCGCCGACGTGCGCGCATCCGGGATGCGGATCGTCCCGGTCTGCCCCTACGTCGCCAAGTTCCTCAAGCGGCACGACGAGTTCGCGGACATCACCGACCCGGTCACACCTGATGTCCTGCGATGGCTGAAGGCGCAGCTTGGCTGAGTGTCTTCTCGGCCTGGCCGGCGAAGTCGTGCGCCCTTCGTGCCCGGCGTTTTTGTAGTCGGCGTACGGCTCGTTCGTCTTGGTGTCCACGCCGGTCACCGGGGCACCAGGGGCCGGGCCCATGCTCGTTGAGGCACCGGAAACCGGAGGACCTGATCTCGGGACGCGTTGGTCAGGAGCACCACGGATGGCTCCGCCCGGCCCCAGCCACCGAAGGCAGCGACGTGTCCCAAAGCGACGAGCACGTCGTCCCGCTCCAGGAGGTCGAATGCCTCCACGAGATCTGGGTCATGGCGCGGCGTAATGCCGGGCTCAAGGCCAGGACTCCACTCCAAAAATCCTGCTGCGGTTCCAGCCGGGCGGCCAATCGTCTCCTTCGCCGTGCACCGCGCGCCTGAGCGGTGAGAACCTGAAAGGTTGTCCGGGAACCAGTGGTGCGATCGGTGCGCCGGCTGGGCATGGGTGGGTGTCCCGCCAGGTCGGAGCGGCTGCTCGGTCCTGACGCCGCGGTCGTTCCGATCAGGCTGACCACCGTGTCGCGGGCGGCTTCCAGAGCGACGCTGAAGCCGGCTCGGTCGGGATGGCAGCCGGGCATTGTCTGAGCAGACCGATCCGGTCGCGGCCGGGCCAGGCGAATACGGCGACCGCGACCTTGGACGCGCGCTGAGGTGCCCGGAGCAGCACCTGAGAACGAGGGGATCCGTTTCCGCCGAGTCCGGCCGGCATCCGGTCGGGGGCCGGTGAACGTGTGGCCTGGCCGACAGTCTGATCGCGAACCGGGAGCTGAGCAGCTACAGGTGTTCAGCCGGCGGGTCGGGTGGTGGGGTGCGGGCTCAGGTGCGGACGAAGACCGACCAGACCATGCGGATCGGCCGCAGCCGGGAGATGAAGCGCAGTCCGTGCCGTGTGGCGGCCGGTTCGGTAGTGAGCGCGAGGTCGTAGCGGCGTGCGGCCACGGCCTGGGCTGCCTGGCTGGTGGAGTCCGCGGTGGCGACTTCGGACAACTGGTGGGTAATGGCTAACAGTTGGTCCAGCAACGGTCGCGGCGAGGGATGCGTCACCAGACTCGGGCGGTCGGACAGCGGACCGCCGTCGGCGCGCCGGGCGATGCCGTACAGCGGGGTGTCCATGACGAAGATGCTGGCCAGCGCGATGTCGTCGGCCATGTAGAAGTGATGGATGTCCCGATAGGCGTTGGCGACGACCACATGGCTGACGGTGCCGGCCGTCAGGGCTTCCAGAGCCTGTTCGTAGGTCGTCTTGAGCACGATCTGCGGCCTGCCGGGGAGGCGGGTGCCCAGCAGCCGCGCGGCCTGCTCGCTGCTCGTGCCCTCGGGGCCGAGCGTTCCGATGGTCGGCGGCCCGGCCGGTGCGGGTCGGACGTCGATCCAGCCCAGTTCGACGGTCATGCGTTACTCCTCGATGTCGGCGACGACCCAGGTGCTGATGGCGCTCCACAGCGCCGCGGATTCCTGGTGGAAGGGGTGGTCCTGGTAGTTGCGCAGGGAGACTTGGTCGGGCAGCAGGCCGATCGCGGCGAAGTCGTAGGCGATCGGACGGTCGGCGATGTTGCGGCCCACCTGCCAGTGCAGTAGGCCGGGCATCCGCTCGCCGACGAGCCGTGAGGACCGCTCGGCCGCGAGGGCCGCGGGGTCCTGCCAGCCGAAGCCTGGATTGAACTTGAACAGCACAATGTGTCTGATCATTGGTATCCTTTTCAGGCTGAATGGTCACCAAATCACCCGCGCGGCGGCACGCGGGCACGCCGATGGAGATATCACCGACACAGCGGCGCGCTTTCCGCACAGACGTAGGGCTGATTTCGCACCCGCCGACGCCCCTTATCGCGTCAATCCGCCGGACATGATCTCGTGCGCATACGGGCGGCTGTTTGCCATGGTGGCGTTCCGACCGCAGAGAGGCGGGCGATCAGGCGGAATGGCCGAAAGCCTGGGCCTCGGCTGTCACAAAGGCGGTCAACCGGTCGAGTCCTTCGTCGATCGACGCGTCGTCGAGCAGGCCGAAGGACAGCCGAATCTGGTGTGAGGAGGTCATGCCAGTGTGAAAATGGTGCATGGGGGTCCAGATGACTCCGTGATCGCGCGCCGATCTGTGCAGCGAACGGTCGTCCACGGTGAACGGCACCGTGAGAACGACGAAGAACCCGCCGGCCGGGGTGTTCCACGTCACCGAGCCAGTGGCGCCGAAGCGCGCGGTGAGACCGGCCAGCATGCGCCGCAGGTTGGCGCGGTAGACCTCGATCTCACGCTTGTTCGCGGCAAGCATGCTGCACCCGTGGCGCAGAAGCTTGCCGCCGATGACGGCCTGGGCGACGGGGGAGGTGTTGAGAGTGACGTTGCTCTTGATCAGCGACAACTGGTCCGCGAGCGTACCCGCCGTGCGGCCGTCCCTGACGACGGGCTGATCGGCCACGACGAAGCCGACGCGGGCGCCGGGCAGGCCGGTCTTTGCGAAGGAGCCGACGTACACGACCTGGTGCCGTGTGTCGAGCGCCTTGAGGGTCGGCGGCCGAGTGCCGGGGTCGGCTTGGAAGAGGCCGTACGGGTTGTCCTCGATGATCAGCGGATCGAGATCGGCCGCCAGGTCGAGCAGGGCGGTCCGGGTGGCCAGGTCCAGGCTCACACCGGTGGGGTTGGAGAAGTCGGGCACGAGGTACAGGGCGCGCGTCCGTTGGCCGCGGGCGCGGGCCGCTGCCACCTGATGCTCCAGGTCGACGAGGTCGAGGCCGCCGTCTCCGTCCCCGACGCCCAGCACGGGCATGTCCAGCAAGCGTGCGGCGCCGGTCAGTCCGAAATAGGTGGGCGTGACGGCGAGGACGACGTCCTGCGGGGAGACGCGCAGGGACCGCAGCGTCAGGAACATCGCCTCCTGGCTGCCGACGGTCACCACCACCGTGTCGGGGTCGACGGTGATGCTCTCGTCGATCTCAAGGTAGCGGGGACCAGGTCGTGGATGACGCCCTTCGTCCGCCCGTACTGGAACACGGTTCTGCGGGCCTCCTCGTCCGTCAGCCCCACCACCTCGGTGAGGTGTGCGACGAAGGTGCCCAGGTAGTCGTAGAGTTGTTCAACCCGGAAGAACTCCTCGTAGGGTCGGCCGGCGGCGAAGGACACCGCCTGCGGGTGGTCCGAGGCGATGTCGTTCAGCAGGTTCATCGAGAGCAGGACGGGGTCGTCCAGCGAGGGATGCAGTTGCGCGAGGGATAATTCGACCATTTTTCGATTCTCCGTCCCTGCGAATCGCCGGCTCAGGGCTGCCCCAGAAGGTGCTGGACTCCTACGACGTGATCGGCTTCGACCCGCGCGGCGTCGGCCGCAGCGCGCCGGTGACCTGCGATCTGACGCCGGAACAGCAGGCACGCCGCAACTTCCCGCCGTACGCGCACACCGCGGCCGACGTCGCGAAGGAGGCGAGGTACGCGCGGACCGTCGCCGAGCAGTGCGCCACCTCGCGGACGGCGTGGATGCTGCCGCACACCACCACCACGAACACCGCGCGCGACATGGACCGGATCCGGGTGGCGCTGGGCGAGCCGAAGCTCTCGTACCTCGGTCATTCGTACGGCACCTACCTCGGCGCGGTGTACGCGACGATGTTCCCCAAGCGCGGCGACCGGGTCGTGCTCGACAGCAACCTGGGCCCGGGCGGTTACGACGTTACGGCCATGCGGCTGTTCGCCCGTGGAATGGAGGACCGGTTCCCGGACTTCGCGGCGTTCGCGGCCGCGCGTCCCGAGTACGGTCTGGGCACCACGCCGGAGCAGGTGACCGCGAAGTTCTTCGACCTCGCGAAGCGGTTGGAGGCGAAGCCGGTCCAGGGCATCGACGGGACGTTGTTCCGCGGGCTCACGTTCGAGTACCTCTACAGCGATGCGACCATGCCCCTGCTGGCCGTCACCTGGCAAGCGCTTGAGAGGGACCGGCCTCTGCCGCCCACACTGCCGTTGCCGGAGAACATAGAGAACAGCATGGCCTCCCGCTTTTCAGTGATATGCAGTGAACATAGAGAACAGCATGGCCTCCCGCTTTTCAGTGATATGCAGTGATACACGCTGGCCGGGGACGGTCCAGGACTATCAGCGCAACGTCGCGGTCGACCGGCTGAAGTACCCGATGCTGGGCGGGTCCACGGCCAGCATCGGACCATGCGCGTTCTGGCCGGACAAGCGGGTCGAACCGCCAGTGCGCATCGGTGACCGGGGCCCGTCGAACGTGCTCATGGTGCAGAACGAACGCGACCCGGGGACACCGTTGGCCGAAGCCCGGAAGCTGCGGAACGCGTTCGGGAAGCGGGCCACGATGGTGACGGCCGACCAGGGCGGGCACGACGTCTATCCGTTCGGCCCCAACACGTGCGCGAACGACGCGGTGACGGCATTCCTGACCACTGGGCAACGCCCACCGCAGGACCTCGCCTGCGCGGCGGAGCCGAGCGAGTAACGGGAACCGGGACATCTTCAGAGAGTGACGGCGTCGTCTGACCGCCTCCCGGCGTTCGGTCGGTCAGTCTCCCAGCACAGCGTCCCGGAGGAGAGAGTGTGCGTAGCGCATGGAACCGTCCTCTCCTTCGCGAACCATGCGCAAGCGCCTCATGGCGGTGAGCCGGCCCAAGGTGCGTGCCGGGTCGGTGTCGCACGCCGCGGCGAGGAACCGGGCCAGTTCTCCTGCCGGCTCTCGCAGCCCGTCGTACTCCGCCACTGCCAGGGCCCGGGCCACTTGCCTGGTGACCGCTCCCGCGCTGTTCAACCACCAGCCGACGGCCGCCGGGTATGAGCCGGGACAGAGAGCGGGGACATCTCGGGAAGGGGTGAGGAGGACTCGGCGCCCACATCCTCCAGAAGGGCCTGGAGGAGAAGCAGGTTGCCCGCGCCGGCGTGCACGCAGTCCGCCACCCACGTGGCCGCGGCAGTGGGGGCGGCCACGCGAACGAGTGCTGATGCGGCGGAGGCGGTGAGGGGACTGAGTGACCGACACCCCGCCTGAAGTGCAGCAGCAGTTCAGACGTGGTGGCCCGACGCCGCGCGCCGCCGCATGGGCTGCTGCGGGCGTCGCGTTCCGACGCCCACCCAGGTGACGGGCTTCTCCTCCAGGAGCCTGGCGAAGAGCTCGATCTTCTCCTCGAACAGCACGTCGTAATCGGCGAGGTCGTATCCGAAGAGAGGGAACGACTCGGTGAAGGAGGGAGTGGCGATCGCGAACTTCGGGCGGTGGTGTTCGCGGGGGCCTTCGAGCGCGCCGGTCAGTTGCAGGGCGAGGCCGTCGATGTCCGGGGCGTCGACCCCGGCCTGTCCGAGAAGCATGCGGAGATGGATCTGGGGCAAGGTCGACTCACCGGCGGGAATCGACTGGTTGTGATCCAAGGCGGCGCGGGCGATGGCAGACGTTCCAGCAGGAACCTGATGCGGGCACGGCCGTAGGCCACCAGTCGTGCGGCCGGCATTGCGCCGGGGCCCAGAGGTGGGGGCCGTAAAGGACTCGTTCCCGGAAGGCGCACTCGTCGTCGTCCAGGAGGGCGTGGAAGATGCCGACCCTGCTTCGGAAACGGCGGAAGACGGTGCCTTTGCGCTGCTGGACAAGGTCGCCGCCGACACCGACACCGACACCGTTCAGAAGGCGCTGGTCGACCAGGGTTTCAGGAACGCCGTCGTGGCGCACGGCCAGACGGTGGGCATCGAGGTGGAGATCGTCGGGCGCAACCCGGCGCAGAGCGGGTTCGTGCCGATCCCCAAGCGGTGGATCGTGGAGCGCGCCTACGGGATCTTGATGCTGCACCGCAGGCTGGTGCGTGACTACGAGCATTTGCCGCGCAGTTCGGAGTCGCGGGTGTCCTGGGCGATGACCGCGGTGATACTGCGCCGGCTGACCGGGGCCACCACTGGGGCCTGGCGCAGCACATGAGTGGCGGGGAGCTGACCCTCGGGGCAGTGCTGGTCCGGCTGGAGGAGCGGGAACGGGAGATCGCCGCGCGGGCCGAGGCGACGAGGGAGCGGATCGCGCAGCTGACCGCACGGCTGGACGAACTCGGCCGGGCCGCCGAGGAGATGAGGATCACCCGCATGACACTGCTGGAGCTGCCCGATCCGCAGCCGCCCGCGCCGTCGGCCCCGAAGCTGCCGGACCATCCGGCCTACCAGCCGATCATGGCGGTGTTCGCCGCGGCCGACGCGCCGCTGCGGGCGCGACAGGTGTGCGAGGCGATGGGCCTGGAGATCGCGCCCAACAACATCAACAACACCCGCCTGAAGCTCAAGCGGCTCGCCGAGCGCGGAATCCTGGTCGAGACCGAGCGGGGCTTATTCGCTCAGCCGCGGCCATAGCCGCCCGACGACGTCGAGGCCAGCAAGCTTGCCCCTCCCGAAACAGTGAAACGGACATCAGGTCACGTACCGCCCTCTCATGCGGGCAGGTCCGGTGTTGGCAAACGAGACGGACCCCCGAGCAAACGTCTCCACACGCGCCCTGGGAGTAATCCGCAGAACGCTGCCGTCGGCGGCCGGAGCAGCCGTGCCGCACTCGGTCTTCATCGCCATGACCGCAGCAGAGCCCGATCGGCTCCAGGCTGCCGTCCAGTAGGGCCGGCAGGTGCGCCGCCTCAGCTTCCCCCAACGGTGGCCACTGTCCTTCTTCGCCGCTTCCCGGACCGCGACAAGGGGCTTGGCAGGCGAGGTCAGTGTCGCTCAGTTCGGTGATCATGCGATCACCGCCCCGGCCGTGTTGCTGTCCAGGGGCCGGACCGTAGGCTGCGGCAGCCGGTCCGGCTAGCGCGGGCGCGGGTGAACCGCCGTCTGCTCGCGCAGCTTCCCAGTCGCGCCGCCATCAGTCACTGGGCATGCGCTCCCGGAAGGTATGGACGGCCTTCGTCGCGGGGCCACAGCATCCACACCCATCGGGTTGCCTCTGAACCAGCGGCGATTCCGTTTTGTACCCTCTGCGTGCCTCCGCCTTCCTCGGAACCGCCCAGCCGCCTGAGGGCACTTCAGCAGTACCCCGGCAGCGTCGCAGACCGCCTGCCCAGCAGCCGACGCGCCGGGCGTGGCCGGGGCCAGGCAGCGAGGGCCTGACGGGTGGGACTCCCAGATCGCGGCCGCGCGGAGCGGCGGGAAGGGGCTGGTCGGCCAGGTGCGGGCACAGGGTCCTCGTTCCTCCGGCCTGCTGGCCGGGTCGGTGGTCGTCCGGCCCGCACGCGGATGTACGCACGGCCGATGGAAGCCGGCCCTGCAAGCCTTCGACATCGCCTTCGGCGGCCGACTCTCCGTCGGCCGCCGATAACCCACACCACCCGAGTTACAGGCTGAATCAAAGTCCTGGTGATCACGTGTCGGTGCGGGGCAAGTGAGTCCGAGCAGGTCGTGCAGGTACGGAAATTCCCAAAGTTTGAACCGAACCAGGGCCATCAGCGTAGTACATGCGTCCGTTTGCGAACGGCGAACGGCGGCTCGGAAGGGGCGTGTGATGGGCAGATCGCAGTTGGAGAACGTCAGCGGAAAAGCGATGATCTGGACCTCTGTCGTGGCTGTGGTCGGCACGGCGGCGGTCGTCGGCGGCGGTGCAATGATGAACGCCGGATCCACGGAGGCGGCCCCGGCGGGTGCGGAGTTCTCCAAGACCTCCGAGTGGGAGACGGGCTATACGGGACAGTACGTCGTCACCAACAACACCCGGGAGACGAAGCCGGGTTGGTCGCTGGAGTTCGACATGCCACAAGGAGCCCAGATCACCTCCCTATGGGATGCCTCGTGGACCATGAACGGGCAGCACGTCACCGTGAAACCTCCGCAGTGGGACACGGATGGGCTGGCGGCGGGTGAGTCGGCGACCGTCGGCTTCGTGGTGCAGGGGACCACCGGCGGTCCCGCGAACTGCTCGATCGACGGGTCGCAGTGCTCGGGCGAAGGCAGAGAGCAGCCGCGCCAGCTTCCGCTTCTTCCAGCGATCCCGGCGACCCCGACCACTCACCCCGTGCAGCCGACCGACCCCGTACCCGGGCAACCGCAGCGCCCCATCACGGTCGGCTTCTCCCCGTACGTCGACACATCCCTCTACCCGGCCTTCGATCTGCTGTCCGCCGCCGAGGCCACCGGCGTCAAGGACTACCACCTCGCCTTCATCACCGACGGCGGCAACTGCACACCGAAGTGGGGCGGGACAACCGACCTGGCGAACAATGCGGTGGCCGGGCAGATCGGGAAGCTGCGCGATAGGGGCGGAGACGTCCGGGTCTCCTTCGGCGGTGCCAACGGCATCGAGCTGGGGCTGGCATGCCAGTCGGCGGACGCACTGGCGAAGGCGTACGGCAAGGTAGTGGACGAGTACGGCCTGACCAAGGTCGACTTCGACATCGAGGGCGGCTCACTGGGGAACGCGGCGGCGAACACCCGCCGCGCGCAAGCGATCGCCAAGCTCCAGCAACAGCGGCCGGACCTGGATGTCTCCTTCACCCTTCCGGTCATGCCGGACGGCCTGACGCAGATGGGCGTCGACCTTCTGTCCGACGCGAAGAACAACGGAGTACACGTCAGCACCGTAAACATCATGGCGATGGACTACGGCGCCTCGTTCAGCGGCGACATGGGCGACTACGCCGAACAGGCCGCCACCGCCACCCAGGGCCAAATCAAGAAGGCCCTAGTCCTGGACGATGGCGCGGCCTGGAAAACGCTCGCCGTCACCCCGATGATCGGCGTCAATGACGTGTCGACCGAGGTCTTCAAGCTGGATGACGCCACCCAGCTCGTGGCGTTCGCCAAGTCCAAGAGCCTGGGCGGCCTCTCCATGTGGTCCGCCACCCGGGACAAACCGTGCCCCCAGGGGCCGAAGCCCTCGGCGGACCCGACATGCAGCTCCATCGATCAGAAGGCGAACGCGTTCGCGAAGGCATTCGCGGCGTACAGCGCAGCCGAGTGAGCGACGCCACACCGTCACAACAACGGCAGCGCCCCGAACGCATGGCCCTGCCACACACGGCGCGGCGTATCCGCCGGGCTCACCTGCTCGTGTCGGACATCTGAGTCAGTCGCCCCTGGGGCCGTACGCCGGCCGGCCAGGGGCGGCCCTCCTCACGAATCCGTACGCCGGCTTCCAGCGTCGTCGAACAGCGGGGAGTGCCATGAATCAGGCTCTGTCCCGTAGTCGGTGGTGACGTTCGGTGTCATGGGAGGAGGATGCGGTGGCGAATGAGGTCGAGTCCGGCCCGGCCGTGCATCTGGCGCATGATCTTCTTGGTGCGGGTGTTGACGCCTTCGCTGTGGCCGTTGTGGTAGGGCAGCGTGAGCCCGGCCGCGACGGCGTGGCGGTCGAGTTCGAGGCCGTTGCAGAAGCTCTGCAGGTGGGGTAGGCCGGCGGCGCGGACTTGGGTGATCCACTCGGTGAGTCGGGCATCGTTACTGAGCTGCCCCGAGTTTCGTAGAGTCCGGTGATCTTGCTTCAGGCGGACTGAGGCGCTTGCTCGTCGCCCCGCCAGAAGGTTGCCTCGTACTCGGCAGGCGGCACGTAGTCGAGAGCGGAGTGGAGGCGCTCTTCGTTGTACCAGGCGATCCATTGGAAGATGGCCCGTTCGGCCTGGTCGACGTCTTTCCAGGGGCCCTGCATCTCGATCAGCTCGGCCTTGAAGGTGCCGTTCAGGGCCTCGGCCATCGCGTTGTCATAGCTGTCCGCGACCGAACCGACGGAGGCTGAGGCGCCGATGTCGGCGAGCCGGTCGGTATACCGAATTGATATGTATTGCCCGGATTCAACCGGTCGTCGCAATCCTCCGTCAGCTCGTCGTCACTCCATCCCGCAGACGACCTCGCCGACGTAGTCCTACAGAGCGATCAAGTCGCGTATCCCAATTGGCGGTCGAGTCGTCGCGGGGCTCCGGGCGGCCATGTTCTCTGAGCCATCCGATCGGCTCCTTCATGACAGCCATACCCAGAGCCCCTGGGCCCGCCGATCTTACGAATGACCAGCGGAAACCCACGCTTGAAAGGTAGGACTCCATGATCGCGGACATCCGTGCCTGCTGTGTACCGTACCCCGCCAAACATGACGAGACGTCAGCAACCGGGCGTCAGCCGACTACGCCGAAGTCCTGACCGAAGAGGGCGCGGTAGTACGCGACTTCCGGTTCGCGCTCCATCCAGATGCTGCCGGTGGGGTCTCCGTTGTTGCGTTGTCGGACCATCCGGTTGGTTTCCGCTGCGCTCTTCGAGATGCACGACGAATGGATCGCCTTACCTCACCACCACCTCCCCGAAGGGGATATGGGTGATATCTACCGTAAACTCTCTTTTGGTTCCTCCGCGCTACCCAACGCACCGAAATGCAACCGCCAGTTGATCCCCAACACCATGACGAGGGACGCTACCTGGCGGATGCATGTTCCCGACCGAGTGGCACTCGCTTCGGTATCCTCCCGTACAGGTCATCGGAGGCCATTTACCCAAAGATTACTGGGCAGTTGACCTCAGGGTTTCGTGGTAGCGTCCTTGTTCGGAGGGACAGTGCAACCTGAAAGGGAAATCGTGAACACGGAGAAGATCGCCGCTCGCCGCCTCTCGCTGGAAGAGGTGACGAAGCTCGGCGTGAAGGACAGGCTCTTCGTTTCCGCCGACACGGCAGAACTCAAGCTTCCCGACTGCTATGTCCCTGCTTTTCTGACCAAGTCCGGTGAGGATTTCGAGGGCGGCTCGATCACGGCGAGAACCGTATTCCAGGAAGAGGTCTCCTGCCTTCCCGACGACGAGAATGAAGCCGGAATCTACTTGGCCGACGAGAGCGGCTCGGTGACCATCGAGGTCCTCCAGTCCGCCGGTGTCGTGCTGGACCTGGCACTTTTCGTCCCTGGTGGGGACAAGGGGGCCCTCACGGCCCTTTACGCTGCGGCCCGGCAGGCGTTCGGCGCCGACATCGTGCAGATCTGGCGCCAGGGCCTCAAGGAGGTTCCCGACGTGAAGGTCGACATCTTCGAGGAGCAGATTCCCCGGGGACGCAAGGGGAGCGACAGCCCCAAGCGTGACCGTCGCGCGATCGACACCTACCCCACCCGTGCGGACTTCATCGAGTTCTCCGCGGGGTGGAAGCCGGTCGTTGAGGTTCACAGGCCGATTGTTGACGACACCCCGACCATCTGAGGCGGCGTTACCTCTCGGTCTCGGCCTGAGAGAACGCCGAGAACGCATGCGCCGGACCCGGTCGACCCCTGAGCGGCCCAGGGAGCCGTCGGAAAATAACTCACGAACGCCGAAGCGCCGTTCCACTCGATGACCTCGCGAGACAGCCCGCCTGACTAAGATCAAAGCCTGAAGTTATTCTGCGACAGCCCTCAGGGCTTCGGCGTAGTCGAGTGACGTCCACTTCGTGCTCAGGCGAGGCCGAGGAGCGTGAGGGGTCGGCGGGCGTCACGCGCATTGCGGCGACGGCCGGAGGCGATGTTCTTCGCGCCGTTCAGTCGCAGGGCGCCGACCGCGAGGTTGCGCCAGGTCGCCATAGCGCGGGGTGCGCTGTCGGTCCGCCACCGCGCACGCGGTCAGGTCGAGGAGAACGGCCAGCGCGTGCCGCACTCCTCGCAGCCGGATCATCTGCTATCAGCCCGAACGCCCAACCCAGCCGCTCATCCCATGCACGAGCGTCGTCCGCATCTGTACCTGTCTCTTCAGCCACGCAAGGGTCATCCCCCGGCACCGTCGGCTGGCTCCGCCCGAAGGTGCGCGGAGACGCAGGCCACCGAGGCGCAATGGACATGAGGCAGGAACCGTCCGCTCGCGCTCCCTTCATCGCAAGTGGTCACGAAACGGACGCCCGCCGACTACGCCGAAGCCCTGGGTGCTGATCGTGTTCTCGGTGCGAAATCAGCTGACGGATGCTGGCCCGTGCGGCAGCCAGATCGTCCTGGAGCTCGCTGAGCTGCCCGGTCAGGTCCTTGACGCGGGCCAAGGCATCGTCGCGCTCAGCGGTGAAGGTGACCGGTTCGTTCTCCGCGACCAGTTGGTCGGCAACGGACAGTACGCGGGCGCGCTTGTCGCGCGAGTCCTTCTGCCGCGCATCGCGCAGGACCTGGGCGGGGGTGCCGCTGCGCGGACCTTACGCAGGACAGCGGAGGTCCTCTTCGAGGTGGCGGCGATCGTCTTCCAGCATCAGCTCAATTTGGCGCCAGAGGCTGGTGACGACGTTCTGGAAGGAGTCGATCTGGTCGCTGAAGTTGCGAACGACGAACTCCGCGGTCCCCAGAGCCCTGGCCGTCTCGCGGTGGGCCTTGAGCGCCCGGATGTGGTCCTCGACCGCGGGAAGGGCAGGCTTCCGGGCACCGCGTGGCCGATGCGTGCGGCTCTGGCTGTCGGTGCGGCTGATGTGCGCGCACGCCGGATGGCAGCGGGAGTGGTCGGGGGTGTGACGGGCGCCGTCGACCGCCCGGTCGCGGTCGGGGTTGCACAGCGCGGTGAACGCGTCGTGGTTGCAGGTCAGGAAGGCTTTCGGGTCCTCGTAGACCTGGAGGCGGGGATTGTCCACCAGTGCGCGCAGCTCGCGTTTGCCGAGTCAGGTACCGCCGTAGGGGTCGGAGAATTCGACGGCCGCGGCGCGGTAGCGGTCGGCTGCCGGGCCGCTGACCGTCTCATCGGCGGCGATGCGCTCGCTGGCCTCGGTGAGGGTTTCGGCCAGGGCCATGCCTTTCTCCTGGTCCAGGACGTCGAGCAGGTCGGCTTGGGAGCGGCCGGCGTACGACTCGGACATGGCGGTGGCCGCGTGGCCGTACTGCACCGCGAGGGCGATCCGGCCGCCGGGCTGGCGGTAGATGAACCAGGCGATGGTGCGGCTTGTGCCCGCAGAGACCGTGTGCGGTGGAGTCCGTGTCGCCATTGAGCAGGCATCCTCGCCGAGAGGCAAGTCGCAACGCTCATGGTCGACGGTGTTGTATTCCAACCTCGTCGACGTGATGCAGATCACCCTCTCGGATGCGGTGTGGAGCCGCTGATAGCTTGATCGGCATGGATCAAGGTCGTGTATTGGAAGCCTTCCGCCTCGAAGCCGGGGAGCTCTCCCGTGCGGTTGCCGGGCTGCCCGAGACCGAGTGGGATCGTCCTACGCGGTGTGAACCCTGGACTGTGCGCCAGTTGTTGAGTCATGTCCGGGTGGTGATCTCGTGGTTGCCGCAGATGCTGAACGGCTCCGCTCCGGACAAGGCTGAGGTCACTGCAGCGGAGTACTACCGGCCCGACGATCGATTCAGCCCGCAGACCAACGCTGCCCGCATCGGCCTGGCCCAGAACCACGCGGCCGGGCTTGCCAGTGGTACCGCTCTCGCCGAGGACTTCGCCGCGACGTGGCAGCAAGTGGATCAGATGTGCCGGGACGAGGCGGAAGACCGAGTCGTGCGTACTCGTCACGGCGACGCGATGCTGCTCTCGGAGTTTCTGCTCACCAGGGTGGTAGAGGTCGCGGTTCACGGCCTGGACTTGGCGGACTCGCTGGGCCGCGATCCGTGGCTGACTCCGGAGGCCAGGACGGCGGTGCTGGAACTGCTCATCGGCCCCGACCAGTTGGACGCGCCGCGTGAACTCGGCTGGGACGGGCCGACCTTCTTGCGCAAGGTCACCGGTCGCGCGCTGCTCGACCCGACGGAGACCGCCCAGGTCGAGCAGCGCGGCATCCGATGGATCACGCTGGGCTGACGCCGCGTCGAGTGCGGGTCCTGCGGTCAACTGCACGAGCCGATCACGACGGTCCGGCTGTTCGGGAGGTGCGTGACGGTCTCTGTCCCGGCGGCGACGGCTCGCGGGTGGACGATCTCTTCGTGCTGGGCGGCGAGCCGGGCCAGGGCCTGGGTGCGGAAGTCCGTGAGCTCGTCGATCGTCTGCTCCGAATGCGACAGCCGCTCCTTGAGCTTTGTCGTCTCTGTCTTGAGCCGGGCGATCGTGGCTTCGCGGGGATCAGGGATCTCTCCAGCCTGCTGCAGGGTCTGGAGACGGTGCTCGAACTCGACACGAAGATGTGGGTAGGGGCGGGTGCCGTAAAACGCGGTGCGGTCGACTGCGGACTCGCTGGCCAGGGTCTTGATGTCGCACTTGCCGCCGGGCGGGATCTCGCCGCGCAGGAGGCGGTCCATGACGGCCCGGATACGGTTCTCGTTCTCGGCTCGCTGGGCTGCGGAGATTCTCATGCGGACTCCTCGGTGACGGTGGTGCCGGCGGCATCGATCTCGGCGACGATGCGGAGGGCCCGCTCGTAGTCGGCCTGAAGGCGGGTGCGTTCGGTCTTGCGGGTGGTGCCGAGCTGACCGAGGAAGATCTTGGTCTGTTCGGCGTGCTCGGCCCAGACGGGACGGTGGCAGGGGTGGTGGGTGGCCTGCGGACAGCGGGCCGAGTCACGCATCCCGACCAGCGGCCGGTCCGCGGTGGGTGCCGGCGAGTTTGAGGCAGAGTGCCCGGGAGGGGTCGGTGAACCAGCAGTAGTTCGCCGCTCCGAGGTGGAGGGTCTTGGCGCGCTTGGTCAGCAGGTTGAGGATGTCCCGGTCACTGCGCTGGGTTTTCGGGACCGCCGTTGATCGAGCTTGCTGTCGATGCTGGCGAAGAAGTCGGTGAGGCTGCGGGCGCCGGGGCCGGTGGGCAGGATGCCCTCCTGGTGGTTTCGGAATTCGGCCAGCACCAGGTCCAGATTGCGCTGCTGTTCATGGTCGTTGACCTCGGCCAGCAGTTCGGCTTGGGCCCCCCGGGTCGCGAAGCATAGCCTTCCGCGGTCGCCGTACTGACGTGGTGGAGGTAAATCTTGGTCGCCACCAGGCCGCCGGGCCGCTATGCGAGCTCGATCGCCAGCTTTGATGGCGCTCTTTGAATCTGGTTCTGGCCGCAGTTTCGTGAAAGCACAGGTCAGCGACGTGAAAGCAACCTCTCTTGCCTTGGTGACTACCCCGTGGCGATCAAGGCGGCCGGGGAAGTACGGACAGTGGCCGGCTGTCTTGTGACGATCGACGGCTCTGCTGGTTCACGCCTGGAACTCGGTGAGATCGATGGTGTGAACGCGCAGCGGATAGCCGTACATCGGGTGTGCTGTCTCTCGCTCCGGCACCATGCCGAGTTTGCGGATGACGTTCTCGGAGGCGTCGTCGCCCACTCGGTTAATGCTGATGACACGGTCGAGGCCGCGGTCCTGGAGCGCAAACTCCAGCGTGGCATGGGCGGCTTCGGATGCGTATCCCTGACCCCAGAACTGTGAGCCGAGCCGCCAGCTGATCGCCACGGCGGGCAGTACCTCCGGCAGGAACTCGGGCACCGAAAGACCCGTGAAGCCGGCCAGCTCCCCCGAGGCCAGCAGCTCGACGGCAAAGAGGCCGAAGCCTTCCTCCTCCCACTCCTCCTCCCACCGCTCGATGGCCTCCGCCGTGTGCTCCAGATCGCGCACCGAGCCGTCGTCAATCCAGCGCGTGACCCGCGGGTCCGCGTTGATGTCCGCCATCGGCATGAGGTCGTCGTCATGCCAGCGACGGAGGAGGAGACGGGGTGTACGGATCTCGGTCATGGTGCTCATCCTGCCGAAAGCAACGGCCTCATCGGTAACCGGCGCTCCCCGTGCTGCCGCTTCGGAAGACAAGGCATCAAGCCGCCTGCACCGCATAACGTGACGAGTGAGTCACCGAGCTGACGCCCGGATAGATGACGTGGCACTTCGCCGGTGCGGTCGCGAGGCGAGTCCGAATCGGTGGCAGCCCGCCGTACCACCAAGATCGTTCACGGAACTGCGGTCAGGGCCAGATTCAGGGAGCCTCATCACCGGGCTGAGTCCGCGTCAGTTCGGCAAGCTCACACCATGCTGCGGCGCGAGGGCGCGGATCCGGTCCGAAAAGGCCGGCCGTGGAGTCTTCCGCTGGAGGTAAGGCCGGTGGCGGGTTCGCCGGGCAGTTGCAGGACCCATCCCGGCCGGATCGGGGCGTCGGTGTGGAAGATGCTGCCGTCGGCCATGGTGCGGCCACGCGTTCGCCGTTGGACTCGCGTCCTTCCATCGGCACCACCTGGGTGTGGTAACCGTTCCTGTGAGCCCACAGCTCGAACTCGGTCTCGATGGTGCCGAACCGCTCGTGCTGCGGGATCTCCTTCAACAGTGCACGCAGGAGAGTCGTCTTCCCGCTCGACTGCTCGCCCACGACCATGATGTTGCGGCGGGCGCGGACGCACGCGCCCAGCAGGGATGCGATGGTGGCGTCCGTGGCGCCCCGCTGGACGAGGTCCTGGAGGGTGGCGTCCTGCAGCCGGTGGCGGCGGATCGTCACGAACGTGCGGTCGCCGGTGATCTCCGGGTGAAGGGCCTGCAAGCGCGAACCGTCCGGCAGGCGCAGCGCCACGTCGGGGCTGGCCGTGGAGAAGGTACGGCCGCTCTGCCCGCTGTTGCGGATCAGATCGCGTACGAGGTCCTGGAGTTCTTCCTCCGATTCGGCTGCCGGATCGGCCGGGACGGGCTCGGTGTCGTCGCTGAACTTCAGGTGCACCTGGTCGTGCCCGTTGATCCAGATGTCCTCGACCCGGTCGTCGTCGAGGTGACGCTGCAGACGGCCGGCTCGCCCCCCGCGCCCGCCGCGGCATGGCCAACCTCGCCCGCATCCGCGGCGACTTCCCCATCGCCCTCGTCGCCGTCCCCGGCCTGGGCTGGAAGGGCCGCCACTACCGCGTCCTCGGCGACGTCCACTGGCCCCACGCCGACTTCGACAACGCGATCACCGCCTTCGAGCACGCACGGGCCGAAGCCGAACACCACGGTGCGGCAGGTGAAAGGGCCATCGCCCAGACCCGCCTCGCCCTCGCCACCGCGTTCGCCGACCCCGAGCGCGCCGACGACGAACTCGCCCTCGCCCACCAGCTCCTGGAACCGCTCGACCAGCGCGCCACCACACTGCTCGCCCAGGTCGCCGGCCTTATACGCGACGCCGGCACCGACCACGACGTCACCGGCCGCGCCACCCTCCTGCGCACCCACATCGACGTCGCAGGACTCGCCTGGCTCACCCCGCTCCTGGAGACCGCCCTCGCCTTCCACCACGCCGTACAAGCCGCACACGACGACCTCACCACCGCCATCGGCCGCTTGCGCGAAGCAACCTCGACCGGCGACTACGCCTACTACGCCGACATCGCCCACTTCATGGCCGCCCGCCCGCTCCCCATGCCTTCCACCACCACCTGGCTCGACACCGCCGACGCCGTACGCAACCGCTGGCACAACCTCGTCACCGCGCGCCAGCACCACCTGAACAGGCCCACCTCCGGGTGATGCAGAGGGGTTTCTGACGTCACAGGCGGTCTTACCTCGGGAACATCGGAGCGTTCATGGAAAAGAACCTGGTCAGAAGGAAACTGAGTGACGGAAACACAGACGCAGGACGCGGTCCGCAGCGGAAGCCCGGACTCCGCGGCCGACCGGGTGGCCGACTTCTACGCCGCCTACATCGACGCTGTCCCTGACGGTACGGACAACCTGGGATCACAGCTTCGGTCCCACTTCCTCACCGAGGACCTCCAGCAGCGGCTGGCCGCCTGGGAAGGCGTTCTGAGCGCCCAAGCCGCAGTCACCCACTGGGAAGTGAGGTATCACGGCTCGGGTGCCGGCCGCCTGTTCACCAAGGTCACGCTGGCCTGGGGCACCGGAGGCCCCGATGCCGAGCACACCGTGCTGGCGGTGCACAGCGGCCTGAGCACACGCCGAGGGCTTCAGCGAGGTACTGGTGGGCGTCGAACCCTTGGAAGGCGATCGCGTCCTACGCGTGTTCGGCTCGGCACCGACCCACTTGGGCGATCATGCGTCCTGGTTCAGGCCGCAGTATAGCCGCCGTCGACGGTCACCGTTGTCCCGGTGATGAACCCGGCCTCTTCCGAGAGCAGGAACGCGACGGCGTCCCCGATCTCCTGCGGCTTTCCAAAGCGCCCGAGCGGAATGCCGGCCGTCAGCTCGGCTTCTTGCCCGGCCCGCTTGGCGTTCTCCAGTGCCGCCTCGGTCCCGATCGGGCCCGGGGCCACCGCGTTGACGCGGATGTTCCGTGCGGCCAGTTCCAGCGCCGCCACCTTGGTCATGCCGATCACCGCGTGCTTGCTCGCGGTGTAGGCCAGCAGTCCCGGCACTCCGATGAGCCCGTTGACGCTGCTGGTGTTCACGATCGCCCCGCCGCTGGGGAGCATCGCCCTGGCCTCGTGCTGCAGGGCCAGGAAGGTCCCGGTCACGTTCACGGCCTGGATTTGCTCGAATGCCTCGCGGGTCAGCGCTGCGGCCTCGGTGTACGGGCCGACGACGCCGGCGATGTTGGCGGCGGCGTCCAGCCGCCCGTACCGTGCCACAATCCCGTCGACGAGCGCGGCCACGGAGTCGCCGTCGGTGATGTCGACCTGCGCCGCCTCGGCCACGCCGCCGGCCCGCCGTATCGACTGAGCCACCTGCTCCGCGTTGTCCTTCGCGATGTCGGCCACGACCACCACGGCGCTGCGTCGAGCCAGGCTGAGGGCCACAGCCTCGCCGAGACCACGGCCGCCGCCCACCACCAGGGCGACCTGTCCCTCGGGCTTGCTGGTCGGGATGGGTGCGCTCATGAGATCACCTCTCCAAAAAACGGATGTGCAACTACCGTTTCACCGTATCACTCAAAACGGTAGTACTGCATCCGGATCTGGCCTTTGAGGCGCTGGCCGTAGATCACAGGGGAACCACCTCGCGGGATGCCACGCACTGCGGCGGATCGGCCCCCTCCACATAAAGCGGTAGTGTGGCTACCGAATCTATTCATCGGTCGAAACGGGATGCCCCGGCCGTCTCGGCGGGCATTCCGGTCGGGAGCCCGCCTTGACCGCTACACCGCAACGTGCGCCGCGCAAAGACCAGGTCCGCAACCGGCAACGGCTGCTGGACGCCGCCCGCCTCGCCTTCGCCGGGCAGGGGCCCGATTTGAGCATCGAGGCCCTGGCTCGGGCGGCAGGGGTGGGGGCGACCACCTTCTACCGGCACTTCCCGACCAAGGACGACCTGGTCAGCCAGCTACTGGAGGATCTGGTGGGCGACGCGCGCCAGGTCGCTGCGGAGGCGGCCGCCGTCCCCGACGACTGGGAGGCATTCCGGATGGTCTTCACCCGCGGCTGCGCGCTCGACGACGAGGGTCTGCGGCTGTTCGATGCCCTGTGCAAGACAAGCGTCCACGCGGCCGAGCAGGGCCAGGCGATCGCGACGTCCCTGATCGCACCGGTGGCCGACCGCGCCCGGCGGACGGGCCGGCTGCGCCAGGACGTCACCACCGAGGACGTGGCGGCGCTCATGCGCATGGCCGACTCCGCCTCGGCCCCTCGGCAGCGGGACCTCACCCATCAGGTGATGCTGGCCGGGCTGCGCGCCTCGGCCGCGTAGCCCCCAGGGCGTCGCAGCGGCCCATCGGCTGACGTCGCGACCCGGCGTCCGACCCGGGAACCCGGGCCTCGCCGTCGCCCCAGGAGGCGACGGCGAGGAACGGGGTCGGCAATGCGGTCCGGGCGGTTTCCGCCCGGGGTGTCGCCCCTGAATGAGATCCGGTTGTCGTACTGCCGTTTTGCGCGTTAGAGTGAAACGGTAGTTCCGCTACCGTTTTGTAGAGAGGTGCTGTCATGCGCGCGCTCATCCCGACTGGCAACCCCAAGACGCTCACCGAGCTGGGCGAGGCCGACCTTCCTGTCCCGCAGCGCCACGAGGCGCTGATCAAGGTCACCGACATCGCACTGAACCGGCCGGACTTCCTGTACCTGAGCGGCCACGCTAAGGACTACCGGCCCGGCATCGACGCGGCCGGGATCATCGAGCAGGCAGCCGCGGACGGCAGCGGGCCCGCGACGGGCAGCCGCGTGGCCCTCCATCTGCCCGCCGGCGGCGCCGGCGCCGAGTACGTGGCCGCCGCAGCCGACCGCCTGGCGGTCATTCCGGCCAACGTGGAGTCCGCTGCCGCGGCAGCGCTTCCGCTGGGAGGCCTGGTCGCCCAGCGACTGCTGGCCCTGGCCGGCCCGCTGAAGGGGCGCAGGATCCTGGCCACCGGCGTGGGAGGCGGGGTCGGGCAGGTCCTGATCCAGCTCGCCGTCACCGAGGGCGCGGAGATCACCGCGGTGGCCGCGGAAGGCCAGCCGACCGAGCACATGACGGCGCTGGGCGCCCAGGTCGTCCTGGACATCGACGCGGTCGAGGGCGGCGCCTTCGACATCGTGCTGGAGTCCGTGGGCGGCGACCTGGGGTCCAAGGCCGCGCACAAGCTGCGCCCCGGTGGCCAGTTCCTGTGGTTCGGGCAGGCCGGCGGCAGCCCGATCACCCTGGACTTCTTCAACCTGCTCCAGGGGGGCACCGGACTGACCCTGCGGCACTTCGTCTACGCCGACGGCGACGGCAGCCGGGACGCAGGCGACATGGCGGAACTACTGGGCCTGGCCTCGCAGGGCCGGCTCCATGTCGAGATCGGCCGCCGCGGCGACTGGACCAGCGCCGGCCAGGCCCTGAAGGAAATGTCGGAGGGCCGCCTGCGGGGCAAGGCGGTCCTGACCGTCGCCTAGTACGAAAGCTGCCCCAATACGCACCGATTCGTCCTGAGTCCGCCGCGGCTTTCACCCCGTCGGGGTGAGCCCGGCAGGGCTTCGGGCTAACCCTCCCCTCAGCCCGCCGGCCGGGCCCATGTCCGCCCCGGTCGGTCGGCGCGGGAGGCCACCCTCACCGTCGGCTCCGGTCCCGGCAGTGGTCGACTTCGGCTGGAGGGACATAATCCGGGGACCGCTCGAATGATGGGAGCGAGGCCGTGGCACTCCAGCCTCCTCCAGCCCGGTCAGGCGTCGATGTAGTCGGCGATCACGTCGAGGGTGGACTCGACCGAGCTGAGCTGGGTGTTCAGGTGTTTGATCCACCGTCCCTTCGGTTGCAGGGCCGCGTGCGGGGCGACGACGCCGGTAATGAAGCGGCGGATCTCGGTGAGCTTCTCCCGGATGACCGCGTCCTCATATGCCTGGAGTTCGGCAGGTTCGGTGCAGAACCTGTGCCGTCCTTCTTCGTCCAGATCAGGGGCCGCCAGCCGCGTTCGGCGATGATGTCCCGCAGGCAGGCCGAGCCCGCGCGGGCCTGGCTGGGCGTCAGCTCGCTGGACCTGACCAGCTGGGGGAAGGACAGGCCGGCCGGACGGGCTTCGAAGAGCACGAACCGGACGGTGTCGGCGTGCCGCAGGGACGCCGCCGATCTGCGCTCGGAGGCGCGCGGCATCGCCTACTCGCTTTGCAGGAGGCGGGCCAGTTCGCCGTCGACGTCGACCTTCCCGGTGTCGACGGCTGTCTCGATCCAGTCCAGCGTGGCGCGAACGCGGGCGACGTTCTCGTGGACGATCACGCGTTCGTCATCGCTGATGAGGCTTCGTAAAAACGACCAGGGCTGCTCTCCGTTCCCCACTCGGTTGCCGTCGGCAAGGGTGGGGCGGGGCTGCGCGCTCGTGGAAACCAGGCCGCTCGCGTTGCCCGGCCCGGGGGACAGCCGCACGACGAAGCCCCAGGCGGTGACCTGGGGCTTCATTGAGGGACGAGTTCCCTTACCGGTTGAGGATCTGCTCGACCGTGTCGGCCACCTGTTCGGCCTGGATGTCGCGGCCTTTCTTGTTGGGGTGCGCGTACCACGGGAGCTTGGCGCCGAGATCGAGCTGGGAGTCCTCCAGCAGGCCGCCGATGCCCCGGTCGGCGCCGTCGCACGCGGTGTTGCTGCCGGTGTGGGCGTAGAGGTCGACGAAGTCGGCGCCGCCGTCGGCGTCAGCGGCGGTCTTCTTCATGACGTCGTTCAGCCGCTTCTGGATCTGGTCCAGGACTGGCAGGGCGTCCTTGGGGATGTCGGCGAACGGCAGCTGCGTCTGACCGGGCGCCGCGGTCAGGCACTTGGTGGTGTCCTCGGGCACGAGCCGGGGGTAGCCGACCAGGACGCGCTTCGCGTCGGGGGCGAAGTAGCCGATGCGGTCGAGCAGCTCCTCCAGGTCCCCACTGACCTGCTCGAACTGACCGTCCAGCCACTTCTTTCCGTCACCGGTCTCGAAGAACTGACCGCACTTGGAGGCCGGCTCGTCCTTGTCCACCGGCTCTCCCGGCAGCAGAGGGTGGCTCCGGAGTTCGTCGGAACACTGCTTCAGGATGCGGTTGAAGCCCAGCGTGTTGCCGCCCATGCTTCCCACGGTCAGCTGGGTGTCCTGCTTGAGCGCGTCCTGCTGCGGCGGGACCGTCATGCCGGGCAGCAGCAGCTCCTGTTCCTGCCAGAAGTGGTGGACGAGGGCGCCTCCGCAGGAGACGTCCGACTGGACGTCGAGCGTGATGCCCTTGTCCGCGAGGCGCCGGGTGGCGACGGTGGGATAGTTCTCCTTCGCCTGGAAGCAGAAGTCCCTCTTGCCGTCCTGGTTGAAGGGCGCGATGCCGAAGTTGGCGGTGTACGAGTCGCCGAAGAAGACGGTCGGCACGGGGTCGGCAGGCGCCGCGCCCGCGCTTCCCGCCGGGCCGGCGAGCGCCAGGCAGCTGCCCAACGCGACGGCCGCGGCAGCCAGCCGCCGCACCACCGGGGATTTCGTCGTCTTACGCATGGCCGAAGACATGCCTGTGCCCTTTCGTCGAGGCTCACAAGGAGAAGTAAGCAAGCTGGAACGCTCCGTATTCATTCACATACGGAATGCGATATTCCAGCAGGCGCGAACCAAACCAGGTGTTCCTGGACAGCCCTTCACGTGCGCCCGTCTCTCCTGTTCAGCAGGTGTGCTGGGGAGGCACAGTCGAGGAGTCTGGATGTGATCACGACGCGAAGGAGGAGGAGCTTGCCCACTCGTCGCGCGGGTCCGGCGGTGTGGCCGTGTCCGGAAGGGCCAAAGGCGCCTGGCATCCGGTCGGCCGTGTCGCACAGATCAGTGGCCGTCGAAAACGAGTTTCGTGGCCGGCGCGGTTGTCGCAGCGTGCGTGGCCAAAAGTCTTCCTGAGGGGTGGGTCCAGGTCGGCGGTCCGTGGGTGGGGAATCTCAGTGAGCAGGTCTGTCCCAGACCCGAGCACCGGGTGAGGAGATTCAAGGAGCCTCATCATCGCCGAGCTGGCGGTCGCGCAGGCCCGGAACGACCCGGCCGGACGCCGCGACGAACGCGTGGCAGGCCGTGACCAGATCCAGGAATTCCACCGACCGGTCGATCGCGCGGATCGCCGGAGCGACAGGGCTGTTCTCCTCGAAGTGCTCGCGGGCCTGCCGACCGCGCTCGACCTGGGCATGGTTGACCTGGTGGCGGGCGGTGTCTTTGTTGACCGGATTACCGGACGACACTCCGAGACATTGGACGAGTCGGGTAGGGGCCGACCGATAGATCTCAGGCAGCAAAGCGAAGGAGAGCTGCGTGAGGTCGTTGGATGAGGTGGAACGGGATCTCGGTTCGATCCGTCTGCCGAGGTGGGGCAAGGTCGTGCCGTCGGACGGCGTGGTGCCCTGGTTCGTGGTCGATCCGGAGGGGGAGGCGGTCGATCCCATTCGGCGGTTCCTGCGGGACTTCGTCGCCCGGAACAGGCCCGGCTCTGTACGCAGTTACGCGTACGCGTTGTTGCGGTGGTGGCGGTGGCTGCATGTTGTTCAGGTCGAGTGGGACAGGGCCACGTCGGCGGAGGTGCGGGACCTGGTGCTCTGGCTGAAGCTGACGACCAAGCCACGCAACTCGCCACGTACGAAATCAGCGTCCACTGCAGGGACGGTCAACCCGATTACCCGCAAGTGGAACCCCGGAGACCAGTACCAGCCTCGGACGATCCGGCACAGCAATGCAGTCATCCGCAGCTTCTACGAGTTCTGGATTGAGACCGGGCACGGCCCGCTGGTCAATCCGGTGCCACTCGATCGCAGGGGCAGCCGCCCGCACGCTCACCAGAATCCGCTGGACCCCTTCCGCCCCGAAGGCCGGATCCGCTACAACCCTAAGATTCCCAAGGCCAGACGGCGGGAGATTCCCGATGAGCGGTGGAACGAGCTCTTCGGCGCCCTGCGCTCGAACCGGGACCGCGCGATCCTCTCGTTGGACATCAGCAACGCGGCCCGGGCCAGCGAGGTACTCGGCATCCGGGGCGTCGACCTGACTAGGGTCTGTTGTGAAAGTGGATCTTGAATTGCGATGATCATGGTGTGGCGCGAGGGATCTGACAGATCGGCAGTGGGCTCAGTTGGAGCCGTTGCTGCCGATGGGGAAGAAGGCGGGCAGGCCGCGGACGTGGACACGTCGGCAGCTGATCGACGGGATACGGTGGCGGACCCGAGCGGGCACCCCGTGGCGGGACGTCCCCGAGCGATACGGCCCGTGGGACCGGATCTACGACCTGTTCCGCCGATGGCAGCGCGACGGCACCTGGAAGCGGATCCTGGAGCAACTGCAGGTCCAGGCCGACGCGCAGGGTCTGATCACCTGGGACGTGAGCGTGGACTCGACAGTCTGCCGTGCCCACCAGCACGCCGCCGGCGCGCGTAAAAAAGGGATCTGCAGCGCGAGCCGCCCGGCGGGATCGACACCGAGCCGGACGACCACGGCCTCGGACGCTCCCGGGGCGGCCTGACCACGAAGATCCACCTCGCGACCGAGCAGGGGCAGAAACCGCTGTCGTTGCTGATCACTGCCGGGCACCGGCACGACAGTCCGCAGTTTCGGCCTGTCCCGTCCTTCCCTCTGCCGCAGCCGTTGCCTGAGTAGGCCGTTGAGCTCGGCGGACACCCCTTCCTTCGTCCACTTGGCGAAGTATCCGTAGACCGTGTTCCAGTGCGGGAAGTCGTGCGGAAGGCAGCGCCGCTGGACGCCGGTGCGGTCCACGTACAGGATCACGTTCATGATCTCGCGGAGGTCGTGTTCGGGTGGCCGGCCGAAGTCCAGGGCCCTGCCGCGGCGCTCGAAGCGCCAGGCTGACAGCACCGGCTCGATCAACTCCCAGCGGGCATCGGACAGATCACTCGAGTAGGGGCGTCGCGCAGGCATGCTTCTGACGTACCGCTTGGCATGGAGTGCACCCAGGCGCACGGCAACGACGATGGAAGCACACAGCCATCAAGGCCCGACTTCCTGGGATCAGACAGATACAAGCCGCATCCCGCCCCCTTTGTCACCCCACCCGGCCCATCGACATCAAGCACATCAGCAATCTCAGCAGCACCACACCACCGCCCACTGCCCCTGCCGGTGGGTGAACGCCTCCGTGGCCTTCAACTGCCCGTCGTTGGAAGTGAACAGTGCCCGCAGATCCTTAGCCATTCCCCCCAAGACCACCACTCGCCTCTTCAACCTGCGCCCGACGCCGGGGTGATGAGGCCAGGTCAGGGGAGAATGGCCTGTCCATCACATCGATATGGCCAAGGCGGTACCCACCATGAGTGACCTTCCCGGCGGCTTTCCCGGCGACGCTGGAGCCGAACAGCCCTTCGACCGCCCGGGCGGAGACGCCGGGCAGGCCCAGGTCACGGTGCGACAACCGCCTCGGGAGCCCTTCTTCATGCCGGCCGGCCGAGAGTTAGAGACGGCATCCCGCTTTTCTCTGTCCCGAAGGCCAGCTGCGGCACCGACCTCCTCGTATCACACCGTTGTCGTGTGGCTGGTGCCGGTGCTGTGGACGTTCGCCTTCGGCCTGTGGGGTTTGTCGCGGCGGGACAGCGTGTGGCGGGACGAGGCCGCGACCTGGCAGGTGGCCCAACGCTCGACGGCGGAGATCTGGTACATGCTGGCGAACGTAGACGTGGTCCATGGGTTCTACTACCTGCTGATGCATCTACTGTTCGAGTGCTTCGGCCCCAGCACCACGACCCTGCGGCTGCCGTCGGTGCTGGCCACGGCGGTCGCAGCGGCTTGCGTGGCCGTCATCGGCCGCCGACTGGCCGGCGCCTGGGCGGGCCTGGCCGGCGGAATGGCTTTGGCGCTGCTGCCGGCCGTGCAGTTCTATCTCCAGGAGGGCCGGTCGTACGCGCTGGTGGCGGCCGGAGCCGGGATATCCACCCTGCTCCTCGTGACCGTCCTCCACCGGCCGGTCCGGACGCGCCACTGGTCTGCCTACGGCACCGCCGTCCTCCTCATGGCCCTGTTGAACTGGCTCTCGCTCATGATCCTCGCGGCACACCTGGCCACCTTGCTCTGGACCCGGGCCGAGCGCGGAGTCCTGGCTCGCTGGGCGGTGGCGGCCGGGTGCGCCACCGCCGGTGTGCTGCCGTTGATCGTGTTCAGCCGCGGCCAGTCCGCGCAGCTGTCCTGGATCCCGCCCCTGTCCTGGCACATGCTGATCGGCCCAGGGGTCCTGCTGGCGATGGGCGGCGTCGGCGCACTGCTGGACCAGCCGCGGGCGGGGCGGTTGTCGTCGGCGGCCGTGGGGTTGCCGTTGCTGGCGGTGCCGCAACTCGGCCTCATCACGCTGTCTCTGATCCAGCCGATCTTCCTGGACCGCTACATCCTCTACAGCATGCTGGGGCTGGCACTGCTGATTGGCGCGGCCGTCGGCTCGGCGGTACGGGCGGCCAAGCCCCGTTTCCCGGGAGCGTCGAGGTGGATACTCCCCACTGTGCTCGCCGTGGCAATACCGGCCCTGCTGCCGCAGTCACTGGCCAAGCGATCCCCGGCGAGCAGGGTGGACGACGTCCTGGCGGTTGCCTCGGACATACGACAGTTGAAGCAGACCAGGGATGCGGTGGTCTTCGTCCCCTCGGCCCGCAGGGACACCAGGTCTGTCTCCCCGAACGCCTTCGCAGGGCTGCGGGACATAGCCCTGGCGGAGACCCCGGAGGAGTCCGGCACCCTGAAAGGCGTGGAAGCGGCCCCGGATCGCATACGTGCCGCAATCCTGGCCGAACACCGAGTCCTCCTGGTGACGGACGCCTCTCAGGTGGCCCGTCCGGTGACGGCCGCCCGCGACAGAATGAAGACCGCTGTCCTGCGCCGATACTTCACTCCGGTGGCCGACAAACAGATTCGCGGCCGCAGGGTGACAGTGTATGAACGCCGGCCAACGCCTCGCTGAGAAGCCATCCGCATTCCGGGCGTGAGCGTGTGTGATCGAACGGGGTTCCTGTTCGGGTGATCGTGGCAGCATCGACGCAGGGCCTGAAGGACACCATTGATATGTAGCAACCGGGGGCCAGAAGCCAACCCAGGAATCCCTCACGCTACGGCAGCTCGGCCCAAAGCACAGATGCCGGCCTCAGCCCCGCCGTCCGAACGCGGACCCCCTTTAAAAAGACAAGCGCAGGAGCCGCTGGGGCAGGTAGGGGGACTCGACCCGGATGTTCCAGCCCCGGCGGCGGGCGTGGCAGGCCAGGGCGAGGACGTTGAGGTTGATCGTGGCGTCGGCATCGTCGGCGCGGCCAGCGACCTGGTAATGATCGCGGTGGGCTTCAAGGGCATCGGCGAGAGCCAGGTTGAAGCTCTCCTCGTCCCCCTCCACGAGCTGCGACAGCAGTACGGCCGGTGGTGGGAAGTAGCCCCGGTCCTTGGCCTTCTCGGCCTCGCACAGTGCCCGCGTCACCGGCGACTCGGGATCCATGCCCCTCAGGTAGGTGTGGAGAGCCTCCCGGTACGCGGCGAAGGCGGAGCCGTCCTTGCCGGCAACCGTAGGGCCCGTGAGGACCAGGGGGGCGAGGTCCTCGCGAACGCCGGTGATCAGGGCGAAGCCGGTGGCGTTCTCCCAGGTGCCGGCGCCGGCCGCTTCGCCTCGCTCGGCCGGGTAGCGCAGATTCCGGCCGTCGATGGTCACCTCGGCCTCTGTGCCCGGCTCCGCCAGGGCGATGCGGAACAGGGCCGCCCCGATCTGGGAGGCCAGCCGCAGATTCGCGAGCTGGGCGTCGGTGACATCAGCGGAGTCCCCTGCGCGCCACCTGAAGAGGAGCTCCTGGTAGCGCATGGCCCTCCCGAGTTCCCATACGGCGAGGGCTTTTCCTTCCTCCGGCGTGAACGCTTCCCGGGTGTACTGGTCCAACAGGGCCTCGCTCTGCGGGTTCACGGTCCCGTCGTATGCCGGCCGTTCGACCACCAGCGGGCCGACGGCCAGCGCGGCGACCGAGTCAGGGCGCCGGTCGCGGCCGAAGCCCGCGACCCTTGGGCCGCGGGTTTCGAAGCCGGTGACCAGGGCGTGGGGGAGGTAGTCGGTGTGGGGAGCCGGCTTCCAGCCATGGGTCCGGTACGCAAGCGCGGCCAGGCCGAGCGGCAGGAGAGGCAGGAGGCTGCTCGGCGAGGCGGAGGGGCCGTGGACAGCGGTGTGGGCGAGCAGGAGGGCGGCCAGCCCGGAGTCGAAGGCATTCCGGTCCTCAGCGGCAAGTGCACGCAGGGCCCCCAGCGCTACGCTCTCCCGCCGGTCGAGGAGGCTTTCACCGGTCTCCTTGGCCCGGCTGCGGATCCGGGCCAGCGCGGCGTCGATGGCAGCGAGCTTCGCCTGCGCACTCGGCGGGTAGTCCTGGTCGTTTCCGGTGTCGTCGAGTACCTGCGCCATGAAACCCGTGACGAGTTCGCCGGCGGGGCTTCCCTTGGCCTTCTCGGTGAACTTCTCCCGAGCGAAGTGGAATGCCTCACCATGCCACTTGGCCTTGTCCGTGAGCATCGCGAGGCAGAGCGCGTCGATCCATTCGCCGGCGGTGACGCTTTCCTCGGCGTCATCCTCGTCGCTGGGGTCGTAGCTGATGCCGAAGTTCACGTAGTCGAGGAAGACCTGGAAGGTGCAGTGTGGGTAGTACGCCGCGAAGCAGACGGCCCCGGCCGCGGCCTCGGCCGCGTCTTTGAGAGCGGCCTTGGCTTCCGGAGTGTCGAGGCTGGGCGTCTCGACGGACAGGGCACCCAGGTAATTGAGAAACTCGTCGGCGATCGACCGCCATTCGTAGGTGGCCATTCGGCCGGCCTTCGACATGGACCGGACCTGCCCCCCGATCCTGTTCGCGAAGTCCTCCCGTGTCGCCGAAACGACTGCCTCGCCTACCTGATGCCGCTCTATCCGCACTGTGCTGCTCCCTCGTGCCGTCCGTACGGACAGCTTAAAAGGCCCTTCCGGCTTTCCAGCCGGAAGGGCGGACCCCACGACCGTGGGGAAGACCGCCTGAGGCGGCACGACACCGGCAGCAGGAGCACCCCCGCGACAGCAGGGAAGAGAAAATGCGACTGCCGCATCCAGGATGGCAGACGATCACTGCCGGTCCGGCCGCTTCGTCAAAGTCTCGCCCGCGACTTCATCGGTAGGGGCGATCCACGCGTCAGTCAGATCAGAGTGGGTCGTACGCCGACAACAGGTTGCTGGGTCTTCCCTTTCGGATCACTCTCACGGGCGTGCGATAGGTTGCCCTGATGCGGCTTGCTGTGGCGTCGAGAGGTCAGACGCGAAGCAGGTCGGTCGAGACGGTCCAGAGGCGCCTGGCAGTGGCGGGGTCGAGCGCCCATTCCTTGACACCGTGCGGGTGCTGCGCGAGGTCGGCGTCGTTCGGCACGGTGTAGGACCTCTTGTGCATCGTCGAGGTAGCGGCCTCCGGAGTGAGCGAACTCGGGGGCGACGGCCGCGACGATACTCGTCGCGGCTCCCTGCTCGACCGTTTTGAATGTGAAGACTCCGGCAGCCTCGGCCGCGTCGAGCGACGCCTTTTGGTCCGGTGTGAAGTTCCGCTGCAGCCCCGTCGCGATACCGCCGGGGTTCACCGCATTGGCGACGATGCCGTCGGCAGCCCAGAGGCGGGTCGCCTCTACGGCGAAGAGGGAGTTCGCCGTTTTCGACTGGGCGTAGGCGATCTGCGGGTCGTAGCCGCGACGCTCGAAGTGGAGGTCGTCGAAGTCGATGCCGGACCGCATGTGCGCCGCCGAACTGACGGAGACGATCGGTGCTCCGTCGCGGTCGGCCGCTCCCTGGGCCAGGGCGTGGTGAAGGCCGGTGGCCAGCGCGAAGTGGCCGAGATGGTTCGTCGCGAATTGCAGCTCCCAGCCCTCACACGTTCGTTCGAGGCCACCGGTGACCACGCCGGCGTTGTTGATCAGCAGGTGAAGCGGGCCGCCCCACGCATCGACGAACCGTGTGATGGTGGCCCTGTCGGCGAGGTCGAGCGGGACGACGCGGGGCCGGATCCCTCCGGTCGCCTCTCCGATCGTCTCGGCGACGGCGTCACCCGCAGTCGTGTTCCGGACGGCGAGCGTCACTTCCGCCCCGGCAGCGGTCGGCGCACGAGCCGTTTCGATCCCGAGTCCGCAGGAGGCTCCCGTCACGATCGCGCGGACGCCGGTGAGGTCGATGTCCCGCAGCACCTCGTCCGCGGTGCTGGAGGAGTTGAAGGGCGTGCAGCCGCGCAGCGCTACTCCTACCGCAACACCGGAACCACGACGGCCCGCTTCGTCCGCGTCGTCATCCGGTAGCACCCGCCCACCGACCCCGTGCGGAAGAACGCCGATGAATGTTACGACCTGGTCCCTGCAGATGCTCGAACCCAGCGCGCGGGCCCCCGCCCCTTCCCCGAGGGTGTGCGTCTTGACCGGGCCACCGGGATCACTCCGGAGTACGCCCGTTTCCTCTACGCGCTTGTCGGCGGGAACTGGAACTGGACCGACCGGCTCGGCTGGATGCGACAGCAGTGGGCTGACGAGCTGGACGTGCCCGGCGTTGAGTTCTGGATCCTCTGCAGCGAGGGCGTCCCGATGGGCCACGTGCACCTCCACCCCGTCGTCGAGGCGGACGGCACGCACGTCGAGATCCTCTACTTCGGGCTCGCCGAACAGGCACTCGGCCGCCGCCTTGGCGGCTGCTTCCTCGAACACGGCATCGCCGCCGCCTGGACCCTCCCCGACCGCACCGGCCTCCCGCCCGTCGCGCGCGTATGGGTGCACACCTGCACCCTCGACGGCCCCGCCGCACTGCCCAACTACCAGTCCCGCGGCCTGGCCATTTACAAGACGGAGGACACCGACGAGAACGTGCCGGACCAGCCTCTGGGAGCGTGGGCCGCGACCGGCGGACCCGCACCGACGACCGACGGCGACCACGGGCAGTTGACCGTGGGACAGGCCGCCGACAGCCCGCAGTTCATCCCCGTGCTCAAGAAGGTACGTGTCCGCGGGTTTGTCGGCCGTCCCCGCACCCGGCCCGACGCAGTGGCCGGCGACAAGGCGTACTCGTCCCGCAGCAACCGCGCCCACCTGCGCAGACGCCGCATCAAGGCGGTCATCCCGGAGAAGAGGGACCAGGCCGCCAACCGGAAGAAGAAGGGCAGCAGGGGCGGTAGGCCCGTCAGCCACGACGCCGGCCTTTACAAGGAACGGAACACCGTCGAGAGGCTGATCAACAAGCTGAAGGCGTGGCGAGGCGTCGCCACGCGGTACGACAGGACACCCGCGAGCCGGGCGGCAGAAACCGACCGAGCGGCGGCAGGTGATCGCGATCGGCGAAGCCTGGGGTCACCGTCATCATTGCCGCCGCAGCCGCGTCGCCTTCGATACTGGAAGCTGCCATCCTCGCCTCGGTGGCGGCCTTCGTCGCGGGTGACCGGGCGTGAGGTTGACACCTTCCAGATGCGAGTGGTTAATTACTTTCATGGAAACGAGGGCACGACAGCGTTCCACCGCTGAGGAGCGCCGGGCGACGGTCATGCGTACGGCGATCAAGGCGTTCGCCGAGCGCGGATACTACGGGACCTCGACGATGGACGTGGCGAAGGCTGCCGGTATTTCGCAGGGTTACCTGTACCGGCTGTTCAAGGACAAAGAGACACTGTTCGCAGCCCTGGTCGACTACTGCTCGGGCCGCCTGCGCGATGCTGCCGCGTCGGCGGCAGCATCGGTGCACAGCACCGATCCGGAAACGGTCCTGAAGGCGATGACGGCCTCGTACGACGACGTCATCGCCGATCGGGACGTCCTCATGATCCTCATGCACGCCCAATGCAGTGCGAGTGAGCCGGTCATCGGTGAGGCGGTGCGCACCTGCTACGCCAAGCAGGTCGAGTACGTCCGCGCCGTCTCCGGCGCCTCGGATGAGCAGATCCGCCGCCACTTCGCCAGCGGACTGCTCAGCAATGCCGTGGTGGCGATCAACGCTGCCTCCGTCGACGCCCCCTGGGCACGCACGCTGCGCGGCTAAGTAAGGCGTCAAACCGGGCCGCTCCGGGCGGCCCATTACTTTGACCCATTGTGTAAGCGGTCAACCGCTTACTAGTGCGTCAAACCTGGCCGCTCCGGGCGGCCCGTTATTTTGACCATTGTGTAAGCGGTCAACCGCTTACTAATGAAAGGCTGTCTCCTCATGTCGTCCCCCTCCCCGCGACGCGGGACCGGGCTGCTGCTGGCGCTGCTGGCGTTCGCCCAGTTCATCAGCGCCATCGACTACAACATCGTCTACGTTGCCCTGCCGGAGATCGGCCGCGAAGTCGGCTTCGACCCGCACAGCCTGCAGTGGGTCGTCAGCGGCTACGCCGTAGCCTTCGGCGGCTTCCTGCTGCTGGGCGGCCGGGCCGCCGACATCCTCGGCCAGCGCCGTATCTTCTCCACTGCCCTGACCCTCTACGGCCTGTCCTCTCTGGCCGGCGGACTCGCCACCGACCCCCAACTACTCGTTGCCGCCCGCGCCGTCCAGGGCCTCGGCGGCGCCCTCCTGCTGCCCGCCACCCTTTCTCTGATCGCCACCACCTTCACCGAAGGCGCCGCACGCAACCGGGCCCTTGCGATCTGGGGCGGCGCCGGGGCCGTCGGCCTGGCACTCGGCTCCCTGCTGGGTGGCATCCTGACCAATTACTTCGGCTGGGAAGCCGTCTTCTACGTCAACGTCCCCCTCGCCCTGGGCGCCGCCGCCGCGGCCTTCGCCATCGTCCCCAAGGATGCGCCGCGTGAGCGGGGCCGCAGCTTCGACCTGGCCGGTTCTCTGACTGCAACGGTCGGCTTCACCGCCCTCGTCTTCGCCGTCGTACAGGGCCCCGAGGCCGGCTGGACCTCCGCCAAGACCATTGGCTCGCTGCTGGCCGGCGTGCTGTTCATCGGGCTGTTCCTGCTCATCGAAGCCCGTACCGCCCACCCACTGATGCCGCTGCGCCTGTTCCGCAACCGCAGCCTGGTCGCCGCGATGGGCATCACCTTCGTCTTCATGGGCACCTTTGGCGCCCAGTACTACTTCTTCACCGTCTACCTGCAGAACGTCCGCGGCTACGGTGCCCTGGCCACCGGCCTGGCGTTCCTGCCCTCGGCGCTGGTGGGCATGGTCGGCACCAAGCTCAGCGAGAAGCTGCTCGGCAAGGTCGGCACCCGGGCCACCATCATCACCGGCCTGCTCCTGGGAGCCGTCGGCATGACAGCCCTGGCCCTGGCGATGTCCCCCGGCGGCAGTTACCCGGCCCTGCTGCCCGGCGTCGTCCTGCTCAGCCTCGGCCAGGGCATCGCCTGGACCGCCATGTTCGTCGCGGCTGGAACCGGAGTCGATGTCCACCATCAGGGCATCGCCTCGGCCATGGCCTCCACCACCCAGCAGATCGGCTCCGCCGTCGGCCTGGCGATCCTGGTCGCCATCGCCGACTCCGGCCTCCACACCACGACCGGCCCCGACCTCGTCCCGGGCCTGCGCACTGCAGGCTTTACCGCCACCGCCCTCACCCTCCTCGGTGTCGGCATCGCCCGCACCCTGCGCCGACCCGCCCCCACCCTGTCGACACCCGTCGGGGGCTCCGCGCAGCACGAGGCAGAATCTGGCATCTCTGCCTGAGTCACGACATCGCCCCTTGCGAGGGTGATGGGCGAGGGGCGGTGACCGTTGAGCGCGCCTACGGGATCTTGATGCTGCGCCGCCGGCAAGTGCGCGACTACGAACACCAGCCGCGCAGTTCGGAGTCGTGGGTCTACTGAGCGATGGCCGCGGTGATAGTGCGCCGGCTGACCGGGGCCGCCGCTGCGGCCTGGCGCAGCGCAAGAGCGGCGGGGAGCTGACCATCGGGGCGGGACGGGGACACCGGTCGGCTGATGATCGTCGCCGCCGACCACCCCGCCCGCGGCGCCCTCGGCGTCGGCGACCGCGCGATGGCCATGGCGAGCCGCGCCGATCTGCTGGAGCGGCTGTGTCTCGCGCTGTCGCCGCCCGGTGTCGACGGGGTGCTCGCCACCGCCGACATCCTCGACGACCTGCTGCTGCTCGGCGCCCTCGAACACAAGGTCGTCATGGGCTCGATGAACCGCGGCGGCCTCCAGGGGGCGTCCTTCGAGCTGGACGACCGGTTCACCGGCCACCGGCCGCAGGACATCGAGCGGCTCGGCTTCGACGCGGGCAAGCTGCTGCTGCAGATCGACTACGACGACCCGGGATCGCTCAACACCCTGGAGTCCACCGCCCGGTGATCGACGAGATGGCCGAGCGCCGGCTCCCGGTGTTCGTCGAGCCGTTCATCAGCCGCCGCACCCCCTCGAGGGCCGGCTCCGCAACGACCTCGGTGCCGAGGCCGTGACCAGGTCCATCGCCATAGCCGGTGGACTGGGCGGCACGGCAGATGTGCCCGGCCGTGCGGCCACGATGAGACGGTCTCCGCGGGCTGCCTGGCGGGCGTGGCGCGGGGCTGCCGCGATCGCCTCCAAATCTCATGCGCGTGCGCCAGAAAGGACTCGCCAGCTGGGGTCAGCTCTACGCGCCTGCTGGTCCGGTGAGGCAGTACTGTCCCGACGCGGCGTTCGAGGCGGGCGATTGCCCGGGAGAGGGGCGGCTGGCTGATACCCAACCGCTCGGCCGCTTTCGCGAAGTGCAGTTCTTCCTCGACGGTGACGAGGTAGTCCAGCTCGCGGGTTCCAACCGATCCATACCTTCAGGGTAACGATCCTGTTCGAAACAGTCATGGTTCCCTGGCCGCTGGAGTGGTCAATTGGAACTCGCCGGTCACCGAGGTGAGGCACTCCGGCGTCGTCGGTGGACGACGGCCTGGACGCCTCCCCGATCGAGCTCGCACAAGACGCAGTTCCGCATATGGAGAAGGCATGGCTACGATTCCTACAGCGGCGGGGAGTATCGACTCCTCCCAGCTCGGAAAGACCCTCGTCCATGAACATGTGTTTGCCATCGGCGAGGAGTACCGCCTCAATTACGACACGACGTGGGATGAGGAGGAAAAAGTTGCCCAGGCGGTGTCTGACCTCAACGGGCTGAAGGCTCTGGGAATCGACACGATCATGGACCCGACCGTTCTCGGGCTCGGCCGCTACATCCCGCGCATTCAAAGGGTAGCGAAACAGACGGATCTCAATATTATCGTCGCTACCGGGCTGTACACCTTCAATGATCTTCCCCCGCAGTTCAGCTATCGCGGGCCCGGGGAGATCGTGGACATGGCCGAACCGCTGACCGAGTTGTTCATCAAGGACATCACGCAGGGTATCGGCAATACCGGAGTGCGTGCCGCCTTCCTCAAGTGCGCTATTGACGCCCCTGGAATGACTCACGGGGTGGAACGAACCATGCGCGCGGTGGCACAGGCCAGCGTCGAAACAGGTGTACCGATTACCGTGCATACGAACGCGGCGTCCAAGTCGGGACTGGTGGCGCAGCGCCTCTTCATCGAGGAAGGCGTGGATCTCGCCAAGATCGTGATCGGGCACTCCGGAGACTCGACCGATCTCGACTACCTCACCGAGCTGGCCGACAACGGCTCGCTGCTGGGTATGGACCGATTCGGTGTCGATGCATTCCTGCCATTTGAGCAGCGCGTATCGACCGTCGTGGAACTTGTTCGCCGAGGGTATGCCGAGAGCGTCGTCGTCTCGCACGATGCATCCTGCTACATCGACTTCTTCGAGGCCGGTGACTTCGGAGACAGGTGGAACTATCGGCATATCAGCGAGGACGTTCTCCCCGCACTGCGCGCGGCGGGCGTTTCCGAGGACGACATAGACACGATCCTCGTCAAGAACCCGATTCGTTATTTCGAGTAACCATGAGCAGGAACACGATGCGAGCCATCACCCAGGACGCCTTGGGGGAGCCGGACGTCCTCCAAGAGGTCGAACTCGAACGTCCGGAACCCGGCGTCGGTCAGATCCTAGTAGCCGTCCATGCTGCCGGGGTCAACCCCACCGACTGGAAGCACCGCAGATACGGCATCTTCCTCGGAAGGCCCCCGTTCACGCTCGGCTGGGACGTGTCCGGCGTTGTCGAAGCGGTGGGCGTCGGCGTCTCGCTCTTCGAACCGGGTGACGAGGTGTTCGGCATGCTGCCCTACCCGTATGGGGGCGGTTCGCACGCCGAGTACGTCACCGGTCCCGCCCGCGCCTTCGCGCCCAAGCCCGCAGCACTGAACCACATTGAGGCGGGCGCGCTTCCGCTGGTGGCGCTTACCGCCTGGCAGACTCTCGTCGACACTGCCCGGGTGCAGCCGGGGCAACGGGTCCTGGTGCACGCGGCGGCCGGCGGCGTGGGACATGCCGCCGTACAGATCGCCAAGGCACGCGGTGCGTACGTCATCGGCACGGCTTCCGCTGCCAAGCATGCTTTTGTGCGGGGGCTGGGGGCGGATGAGGTTATCGACTACCACACCGCCGACTTCGTGAGGGAAGCCCGCGGTATCGACGTGGTCCTCGACCCACTCGGCGGTAACGACCGGCTGCGTTCGCTGGACACGCTCAGGCCGGGTGGCGTCCTCGTATCGATTCTTCCCCGTGATTTCGGCGAAGTAGCCGAACGTGCCGCTGCGTTGGGGGTGCGAGCCAAGGCTGTACTGGCCGAGCACGACCGGGCGGGCATGGCCGCGATCGCTGCGCTTGTCGAGTCCGGGCAACTGCGCGTGCACGTGTCCGGCACGTACCCGCTCGCCCAGGCCGCGAGGGCCCACGCGCAGGGCGAGACGGGCCGCGTCGCGGGGAAGCTGGTGCTCACCGTCCGCTCGTAGACAGGGGCGGACGGGCCCCGTTTCCGGACTCCCGCCGACGTCCGAGGCACTCGGATTGCGACGACCGGCCTGGGAAGCTGGTCAACGACGGACATCCCCTCGTCGGCTGATCCCCAGCACGAACCGGACTGGTCGAACCGCGGTGCTCGGCGGACCCGATACAGATCTCGTCGCTGATTTGCATCACACCTCCTCCAGGGTGCCGCCCCATCTTCTCGACGGTCACCCCTCACACATCGCAACCATTCCGGTGCGATGTGTGAGGGAGTTGGCGCATGCCGAAGCACGTCGTCTTGGAAGGACCGGCGATCGGTGAAGCCACGCTCGCGCTTTCCTAAAGCCGGATGACCGGAAGGTGATCAACTCGGCGAGAAATGTCTCTGCCCAGCGAGGACGAGGATTGTTGAGGTCCCTGTTCCGGCGTCAGCCGGGGGCGCTTTGCAGGTGAGCAGGCGTATCGGTTCCTACGGTGCAGGGCGGTCACAACGGGTGGTCTCCCAGGCCGGGACGTTACAGATGATGGCCCGCCAGGCGGGCCGGCGGACCTCGCCTTTACGGTCGCGTTGGGCGGCGCGCCCTGGTCGGACGCGGCCGTCCGACGGGCTGGGGCCCGGTGTGTTCAAGGGATCCGGCTGTGTCCCGCCGTCGAAGGAATCCTGGACCGAAGGTGCCCGGAACCCGTACACGGACGCCTGGTCTGCGGAGGTCGGCGTACGGGTTCCGGGTCGGGCTGCCTGCCATCAGCCGACTCACCGGTAGGGCCCCGGAGAACCCTCTGTGCGAGCGGTGCCGCGGCGAGGAACTGGGCGCAGAGCAGGGGCGTGTACGGCCGTAGCGCGCCGTGCCATTCGGGCGAGCCGGAGGCCGAGACGCCGCGGGATCCCGCGCGCGAAGATCCCGAACCCGTGATGTGGACGTGGCCCGGCGGCTCAGGCCCCGCACTACCTACCGGCATCGCCTACTGGTGGCTGTCGCCCGGGCCGGTTACCCATCACTGGCAAAGCCGCCGCCCGCACGACACACCCCTCAGTGGGGGCGGGTGCTCAGTCCGTCGAGGGTGAGGTCGAGGAGGCGTTCGGCCTGTTCGCGCTGGTCGGGCTTGCCGGAGGTGAGGGCGATGCCACTGAGGGCGGCGTACATGTCGGTCGCGCTGATGTCGGTGCGGATGGTGCGGGCCGTGACGGCGGCGTCCATGAGCGAGGTGAGCGCTTCGAGCATCATCTCGCGGCTGTGGGCGTAGGGGTTGACGCCGGATTCGACGACGGCGCGCAGGGCTTCAGCCATGCCGATTTTGGCGGTCGCGTAGTCGATGAAGCGGCCCATCCAGTCCCGCAGGGCGTCGCGGGGCTCCATCGCCGCCAGGAGGCCAGGGGCGGCGTCGCACAGCCGGGCCAGTTCGCCACGGTAAGCAGCCTCGATCAGCAGTTCCCGGGTGGGGAAGTTGCGGTAGAGGGTGCCGCTGCCTACGCCGGCTTCCTTGGCGATGCGTTCGAAGTGGGCGTCGAGGCCCTCCTCGGCGAACACGCGGGCCGCTGCGGCGAGGATTTTGTCCCGGTTGCGCTGCGCGTCGGCCCGCAGGGGACGCCCTGCCTCTGTGGCCATTTCACATCTCCTGCCGTCTCCGTTTGCTAAGTGGCGACGCCTCCACTTACAGTGATGGAAGTGGCGATGCCTCCACTTCCACTGTAGGGCATACACCGCCACCACTCGCCCCCTTGAGACGGGGCGGCATTCCACCGCAGCCTCCAGCCGCGAGGAAGCGCGCCCGCCGCCGACCGGCCGCGGATCCGGAGTGCAGCACGTGACTACCGCCTGCGTATCGCTCGCGACGTTGTGTGCACCCACATGTCCCTGTTCCCCGCCGTCCGGCGGGAGCGAAGCAATGCCTCAGGAGATACGAAATGACTCGCTCGCTCGAAGGAAAGACCGCTGTCGTCACCGGTGGCGCGTCGGGCATCGGCCTGGCCATCGCCAAGGAGTTCGTGCACAACGGCGCTGACGTCGTCATCACCGACCTCCAGCAGGAGCAGGTCGACGCAGCAGTCGCCGAGATCGGGCCGAAGAGCTCGGGCATCGTCGCCAACGTCGCCAAGCTCGCCGACATGGAAGCGGTCTACAGGGAGGTCATCGCACGCCACGGCCGCCTGGACACGGTGGTGGCCAACGCCGACATCGGCGCCCACGCTCCCCTTCAGAAGATCACCGAGGAGGAGTTCGATCGGACCTTCAACGTCAACGTCAAGGGCGTCCTGTTCACCGTGCAGCCGGCCCTGCCGCTGCTCAAGCCCGGCGGCACGATCACCGTCATCGGCTCCACCGCCTCCATCCAGCCCCCGGCCGGCATGAGCCTGTACGGCGGCGCGAAGGCTGCCGTGCGCAACTGCGTGCGCGGTTGGATCCAGGACGTCAAGGGTTCCGGGGTCCGCATCAACGTCCTGAGCCCCGGCGCGGTCGACACCGAGTCCCTGCGCCGCGCCCTGGCGCTCGCACAGGGTGCCGACGCCGTTCCTGCCGCGGTAGCGAAGATGGGCGAGGGCAACCCCACCGGCCGCATCGCCGTCCCCAGCGAGATGGGCACCGCCGCGGTGTTCCTTGCCAGCGATGCCGCCAGCTTCATCACCGGCGTCGAGCTCTTCGTCGACGGCGGCATGGCCCAGGTCTGACGGCCCCCGCCAGGCCGGGCGGCGCCACGCCGGCATCCCCGGCCCGGTACACACACCGCCGCGAGCGGTGACGCATTCGACTCCGTCCCGCCGGCCCGGCAGGCACATGGCTTCCGTCCCGCCGGCCGGCGGGACGGAAGCCAGCGACAGGATCCGAAAGGAAAAATCAGCATGCAGGAGATCGAGAACAAGGTCATAGCCATCACCGGGGCAGGCAGCGGCATCGGAGCGGCCACCGCACTACTGCTGGCCGAGCGCGGTGCGAAGGTCGTCCTCGGCGACCTCAACACGGACGCCCTTGACGCCCTGGCGACACGCATCACGGATGCCGGCGCCGACGTGGCCTTCGCCCGCACCGACGTGACCCGGCAGCAGGACCTGGCCGACCTCGTCACGCTGGCGCGCGAGCGCTACGGCAAGCTCGATGTCCTGGTCAGCAACGCCGGAGTAGGCCCATCTCCCCGCTGGACGACCTGCGGGTCGCCGAATGGGAGCTGATGATCGACGTCAACCTCAAGGGCATCCTGTACGGCATCGCGGCGGCGCTGCCGGTCTTCCGCGAGCAGGGCTTTGGACAGTTCGTGAACACCGCATCCACCGCCGCCTACCTCACGGTCCCGAACCAGGCGGTCTACTCCGGTACGAAATATGCCGTGCGTGCCATCTCCGAGGGCCTGCGCAAGGAGGCGGGCGAGAACCTGCGCGTGACGATCGTCTCGCCGGGCTTCGTCCGCACGAACTTCGTCGAAGCCGTCGACAACCCCGAGGTGCGAGCCCAGCTCATCGAGGCCAGGGACAAGTTCGCCGTGGCGCCGGAGGCCATCGCCCGTGCCATCGCCTTCGCGATCGAGCAGCCGGACGACATCGACGTCAACGAACTCATCGTCCGTCCCACCGCCCAGGCCTGACGGCAGCCGGTCTGCTGCGCAGGCGCGGGAGTCCTTCCCGGCCCGGCCACAGTTCACGCCACGGAGGTCTGGCCGCCCGCGCAGCAGGGCGCCGGCCAGCCTCACCCTTCCCCTCGTCGGCGCTCACGCCCCTCAACCTCACGGGCCATATGCCGGCGTGAGTGGCAGCGCCCGATGCCCATTTCTCCTTCTCCGCCCTGAACAGGATGCGCACCAGCCATGCCACTTTCCCCCTCTCTGACTCGAAGCAGCTCCGCGTCTGCCTCCACCGGGCCCCCGGCCGGGCCGTCCCGGCGCGCCGGCATCGGCATCATGATCGTGCTCGTGGCCCAGCTGATGCTGACGCTGGACACGACCATCGTCAACGTCGCGCTTCCGCAGATCGCGGGCGGCCTCGGCTTCGGCCCCGCGTCCCTGTCATGGGTCCTCAACGCCTATACCCTCGCCTTCGGCGGCCTGCTGCTCACCGGCGGCCGACTCGGCGACATCTTCGGCCGCCTGCGTGTCTTCGAGATGGGCCTTGCCGTCTTCGCCGCCGCCTCACTGGTCGGTGGCCTGGCCACCTCCCCCGGGATGCTCGTCACGGCACGGGCCGTTCAGGGCCTCGGTGCGGCCCTGGCCGCTCCCGGCGTCCTCGCCCTGGTCACTACAAGCGTCCGTGACGAAGCAGCCCGCCACCGCTCACTCGCCCTGTTCTCCGCCGTCGGCGTGGGCGGCGGCAGCCTCGGGCTCGTCCTGGGCGGCCTCGTGACCGACCTCGGTTCGTGGCGCTGGACGATGTTCATCAACGTCCCCATCGGCATCGCCGTACTCGCCCTCGCCCGCCGCTTCGTCACCGCCCCCCCGCCGCCCCGGCCGCTTCGACTGCATCGGCGCCATCAGCGCTACCGGTGCCGCCATCGCCGTCGTCTGGGCACTGATTGGCGCACCCGACCACGGCTGGACCTCACCGCAGACCATTGCCTGCTTCGCGGCGGGTGCCCTCTTGCTGGCCGTGCTGGTCGTCCAGGCGACCCTTCTGCTGGTCGGCACCCTCGGCCTGACCATCAGTTTCGTCTGGCTCAGCAACCTCGACGCCCACAGCGGCTACTGGGCCGCAGTCCTCGGCCCGCTCCTGCTCAACGGCGTCGCAGCCGGGCTGACCTTCATGCCCGCCGCCTCCCTGGTCGTCGGCGGCGTCGAGCCCGAGCACGCCGGGTCAGCCTCCGGTCTGCTCCAGACCACCCAGCAACTCGGCGGCGCCATCGGCCTGGCCGTCATCGTGTCCGTCTACTCCATCGGGGCCGTGCCGGGCCAATCCGACCCCGGTGCCCGCACCGCCTTCCTGACCACGGCTGCCTTCACGGCCCTGGCCTTCACCATCACCGCCCTTGTGGTGCGAACCCGCGACAAGACCCCCACCGCCATCGCCTGACAAACCAGTCGGCCCCCGCAGACCGCGGGGGCCGACTTGGGCATGCAACAACGAGACCCGACACACAAAACCTCGGCTTCGGCCCCCTCTGTCCCATGCCCACCCCACGCATCCGGGTACCCGGTCATGCCCGGGGCAGCGGGCTTCTGGCAGAGCTTGTACTCACTCGCACCGCTTGTCTCCGCTCGGATCAACCGAGGTCAGCAGATGTGGGGCAGTGCCTTGTCGGGGTGGGCGGCGTGGACGTAGCGGACCGCGGTTCCGGGATGGATGCCAAACAGGTGCACCAGATGTACGGGGTCGGCGGTCTGCCGGGCCTGAGTGGCTGTTGTCGTTCCGATTTTGAGGAGTGTTCGTCAAACGGGAGTCTCGATCGGGTGGTTGCCGCCGGCCGCGGGCATGAAGGCCGGGTCTCTTGGTAGCTCGGGGTTGCGAAGCCACCCGAGATCCAGGAGACCCTGTTGCCGCAGTTGTACGCGCTCGCGCCGGTGGAGTTCAACTCGGCGTCTCCGTCGTGTGATTGTGTCGCCCACCGGTTCGGAAACGCAGCCGATCACCCGGAACGTGTTCGGCGGTATCCGTCGGACATGACGGACGCGGAGTGGGGTCAGGTCCGGCCGCTGGGGAAAGCGACCTACGGTCGTAGACTGGAAACGCAGCACGCCGAACGGTCTGCCAATGAATTCTTAAGAGGATTTGTGGCTGCTGCATCCGAGCCGAGAATCAGCTGCAGCAGCCATGTTCTCCAGGGAGGGGAGCTTCAGCGGCAGTTAAGGGCTGTCCCGTAACTGCTGGTCACGGGTGAGATGATCTTGATGTGGCTGGTGTGATCACGGCGTCGGAGCCGTCCTGGATAGCCCCGTTCACCGGGCTGAGCCCTCGCCTGTTCGGCAAGCTGGTGACCGTACTGCGGCGCGAGGGTGCGGATGCGGTCCGCAGGGGCCGGCCGTGGAGCCTCCCGCTGGAGGACCGGGCTCTGCTGGTCGCGGCTTACTGGCGCACGAACTTGACGATGCGCCAGCTCGCCCCGCTCTTCGGGGTGTCCAGGTCGGCGGCGGACCGCATCATCGACCACGTCGGCCCAATGCTCGCGCTCCAACCCCGCAAACGGTTCGCCAAGGACACCGTGCTCATCGTGGACGGCACGCTGGTCCCGACCCGTGGCACGGGTCCGGTCAGCGCTCAGGTCGAGCCGTCGTGAGGTGAGAATCCGCAGGTCGACTGTGATCTCGCCGGCGTCCTTCAGCGGTTGCAGGTCGCGGCGCATGCGCGCCTGGTCGGCGATGACGAAGGCGTCCTTCGCGCCGGTCTTCCCGTTGCCCCGGTAGGAGCCGGAGGCGTGGTGCACACTGCGGCCGGGGATGTAGCGGACGTTCTGTCCGTGGCTGACCAGCAGCGCGATCCACAGCGCCGTCCCATGGGAGTTCAGGTCGACGGCCCAGGTGACCGACGCCCCGTCCGCCAGTTTCAGCACATCATCGAGCAACTGCAGCAGCTCTGCTTCGCTGTTGGGCACACGGTGGGACAGGACTGTCTTCCCGTCTGTATCGATCACCGTGCAGTGGTGATCCGTCTTGCCCGCATCCGTCCCAGCCCACAGTTCCGGCACCAGGTCCTCCTTGCTGCGTGTGCGGTTCTTGTCCCAGCAGACGACCTCGCCGGCGTGTCCATACAAGCGATCTTCTTCGCGCGTCCCCATCAGCGGTCGACTCGTCGCGGGGTGCCGGGCGGCCAATCCCCGAAAGCCACGACATCGGCTGGATCTTGGTAGCCATACCCGGCACCCCTGGGCGTCCCGCCCTTTCGAATGACCCGGAGCAGCCCCAGGAAAAAGGTGTGGATCTTGTTCGAGCGCCTTGTTGCGGTAGATCATCGAGCACGTTCATCTCAATCCGATGGTGGGCCACCCGGCGCGATCTTGTGGGTGTCCGACACTGGCATGTCATCGCCGCTCGGGTGTCCTGATCGGTCACACTGCGCGGTGTGACAGATGCAAAGGGCAGTCGAGGCGGGGAGTCGGCGGGACCGCCCGGGCCCGCCGCGCAACTGGCGGAACTGGACGAGGAGCAACTGTGTGTCCTGCGTGGGGTGGGCCGTGCCTGGGGTCGGGTGTCGGTGTCTCCCGAGGAATGGCGTCGGGCTCTGCCCGTCGACCCGGATCTGGGCGCGTTCCCGCCTGCGGCACAACTCCGGCCGGCCCGGTTCGGGCGCCTGGTCCCTCTCCCGCCCTTGGGGGTGTCTTTGCCGGGCGAGCAGGTCGACACGGAGGAACAGCCTCGTGGGCGGCTGGGGCGTGCCGGGGCGTGGGCGCGGCGACTCGTGCTGGGGATGCCGCTGAGGAGTTCCGCCTTGGTGTCCGAGCGGATGCGCAAGCTCGTGGCGCTGCCCGTGCTGTCGGCCGATGCGCTGTCCTCGGTCGCCTACGGTCCCGAGGCCCTGCTCGCGGTTCTCGTGCTCGCGGGAACGGCCGGGCTTGCGTACTCGTTCCCGGTCTCCGGCGCGATCGTGGTCCTGATGCTGGCGGTCGGCCTGTCGTACCGTCAGACCATCCGCGCCTATCCGCACGGTGGCGGCTCCTACATCGTGACCGGCGCCAACCTGGGGCCAGTGGCCGGTCTGGTGGCGGCAGCGGGACTGATGACCGACTACGTCCTCACCGTCGCGGTGTCGGTGGCTTCGGGCGTGGCGGCCATCACGTCGGCGCTCCCGTCGCTGGCCCCCGACACCGTGCTCATCGGCGTCGGGGTAATCGTCGTTCTGCTCGCCGGAAACCTGCGCGGCGTCCGGCAGGCGGGCGCCCTGTTCGCCGCTCCTACCTACGCTTTCATCGTCGCGATGTTCGCCCTCATCGTCTCGGGACTCATCCACGCTGCGGGGCAGGACTACCGGCCACGTCCCGCCCCGGCCGTCACGGTCACCGAGAGCGTGGGGCTCTATCTGATCATGCGGGCTTTTTCGTCCGGGGCCACGGCGATGACCGGTATCGAGGCGATCTCCAACGCGGTACCGGCTTTCAAGCCCGTCGAGTGGCGTCAGGCCCGTACGACTCTCACCTGGATGGTGGGCCTGCTCATCGCCATGTTCACCGGCATCATCGTCATGATCCATCTCGCTGGGGTAGTGCCCCGCGGCAGGGAGACGGTGCTTTCCCAACTGGCCCATCTCAGCTTCGGCTCCGGATGGATGTATGTCTTCGTCCAGGCCGCCACCGCTGCCGTCCTCCTCCTCGCCGCGAACACGGCGTACAACGACTTCCCCCGCGTGCTGTCCCTCCTCGCGCGTGACGACTACGCTCCCCGGGTTTTCATGCGCCTGGGTGACCGGCTGGCCTACAGCAACGGAGTCGTCCTGCTCTCGGCGGCCGCCACCCTGGTCTACGCGGCGTTCGACGGACAGACGGCGGCCCTCATCCCGCTGTACGCGGTCGGCGTCTTCCTCGCCTTCACGCTCTCCCAGGCCGGCATGGTCGTCCACTGGTGGCGGCTGCGCGACCGGCACTGGCGCAAAAGCCTGCTCTTCAACGCGCTGGGCGGCCTTCTGTCAGCCGTGGTCTTCATCACCGCGGGCATCAGCAAGTTCACCTCGGGCGCCTGGGTCGCGATCATCGCCGTCGGACTGTTCCTGCTGCTCACCTTGCGAATCCACCACCACTACGCCACCGTCCGCGCCAGTCTGCGGCTGCGCCCGCACGCCGTCGAACTACCCGCGCACACCACCGTGGGACCGGCCACGGACTCAGCCACGTCGGACGCCTCCCCCGCCCCGCGACAGCACGCGGCGCAGCCGGAGACGAACGGGGAGAACGAGGAACTGCCCGCGGAGATCCGCCACCTCATCATCGTCGCCCTCGCGACCCTCGACCTCGCCGGCATGCGGGCCCTCGCCTACGCGGCCTCGCTCCGCCAGCCCGTCCTCGCCCTCCACATCAGCCTCACCCAGCAGGAGGCCGAACGAGTACGCACCTACTGGACGCTGTGGGGCGACCACCTCCCTCTCGAGATCGTCGTCTCCCCCTACCGGGCGACCGTGGCACCTCTCGTCCACTACATCGAGGCTCTGCACCGGCAGCACCCCGACCTCACCCTCACGGTGATCCTTCCGGAGATCATCACCCGGCAGCGGCGCCACCAACTCCTCCACAGCCGCACCGCCCCACGCCTGCGCCGCGCCCTGCGTCCCCTGCCCAAAATTGTCATCACCACCGTGCCCTTCCACGTGTAGCGCTCCCGCCCAGCCCCGGAAATCCCTGACGCGCACACCCTTCGCGGCCGGGTGCAGTCGGATCGGCGGGGTGCAACGACGGCCTTGCGTAGTGTGCGAATCGCTCTTCGAGCATGAGGCAAGTCATGAGGAAGGTTATGGTCCGGGCCGTCCGGAAGCAGGAAAATGCCTGGTCGTCCGTGGTCTTTCGGGTCGCTGGGCGGAGTAGTGTGAAACGCTCCGGGAGTTTTTCGTGCACCGGCTCCGGTGCGGGTGCCGTTTCCGGCGATCGACAACGCCGGGCCGCTCACGAGCCCGGGGCAGGTCCGCGCCATGTCCGTGACCATCGACCGTACGACATCAGGCAGGCGCGCGCCGTTGCTGCCGGTTTGCCTGTCTCTGACGTCGGCGCCCGGAGGACTGGACGGCATGTGGTGGCCTCGCTCCCGTGACCTCACCCGTGAGCTGCCACTTTTGACGGCCGCACTGGGCGACCTCTGGGGTCGCATCACGCGTATCACGGTGAACCCGGCCTACTGGCCCGTCATCCCGCGTTGGGCGTCCGTCGCCGGGCGCACGGTGCATGTGGGCTGGTCCACCGAGGAGCAAGATCCGCACAGACTGACCTTTTTCTCCACTGCTGGCCGCCGGGATGTGCTGGTGATTCCGCCGGAAACCGGTGCGGATGCCGCCGCACGGCTGATGGCCGTCGACGGCGTCGATGCCCCGGCCCCGGGGGAAGCGGCCGACAGCATCGATGCCCGGATCAGGGAAGAGGCGTGGGAGACCGACGGCGGAGCAGGTCGACCGTTGGCCTCCCCTGGCCCATCGGTTCGACAGGGCATTCGCCCGCCGGTCGGTGGAGGTGAGAGAACCATGTTCTGATCGTCGTCGGAGTCGTTCTGATCCACCGGTTCAACGGTCAGCACGATGAACGGATCGCTGCCTTCCACTACAGCGATGTCCTGCCGGGGGTCGGCGCCGGACCCGGAGGCAGCGTCGGTCGGCGGGGGACGCGACCGTTCCGACATGCTCCACCGCGACGGCGACCGCGGATCACATCGACTTCGGCCCGACCGCGGGCGGTAGAGGAAGGCACGTCATGGCGATATTGCGAGACCGGAAGACGTACCGCGAGAGGATCATGCAGGCTCTGTACCAAGCCGCCGAAGGCAATCGCCTCCTGGGCGTCGATGGGGCGAAGCTCCGCATCGACCTCGGTATCCCTGAGCAGGACATGGCCGCTGCCTGTATGTATCTGGCGGGCGAAGGCTGGGTCGTCGTGGACTGGGGGAGGGGCAACACGCCCGCGATGATCACGCTGACGCACCAGGGGATCCGGCAGATGGAGACGGAAGAGGAAGGGCGTGGCTGAGTCGCCGCGTCGGCCTCTCGGACCGAAGTGAACCTTCGCAAGGATTTCTTACGCCGGAGTAATCCTTGGCGTAACGTGGAAAGCGGGTCGGCGCACGCTCACGTGCAATGACCTGGAAGGGCGGCTCCGGCGGGTATACGCCGGAGCCGTTGCCTGTTTCCGTAACCGCGCCCTGCGGCGAAGTGCTCGCGCGAGCGTCGTGCGGAGTACCGCCAGGTAGCAGGTCGTATCGCGGTCGCCCGCTCTGCGGTCGCACTGCTCTCTGCGGACGGGCGGACACCATGGCCGATTCAGACACCCCTGGCCTCCCCAGGCTCCTGCCGGACGCCGTCCACCGGTCGGTGGAAGCCGGCACGGCCCTGCTGCGGGTGGAGACGGCACACGCACGCGAGGGAATCCTGGACGGTGCATTGTGCCCGCGGTCCCGGGACATCGGTGCCGAGCCTCCCTCGCTGATCTCCGCGTTGACCGAGTATGTCGGGCCTGTCACCCGAGTCGGTCTGGACAGCAGTGCCTGGGACGAACTGCCGACCCGGGTGATGGTCGACGACCGAGCCGTGCGCATCGACTCCTTCCCGGTCGGTGACGACACCGTCCTCATCACCCCGGGCGAACGGGACTATTTCTCCCTGATGCTGGTCTCTCGGGCACGTCGCCTGACGCGGCACACGCCGCGATGGCCAGGGTGGTTTGGGCCGCCGACAACGTCATCGAGGCCAAACAGATCCTCATCGATAGGGGCAGCGACACGCCTCCTACGCCGACCTGAAACCTCCGTCGCAGATCGGCTCCCCGTCGGCCAGGACGCTAGATGCGGGCGAACTTCTCCGTCTGCTGGGCGAATTCCTGGGCCATGGCGGTGTTGACCGTGGGCTTGGTGCCGCTGATCGTGTCCAGGTAGTCGTCCGTGGTGGGGGCGGTTCGGGTTCCGGTGTCGAAGGTCCGCTCGAACTGGGCCTGGGAGACGGTTCGCGCCGCATGGGCGATGTCGGCGGGGGTGAACCCCTCGCTGGCGGACGCAAGAACCGCGCTGTCGGCCCGCGCGCCCGCTCGGGCCAGGTAGCTCTCCCACAGCGCGGTCCTGGCGGTGTGGTCGGGAGGGCCGATCGGCAGCACGTAGTCGAAGCGGCCGTGTCGCAGGAACGCGGAGTCGAGTGTAGTCACGTTGTTCGTGGCGCAGACGAGCAGCCGTCCGTCCTGACCTCGGAACCGGACGATCGCCTTGAGCAGTTCGTTGACGACGCCGACAGCGGTCGCGTCCGCGCCGCCGCGTTCGCCGGCGATCTCCTCGACCTCGTCGATGAAGACGAGGACGTGGTCGAGCCGGGCGATCTCGTCGAAACGCCGGTTCAGACCGGTCGCCAGGCCGTACTCGGCGGCCAGACGGGCGGGGAACAGTTCGAGGAAGGGCCATCCCAGGCGGCTGGCGATCGCGTGCGCGAACGTGCTCTTGCCGGTCCCGGGCGGGCCGAACAGCATCACCGCCCGTGGCAGTTCCACTCCGTGCTGGGCGGCCAGTTCGGGATGGGCCAGCGGCAGGACCAGGCGCCGCTCGATGAGCTGCTTCTCCCGTTGCATGCCCGCGACCTTCTGCCACAGTCCCCCCGGCGGCAGCTCTGCTCCGAGCGAGGACAGCGTGCCGGCCGACTGCGGAGTCACCGGCCCGCGCTTTTCGAAGAAGACCAGCCCGGTGCGGGCGCCGAAGTCGCAGTTGCGCAGGGCGGTGGCACCGGTCTCGCCCTCGGGCAGGACGGCGTGCACTGCCCGGATGCCAGCGGCGAAGAGCCGTTGGTCAAGGGCGGTGATCAGGGCACTGCCCAGCCCGCGCTGCCGCCAGCCGGGCGCCATGCAGATGCGCAGGATCCATGCCCGTTCGCCCTCCACCCTGCTCACCGCGGCGCCGATCAGCACGTCGTCGGCCGTGGCCACCACAGCCGGGTGGCTGCCCTGGAGAGCCGTCACGGCGTCCGAGAGCGGGAAGAGCGGCGGATCCTCGGTCGTGCCGCTCTCCATGTCGACTCGGATCAGCGCTTCGAGATCGTCCTGGGCGTAGTCCCTGACCCGCCAACCCGTCATGATCAGCTCCACGTTTCGGTCGTACTCCCATCATCAGCCGATGCCCGGAGGACGCGCGCGACAGGCGCTCGGCCATGCCGCTGCGCTGGTGGCGCGGATCGCTCGCCCGGACCATCACCGCGTACCGCGGTGATGGTCCGGGCGGCAGTCGGGTCACGCTGAGGCGCCGGGCGCGTGGCCGGCCGGGCTGAAGGACTTGTCGGTGCGGCCGGTGTCGGCCAGTGGCGCGCCACGACGGGGGCAGCGGCCGCGGTCCCCCAGGCGGGGAAGGAGCCGAACTCGCCGATCGTGCTCGTGAGGGGGGCCGGGAAGTCGACGGTGGGTTATCTGGTCGACACCGATCTCGACCAGGCCCCTCAACTATCGCCGCTGGAAGACGGAGTGGAACTGCGCCCCAGGGCGCTCCAAGCGGAGGAGAACGAGACGGCCGAGCGCGAGGGACGCAAGCCCGTCGAGCCGCCGCACACGGTGCCCCACTACCTGCGCCACTTCTTCGCCTCCGCGCTCATCGCCGGCGGAGCTAGCGTCAAGCAGGTCCAGCTCGTCCTCGGCCACGCGTCCGCAGCCATCACGCTGCGGGTCTACGCCCACCTGCGGCCGGGCGAAGAAGACCGCACCCGGGCCGTTATGGACGCCGTGCTCGGCGGACTGCGGACCGGGCACGGACCGCAAGACCAGGGGATCAAGGAAACCGCAGGTCAGCTGGCATGATCCAAGATCAAGCCTTCGTCGTCTCCGCGTAGCCCTCAACCGGTTCACCGGCCGCTTCGTACGCCCATTCATCGAGCGGGGCGTCGTAAAGGGCAGCCTCAAGGCCCATGAGGATCTTGGCTCCGAGGGGGGGCGGGGCGCGGACGGGTCACCCGGTACTCAACTGCCCAGTTGGTGTGCGTGGGGGCTACAGGCTCCACTCGCGTCACCGGCCGTGACCAGCCTCCGGCGCACGGCTCCGGAGCTGGCATCACCGTCGACAACGCCTGGCGCGCAGCCGCCCTCCTGCACGCCATCACCCGGCTGCACCCGCTTTCGGCCCGCAACGCTCTGTACGGCGCCGCGATCGTCGTCGCCTACATGGACGCCGCGGGCGAGGCCATCGACCCGCACTACGGCGCACTGATCGATCTCGCCCGTGACATCGGCGCCGGCCGCGCTGACGGGTACGACACGGCGGACCGTATCCGCTCCTGGCGGATCTGACCCCGGCCCGCTCCGGAGAGAGGGAACGGTCCAGGCGGACCAGAACGATCCGCCGACGGCGAGCGAGGTGGGGCTCCGGTCGACAGCGGTGTCCGCGCTCGCTTCGCCGGCATGCCGAGGCGTCAACTGCGGCAGCCCCGGACAGCCGCAGACGTCACTCAGGTGCACGGCTACGAGTGCGGGCTGAGATTCCGTCTCGTACGTTTCAATCCTGCCCGGCTCACAGGACGGCTGGGCGTTCACGGCTCCGCGCCCGCTCGCACGTTGCGCGGAGCCGTTCCCTTTACCATCGCTGGCGTGTGGCAGATCTGCTGCGGAACTTCGGTCCGGTTCACGGAAGCCGTGCCCGGCAGGTGAGCCGACAGCGTTGACGAAGCCCGTGCTTCGTCGCGCTCTGTCAGGTGCGGGAGCGGCGCGTGTCCCCGCCGTCCCCTCCGGTAGTTCTTCAGCGCGAGGGCGACGGGTCCTCCAGACAGGAAGGTGCCAACGCCGGGAGGATGGGCGGCGGTCGGGACCGGGTCCGTACAGTCTTCGGCTCTGTCCGGTAATCGCTGGACAGACCCCGTCCTTGAGCACCGGCCCTGTGATGTGGGGACCGAAACCTTGGCAATGGTCAGGTCTCCCGCCAGGCGCGTTCGTCGCCCTCGCGGTAGAGCACCAGGTGCTCGTGGTAGAGAACGCCGTGGCGGACGTCGCCGGTGGCGGTGAAGCCAGTGTCGTCGACGTAGTCGAGGTGGTTGCCGGTGACGGTGTAGCTGCCGGTGTAGGCGCTCGGCCGGTTGCCACGGGCCTCGTCGTAGCGGCCGTTCGGCAGCAGTTCCTGGCGGATGAACCTGTCGGCGGTCACCCACATCCCAACGTACGGGTGCGGGTCGGGGGGCGTGTCGTTGCTGGTCACGCCTCTACGATCGGCCCGCCGGCCGGTGGCAACCAGGCCGCCGTCTCCCCAGGTGAGGGCTTCCTGGGTGCCGCGCACCCAGCATCGTGAGCCGGCCGGATCGTGGGTGCCCGACACCTGGGGACACAGCGGCCTGGTTCCGGTTCCGTCGCGCGACGAACCTGGTGGTCAGGCGGCTGCCGTAGCCGCCGGACACTCGCCTCGGGCCCGTGTCGACGCTCACTTCCGCAGCGGACACACCGATGAGGTGACTCTATCGAGGAGTACGCAATGACCATCGCCGCCACCGGCACCATGAGCTGGAACCCCGAGGCTCTCGACGAGATCCTCTCGAACGACGAGGGGCGTCCCGTCCTGTTCACCAATGCCCGGATCCTGACGCTGGACCCGTTGATCAGGGCCATGGTCCGCGCCGACATTTTGTTCGTCGGCTCGTTGATCGTGGGGGTCGGCCCTGGCATCGTCACCGCGGCCGGGGACGACAACGCCATCGTCGTCGACGGCACCGGCACGACTATCGTCCCCGCCGTCATGGACGCCATCGCGCTGGCCGGCGACCGCGGCCGCCGCTCTGAGTACGTCGCGACGCTGGCCCCGGGCAACACCGCCGACTTCCTGGTGGTGCCCGACGAACTCGCCGACGACGTGCCGAGTGCGGTGGCCACGCTCTTGTCCCGGCCGGAGCAGGTCCGCGCGCTCGTCGCGGCGGGTCGGCCGGTCCTGTGGGCCGGTGCCGCCGTCCCCGGCCGTTCCCCCGCACCCGCGGCAGGCTTCCCGGCCGCCGCAGACCTGACCGGCAGCCCGCGTGTCGGTGTCTGGATCGACCGGAACGACTTCCTGCACCAGGAACTCACCGCCGACGGCCGCTACGACGAGACCCGGGGCGGCCGCCCGCATGCCTACCAGGGCCGCTACTGGATCGACGGCGACCGTATCGACTACCTGGACGACCTGGGCTTCTGGGCCTACGGCGCGTTCCAGGGCGACGAACTCCACCACGCGGGCTACGTCATGAAGCTCGGCTGACTTTCCCTCCCCCCTTTCCGCCTGCCCTCTCCCGTACCGAAAGAAGGCCCCTCATGAGTCTCAACGACACCACCAGCGCCGCCGTCTCGAAGAGCTCCGGCGCCGGCCGGCCGACCGGCGACGCATCCTGTTCACCGGCGCGACCGTCGTCACCATGGACCCCGGCCTCGGTGTCGTCGACGGCGGGGCCTCCTCGTCGAGCACGACACGATCACCGCGGTCGGCCCCCACCTCGACGCGGCGGACGCCGTGGTCGTCGACGCCACCGGCACGATCCTGACCCCCGGCTTCGTCGACACTCACCGGCACGCCTGGGAGGCCCAGTTGCGCCGGATCATGCCGGACGTCGACGACCTCGGCGGCTATGTGATGGCCACCCTCGTCGGCTATGCCACGGTCTACCGGCCCCAGGACATGTACATCGGCACCAGACTGGCCGCCCTGACCGCGATCGACAGCGGTATCACGACCATGCGCGACTTCTCCCACAACTCCCGTACCCGCGAGCACTCCGATGCCGCCGTCGAGGCGCTGCGCGACACCGCCATACGTGGCATGCACGCCTCCATGGGCCCGCACTTCGGTGACTGGGACCGGCAGTGGCCCGGCGACCTGAACCGTCTCAAGGAGCAGTACTTCAGCAGCTACGACCAGCTGCTCACACTGCGCCTGGCGACCCTGGCCACCGACGAGATCGCCGGACCCGCGCTCGCCTACGGCCCCGAACCCGCCCGTGTCGCCAAGGAGCTAGGCATCGGGGTGAGCGTGGACGCCGTCTTCGGGACCGCCTCCTCCGACGCGGTCCTGCGCTGGGCCAAGGACGGCATCCTCGGCCCCGACGTCACCCTCATTCACTCCACCGGGCTGACCACCGAGGCGTGGCAGGCCACGGGCGGATCCGGCACCACCGTGGCCCTCGCGCCCACCTCCGACGCCCAGATCGGTCTGGAGACCGCGGTCCCCGCCGTCGACGAGGCGCTCTCTGTCGGCATCCGCCCCGGGCTGAGTATCGACGTCGAAGTCGCCCTGGCCGGCGACATGTTCACCCAGATGCGGGCCCTGCACGCCATCCAGCGGATGCGCGCGGTCAACGCCGCCTACGGCACCGACCGCCAGCCTTCCCGTATCACCACTCACGATGTCCTCGACTTCGCCACCCTCCAGGGCGCCCGCACCAACGGCCTGGCCGGCGTCACCGGCTCACTCACTCTGGGCAAGAAGGCCGACCTGCTGGTCATCCGGGCCGAAGACCTCAACAACATGCCCCTCAACGACCCGATCGGCACAATCGTGCTGGGCTCCGACGCCCGCAACATCAGCGCCGTCCTCATCAACGGCGAGCCCCGCAAGTGGGACGGACAGGTCCTCGACGTCAACCTGAGCGCCCTGCGCGGCGAGGTGCACACCTCGCGCGAGTACGTGCTGAACACCCCGGCTGTCTAAACGTTGTCCCTCCCCGTTTCGTGGTCTCCGGGCCGTTTCTCGTCCCTTCCTTCCGGCCGGGGACCCGCTTGGAGTTCCCATGTCCCACCCCACTCCCACTACTTCCCCCGGGACACTGCGGCTGCGCCCGGCACCCCGGACCAGGCGCCCTACTGGGCCCCCGCCGCACCGACCGGGCCCAGGCTGGCGCCGAGGGAACATGCTGCATCCGTAGAGGGTGACGGCCGCGCCGCGTGCGGGGCGTCGGCGTGCTCCTGATGGGCTGGCTGTCGCGTCGTACGGGCCTGGGCGAACCGCTTCTGCTGCTCGGTGGGGGCTGCCTGGTGGGACTGACACCGCCCTTCGCGTCGTTCGCGCTGTCCCCCGAGGGCATCCTGTTCCTCTTTCTGCCCGCCCTGCTGTACTGGGAGGCGCTCACCTCCTCGGTGCGCGAGATCGGGGACAACTTCCGCAGCATCGCCCTGCAGCCCATCGGGCTGGTCCTGGCAACGGCTGCCGCCGTTGCGGTCGTTGCCCACGCGCTGGGCTACGGCCGGCCCGTTGCCTTCGTCCTCGGCGCCGTCCTGGCCCCGACCGACGCCGCGGCCGTCGCCGCCGTCGCCAGGGCATGCCGCGCGCCGGCGTCCTCGCTGTCGTCACCTGCGGCCTGGTAACCACCCGGTTTGGCCTTCGCGTCATCGGTCCCCGTGCCCGTATCCAGGCCGTCGCTTCCTGGGAAGTGGCCAGCTATCTGGTCAACAGTGCGCTGTTCATCCTGGCCGGTATCCAACTGCCCCCGCTGGTACGAGCATTGACGTCCGTCTCCCTGGTCCAGGCGACGTTCGCCGCCCTCGCGGTGAGCGTCGTCGTGATCGGGACCCAAGTCGCGTGGTTCTACTCGGTCCCCTATCTGGTCGGGCTTCTGGACCGGCCCCGCGTATGGTCCGGGACATCGAGGACCGTACGGCCCTCGCTCCCGGCACCGCGCTGCGACGGCCGTACCGACCGCGTCTCCGACCCCTCCCACACTGGTGCTCGACTGAGCGTCACCTTCGGCAAGAAGACGAGATACGGCACTCCGGTCGGTGTGCGAAAGCCTGTCAGCGGTTCCGGCTCGGGCGAGAAGGACGCAGCCGTTGGCGTCCGGTGACACGGCGTTCGCGCCGCCGGGGGCGCCGCGGCGTCGCCGTGACCGACTACGGTCAAAACTCCCACCCCGACCTCGCCGTGTTCTCCTACTCCGGCGACGGAGGCTGCCAGGCGCAGGCGCGCCTCGGCAGCGCGGAGCCGGGCCAGGTCACCGCCGACCCGCCCTCGTCCGATCACCGTGATGTTCATGGCGGGTCCTCTTGGGTTCTCTCGACGGATGAAAGCGTGGTGGGAGAGAACAGCATTGGGCTGCTCTCTCCCACCACGCCGGGACGGTCCGCTCAGATGGCCTGGGCGGTGGGCAGGATGGTGATCTCGGTGAGGTTGACGTGGCGCGGGACGGCGGCCATGAAGGCGACGGTCTCGGCGATGTCGGCGCTCTGCAGGACGTCGATGTCGTGGATGAGGTCGGCCATCAGCTTGGAGGCGTCGGGGTCGGTGACGTGGTCGGGGAGTTCGGTGTCGACCATGCCGGGCTCGATGGTGGCCACGCGGACCATCTTGGGGCCGAGTTCGACGCGCAGCAGCCGGGTGAGGTGGCTGATGTACGCCTTGGTGCCGGAGTAGACGGAGAACTTCGTCAGGATGCGGGTGGCCGCGATCGACGAGGTGTTGATCAGGTCGGCGGGCTTGCCCGCGGCGGCGGACTCCGTCAGGTGGGGGACGAACGCGGCGATGATGTTCATCAGGCCGCCGATGTTGAGGTCGATCTGGCGCTGCCAGTCGTCGACCTTGAGCTCCTCGATGCCGGAGATGAGCTGGACACCGGCGTTGTTGAACACGAGGTCGGCCTTGCCGAAGCGCTCGGCGACCTCGGCGGCGGCGGACTGGACGGCAGCACGGTCGGTCACGTCGACGGCCAGGGCGAGCGCGGTCCCGCCGGCGGCCTCGATGTTCTTGACCACACCGTCCAGACGCTCCTTGCGCCGGGCCAGTACCACCACGGTGGCGCCGAGTTCGGCCAGGCGCTCGGCGGTGACGGCACCCATGCCGCTGGAGGCGCCGGAGACGACGGCGACACGGCCGGTGAGGGGGGTACCGGTGAGCAGGGCAGCAGACATCACAAAACCTCGATCTCTTCGATCACAGGAGGGGGAAGGGGAAGGCTCCGGGTGCCCGAACGGGTCGGGCATCCGGCAGAGCGTCAGCGTCAGGCGTCGTCGTGCGCGGTGGCGGCGGACTTCTCGCGCCACGGGGCGAGGTCGTCCTGCACCTGCTGGTACTTGACGTCAAGCCGCTCCAGCGTGTCGCGCCCCAGGTAGAGATGCGTGGGCAGCTTCTCGGTGGAGGCCACCTCGACGATGAGGGCGGCGCCCTTCACGGGGTCGCCGAGCTGGGCGTGGTTGGCCTGGTCGATCCAGTCCAGGGTGACGTGCGCGGGGGTGTCGTCGTAGTCGCTGATGCGGTTCTGGGCGACCGAAAGGGAGCTGGCGTCCAGGAAGTCGGTGCGGAAGACGCCGGGCTCGACGACCATCGACTGGATTCCGAACGGAGCCATCTCCGCGGAGAGCGCCTCGCTGATGCCGGCGACGGCGAACTTCGAGGCAGAGTACAGGCTGACGCCCGGCTCGCCCTCGAAACCGGAGCGGGACCCGATGTGCACCAGCCGGCCCGAGCCCTGCTTGCGCATCACGGGCAGCACGGCGCGGGTGACGTTGATCAGGCCGAAGACGTTGAGGTCGAACAGCGACCGGGTCTCCGCGTCGGTGATCTCCTCCAGCGCGCCGAGCAGGCCGCGGCCGGCGTTGTTCACCAGGACGTCGATGCCGCCGAACCGCTCCACGGCGGCGTCGACCGCCTGCGGGATGCTGTCGTTGTCCGTGACGTCCATGGCGACCGCGAAGACCTTGTCAGAACTTTTCAGATCGTCCGGTACACGCTCCGGATTTCGTACGGCGACCACGACATTGTTACCGCCTGCCAGAGCGGCACGGGCGATTTCCGCGCCGATTCCGCGGGAGGCACCGGTGACAAACCACGTAGCCATGGGAAAAACCTCTTTCGTTGCTTTCCCCCTTGAGGGGGATTTCCTGTTGACGTATTCGAGTCTGTTCCTCTCCAGCATGGATATGAAGGCAGCGGTTTTCCTGGGAGTCCTGCACCCAGGATGGCGTTCAGGTATCGCGCGCGGGGTTCTGCTGGTGCGGCACGTCGGGCGCGCTGACGGAGCCCAGCAGGGCCAGACCGTCGGCGGAGGGGGAGCCGGCCTCGGCCTGCAGGATGACGAGCTGCTGCCCCGGGGCGCTGCGGATGGTGAGAGCCTCGTGCCGCAGCTCCAGGTCTCCCACGACCGAGTGATGGACCTGCTTGATCTCGTAGGGCGGGACCCTGGTGTACTCGCGTGCCCACAGGGTGCGGAACTCGCCGCTGCGCACCGACAGCTCACCGACCAGCTTCAGGATGCGGGGGTCCTCCGGAGTGGTTGCGGCGGTCTGCTGAAGGTCGGCGACCGCCCGGCGCCTGGCCCGCTCCGGGCTGCGGTAGAAGGTCTTCGCCGCGGGGTCCAGGAAGAGCATGCGCAGCACGTTGTCGTGCTGCGCGAAGTCGCGGTAGAGGGCGTCGGCGAGTGCGTTGGTGGCCAGCAGGTCCTGGGCATGGCCGATGATGAAGGCCGGCGTCCGGGTCCAGCTCTCGATCAGCTGCCGCAAGTGCGGCCGGACACGCTCGACCCGGACGGGTGCCTTGGTACGGCGGGCCCCCGGCAGGGCGAGTCGGAAGAGCGCCTGTTTGTCCTTGTCGCCGAGTTGCAGCACGCGAGCCATCGCCTCCAGCACCCTGGGCGAGGGGCTGAGCTCACGGCCTTGCTCAAGGCGGCTGTAGTAGCTCAGGCTGACCCCGGCGAGTGTTGCGACCTCGTCGCGCCGCAGCCCGGGCACCCTTCGCCGGCCGACGGCGGGCAGTCCCGCCGCCCCGGGACTCAGGCGTTCCCTGTGGGCGCGGAGAAACTCACCCAGCCCTTCCACCGGGTCAAGGTGCGTGTCGTTGTCCATGTCATCGAAGGTAGGCGGAAAACACCCGGGAAAGTTCCGCCGACGGTGGGTGCATTGCACCCAGGATTACGGACTCCACGGGGCAAGGCAGTGGCGGACCACAGCCTGGCGTTTCAGTTGTCCTCCCCCTTCCGGAACCCCTCAGTAAATAGTCACCCTCTGCGACGAACCTGCGACCAGCTGTAATATTGCACGGCCGGAGCTACCCCCCGGCCAAAATCCATCTAGTCTTGCCGCATGAGCAACGGGACGCCTTTGGGTGATTTTCTCCGAGCCCGCAGAGAAGCCCTGAAGCCGCACGACGTCGGTCTGCCCGAACACGGGCGGCGCCGGGTGCCGGGACTGCGCAGAGAAGAAGTCGCGCTGCTCGCCGGAGTCAGCTCCGACTACTACATCAGGCTGGAACAGGGCCGCGAGAACAGCCCCTCCCCACAGGTCCTCGACGCCGTGGCGCAAGCGCTGAAACTGGACGCGGAGTCCACCGACCATCTCAACCGCCTCTGCCTGGCCGCCTCGCAGCGCCCGCACGACTGGGGCGAGGCTGACGTCAGCCATCAACTGGTGCAGCTGTTGAACGGATGGGACCACGCTCCGGCCTTCGTCGTCGGCCCGGCCCTCGACGTCATGGCGGGCAACTCCCTGGCCACGGCCCTGCACAGTGGTTTCGAGAAGTTCGACAACCTCGCACGGATGGTGTTCGCCGACCCGGCAGGGCGCGACTTCTACCAGGAATGGGAGCGGGCCGCGCACTCGTGCGTCGCCGAGATCAGGGCCGCCTATGGCCACGACCCCGAATCCGTCCGCATCGCCGAGGTCGTTGCGGAACTGTCCGCCAAGAGCGCGGAGTTCGCCGCGATCTGGCAACTGCACGACGTCAAGGGCAAGTCCCAGGAAGGCAAGCACCTCAAACACCCCCAGGTCGGGGACCTGCACATCAAGTTCGCGGCCTTCACGGTCAACGGGGCCCCGCACCAGCAGCTGGTGGTCTACCAGGCCGAACCGGCCAGCCCGACGGCGACCGCCTTCGAGACACTGAGGGCCATGGCCGCCCAGCCGAAGCAGGCCCGGGCAGGAGCGGTGGACGCGAACATGTGAGCATGCCAGCTCCGGCGGAGGCTGGCACTGGCACACCCAGGAACAACGTTCATAGCAGTGCCCCGCCTGCCGACACTCGATGCCACAGACCGCACGGCACCGGGAGCAGACATGATCACCCTGAAGGACCTTCAGCCGCGCCCCCCGACCAGGTTCACCGTCTCATCGAACCCGGCCCCGTCATCCTGGTCACCACCCGGCACCATGGCATCCCGAACGCGATGACCAACTGGTTCAACATGATGGTGCGCCACGCACCGCCGCTCGTCCCGCCCGCGCGCGATGGTCGACTCTGAGATCTCGGCCAGCCGGGCCACGGCCGAGATCCCGCCGTGTCCCAAGGCTTCGGCCTCGGCGGCCAGGTACAGGCGGTCTTGCCGCTCGTCCAGGTGCGGGAGCACCGCCGTGAACTTCGCATCCAGGACTGCGAGGATCTTCTCCGGTATTGCCACGGCAGCCCATCTACCATGCTGCGCAGCGAAGTTGGGCCAAAATCAGCAGTAATTCCCTTACAGCTCCTCACCAGCGCGTCTCACCTGCGAAATACCGCGCGGCCTTGCGCAGGATGTCCCGCTCCTCTTCCAACTCGCGGATCCTCTTCCGCGCGGCGGCCAGCTCGGCCTGCACCGAGTCCGCGGCTGGCAGCGGCGCGGCTGCCCCGGATGCCGAGTGCGAGCCGGGACGTCGCCCGTCGGCGGCCCGGATCCAGTTGCGCAACGTCTCGGTGTTCACCCCCAGGTCCCCGGCGACCGACTTGATCGTCGCTCCCGGCCGAGACCTGTACAGCGCGACCGCGTCCGCCTTGAACTGCTGCGGGTAGTGCTTCATCACCATCTGTGCGGGACTCCTTGTCCACCCGGACCATCAAGATCCAAGTGTCTCTGGTGTCCAACTTCCAGGGTCAGGGCCCGTTCGGGGACAGTGGTGACCTGCCGCTTGCGCAGCCGCAGCCCGGCGATGCCGAACTTCCGCATGACCCGTCCGACACGCTTGTGGTTCACGCGCTCACCGTCGCCGCGCAGCTCGGCGGTGATCCGGGGCCGGCCGTAGGTGCCGTCCCACTCGGCGTGCACGGCCCTGATCCGCTCGGCGAGCGCAGCGTCCGCCCGCTCACGCGCGGCACGGGCCACGCGGCCGGCCCGCCATTTGTAGAAGCTGGAGCGGGCGACCTCCAGCACGGCACACAACCGCTTCACGCCCCAGGCGTGGTGGTGGTCCTCGATGAACTGGAAGCGGTTGGTCACCAGGTCATCTCTTGTGCGAAAAACTTCGTCGCCTTGCGTAGAATGTCCCGTTCGGTGGCCAGCTTGTGCATCTCCTTGCGGGCTGCCGCCAGCTCCCGGCGCAGTGCTTCGTTCTCGGCCTGAAGTTCCTCGGCCGTCGGCGGGGAATCCACCGTGTTCCTCTCCGTGCTCGTGCTCGTCGTGGTGCCTCCGCCGTGGCGGACCCGTTCGGCCCGTACCCAGTTACGCAGCGTCTCGCGGCTGATCCCCAGATCCTTGCCGATGCCCTCGAAGGTGTGGCTCGGGTCCGACAGGTACAGCGCGACAGCGTCCGCCTTGAACTCGGGCGAGTAGACCTTCATCACCATAAAAGATGCCTCCTACCCAGCCCCTGCCGGGGCCGGGCTCAGAGGTGTCCACCCCTCGGGGACAGGTCCCGTTGTCCGAAACAACGTCAACAACTACGCTGCCAACAGCCACATAACCCGTGTCCAGGATGTGGGTTCAAGGCCCCTCGGCCGCCGCGTCACCCTCGACCCGCTGGAAACCGCCGGATGAACACCGTTACCGCAGTCCGGGGACGACGACTCCGGCTGGGCCGGAACCCCTTGCCCGAAATCGCAGCCGCGGAGGCGGACGTGCGGGCCGTACCTTTTCTCGCCAGTTGATGAGCTGCCCCGCCCGGCCGACAGGTTCAGACGGGTGACGGGGTCACCTGAAGAGTCCTGGAGCCGGTCTCGCGCTATCTCTGATCCACAGGTGACAAGTGCGGGCAATGGTGATCGGTTCGCTCTGATCCGTGACCTCTTGCGGTCCATGGGGTGCACGATCGCACAGCTGGCGCTGGCCTGGCTGCACGCCCGTCATCGGGTACTGCCGATCTTGGCCTGGACCAGCGCCAGGGCATCGTCCCAGCTACCGCGGGTGGCAATCAGGCGTCGCAACTTCATGATCAGGCGCGGTCGGTTGAGAGTGGCAGCTCCGACTGCTCGGTCACCGGTCCGGTAGAGCGCTTTGAACTGGTCGTCGTCCGGCGAGCCGTCGGTGAACGTGACGCTCTCCGCATCTGCCGTGCCGACGAACTGGATGCGGTGGCCGTACCAGTCGCTCCAGCAGTACGGGACCGTTTCATATGGCTGCGCCCGCTCGGGGAAGACCGCGTTCAGGGCGGCACGGGCTCCCTGCTCGGCGGCGTTCGTCCAGTTCTCCAGGCGCATCGTGGTGTCCATGACCGCGTTCGGCCAGTGCACGACGTCGCCGGCGGCGTACACGTGCTCGTCGGACGTTCGCAGTTGGGCATCGCACACCAGACCGCCGTCGGCCGGATGGAGCTCCAGCCCTGAATCACGGAGCCAGCCGGTGGCCGGGGAGGCACCGACGCCGACGATGAGTAGATCGGTTTCGAGGGTTTCGCTGTTGCTCAGGGTGCCGCGGTGACATGGGTGTCGCCGCTGGTCTTCTCCAGCGACGTGCCTCGCAGCAGCCGCACTCCATGACGGTCGTGGAGCCGGGAGCGGGCGTCACCGACGGTTTCACCGACGGCACGAACCAGCGGAGTGGCTGCCGCCTCCACGATCGTTACCTTGGCGCCGAGCTGACGCACCGAGGAGGCGACCTCCGCGCCGATCAAGCCGGCTCCGACGATGACCACGTTCCGCGCGTGGCGCAGCGCGTCACGCACCCGGGTCGCGTCCTGGAGGGTTCGCAGGGTCTCCACTCCGGCGAGTGGGGGCGTCCCGGCCAGTGGCCGGAGGTCGGCGCCGGTGGCGACGATCAGCTTGTCGTAGGTGACGGGCGCGCCGTCGACTTGGACGGTCCGGGATGCGAGGTCGAGGCCGGTGGCTTCCGCCCCTAGGTGCAGTTCGGCGTCCAGGGCGGCGAGTTCTGTCTCGTCGGTGTAGAAGACCGGTTCCGCGTCCGGCTTGGTGAGGAATGACTTCGACAGGGGCGGGCGGTCGTAGGGGAGCGTCGGTTCTCGTCCGATCAGGACGATCCGGCCGCAGTAGCCGTCCCGCCTGACTATCTGGACGGCTCGCAGCCCCGCGAGACACGCCCTACCACCACGAGCCCGTCGCCTGCGGATGAGTTCATAGACATGGCTCAGTCCTCGACGATCGAGAGTGCGAGAGCGGGGCAGGAGCGGACGGCTTCCTCGACCTGTGCGCGGTCCGAGTCGTCCGTCCGCTCGTGCAGGAGGACGAGTCACCGCGGCGGCCCGACCGATCTGACCGTGAGGGCTGTCTCCAGGAGCGCTGCTCCGGCACCGGCCAGGACGAGCAGGAAGGTCCCCAACCCTTCACCGAACAACCGTCGCCCTTCGTGGGTGAGATCGGTGAAGTCACGGGCCCATACCGGCTCACGTTCCAACACAGCCGCGATCCGCGCCCCGTGACGGGCGCGGACGATCGCCTCGACGTCATCGTGCACGTCACGGCTTCCCGTCGATACACCACCGCTGAGCTGCTCGTCGCCCGTCACGACGCGTCCTCGCCTCGGCGCCGGGTCTATACGGCGATCGCGGGCAGGTCAACGAGGCGACACGGAATCTCAGCGTCCTCGCTGAGGTGGTAGCTGGCGCACACCCGGTGATAGCCATCAGCGATCTGCAGAGCACGGTCCAGGCCCAGCTCGCCGCGAACGAGCAGGATCGGTGACAGCGGCTTGCCCTTGGCGACCTTTTTCAGCTCCCTCGCGACCTCGGGATCATCTGCAGGAAGCAGCTGCAGCCTGGCCGCGCGCAAGATGTCCTTGGCGCGCTGCTGCACCGTGGGCGCCTGCGACAGCAGCGCGGTGAGAACCTCCACGAGTGCCGGAGCGGCCGTCAGCCGCAGAAACGACGCGGCCGCAGGATAATCGTGCTCTGCCGGAGCATCAGCCCACTTCATGGTCACCGTCTTCGCCATAGACGTCGTCCCTCCTACACGTCGGCGATCGGTATTCGATCCCAGTATGTCCCATCCACCCCCTTACGCACCCGGAAACCCGCGACCATCATTGCGAAGACAAATCGCTGAATGTGCAACCCTGAATCTTGTCGGCAGCCGTGGTGAATTCCGGTCCGCTGAAACTCCTTTTCTGCAGCGCAGTCGGCCGTCGTATATCGGGTGGCCCGCAGCGGAGCGCCTACCGCGTGCATATGCTGCAGCGCCTGGACACATAGGAGTCGAGAAGCAGGGGCATTGCGTGATTGGGATTGGTCCGGTTCGCCGGTCTCGTGAGTGACATGGCGTCGTATCCGTTGTGCGGCATGAGCCTGGAGAGCAGAGCAGAGCAGAGCAGGCACGGCGCTGGTGATCATGTGGTTGTCGAGACCCATGAGAACCGAGCGAGACCGTGCCTGCCCGAACATCATCGCCCATCCCTTCCACACCGGGGAAACCGGGCTCCCCGACGCACTCGCGACCACGCCCACCACCGCGACGAGATCCGCCGGCTCAAGGTCGCCGCGTTCAGCCACCTCGACTACCCCGGTGCCCGCCAGGCGATCCAAGTCGTACGGTGGCGACGCGACTTGAGCACCGGGAGGCTGACCATCGAGCGTGTCTACCTGATCACCAGCCTGAGCGTCTTCGACGCCACCTGCACCGAACTCGCCACCTGGATCAGAGGCCACTGGGGCATCGAGAACCTCCTGCACCACGTCCGGGACCGCACGTTCCGCGAGGACGACTCCAAGGTCCGCACCGGCACCCTGCCCCGCGCCATGGCCTCCCTGCGCAACCTCGCCATCAGCCTCTTCCGCCAGGATGGCCAGACCAACATCGCCGCCGCCCGCCGCCACACCGGCCGCGACCACCACCGGCCACTACGAGCCCTCGGTCTCGCGTGACGAACCCAGACAGATCTCAATCATGCAATGACCCTGGGTGGGACGGAGACCGATCGCTCCCACTGGCCCCATCGCCGGGCGGTCTCGGTTTCGGCTATGAGCGGCGCCTGCTCGTCAAGGCGTGCACCGCTGTGGCGACGGCTAGCGCCGCGAACGTCAGACTTGCCGTGCTGAGTACCGCCCAGGCGATCGGTCGCGAGGCGGGTACATGGGCGCTGTGTACCCAGCGGATGACGAAATTGGTGGTCGCGGCGACGGGGAAGGAGTAGATCCAGAAACCGGTGCCGAACGACTGCTGCCGCAGGTGGGGCAGCAGGAAGACGATGATGAGGATGGTGAAGGCGACCAGGCCGGCGAACCCGTGTCCGACGGCATCGACCGGGACGGGGTATGCGGCCATCCAGGCCAGACCGCCCACGGTCGGCGGGATGCCGAATACGGCGAGAGTCGGTCGGGCTGGAACCGGTGGGGTGTTCGCCACCAGGCTGCTGAGTATGACCGTCCCGAAGGCGAGCCAGTACAGCAGTCCGACCGCGAAGGCGCCGTCCGCGACCTGAGGGAGCCCCAGCGTGGTTGCGGCGATGCTGGCGATGAAGGGTCCCGACGACACCGGCAGCACATAGACCGGGTGGAGCGGGGAGGAGCTGAGCGTCCCGGTGAGCCAGTGGGCCAGCAATCTGGCGGCGACCACCGCGGTGACCACGGCGAACACCGCGTACGCCCAGCGTGCGGCGTCCATTCCGAACCGGGAGAAGTGCGTGGTGAAGAGCATGCCAATGATGGGGACATAAGCGAGTGCGAAGCCCTGCCCCGGATGTCGCAGATCGCTTATGAGGGTCGACCAGCGCGCTCCGCCGTGGCGTACATACTCGGCCAGAAGCACCAGCCATACCAGCCCGCTGATCACGAAGCGCCCGTCGCTGACCCCGAGGGGAGCGGACATGGCCACCGCTGCGGTCTGCCACGCGCCGCCGAGACCGGCGGTGCCGAGCGAGACGGAGAGCAGTCCGATGCGCTTGGACCGCCGCCCTCGTCGGGTCGCTCTCACCGGGGGCGACCGCTTCGTCAGGCGAGGAGGTGGTCGGGTATGTGTCCACCGGCGCGGTCCCGCTGGCCAGTGACTTCATGGGAGAGCCTCGTCCTCTTGTTCAGGGGTGGGAAGCTGCGGTCGCCTTCGACGCGGCCTTGGTTGATGTGTGTGTGCAGCAGGTTGAGGGTGCCGGTGTGATCGAGGGTCCTGACCTCTTCGAGGAGGTGACTGACGGGCGTGCCGGGCTCCTCGTTGCGGCGTCGGCATAGGTGGTCGCGGTAGAGGGCGACGAGGGCGGGACGGTACTTGGGCACCGGAGCATCCGCTCGGGCTGTTCGGCGCGGGCGCAGTGCTTGATGGATTCCAGGGCCGGCTGCAGACGGCGGGCGCACTCGAGCATTTTTGATCTACTGCCCGCTGAGAGCGCTGATCAGGACCGTGCAGTAGTGGTGACGCTGGACGGTAGGTATCCCGCGTTGTCGGCGGTCATGCGGGGGGACAGGTAGATGGCTTTCGGTTCCGTGTATTCCAGGAGGGCTTCGAGGCCCGGCTCGCGGCCCATCCCGCTGTCCTTGACGCCGCCATAAGGAGCGTTGACGTCGATCTGATAGCCGTTGATCCCGATGGTTCCGGTTTCGATCTGCCGTGCGACGCCGAGTGCGCGGTCGTGGTCGCTGCTCCACACCGGCCGCCGACTCCGTAGACGGATTGGTTGGCCAGCCGGATGGCGTCGGCGTCATCCTCGTAGCGCACGATCGCCGGCACGGGACCGAAGATCTCTTCCTGAGCGATCGTGGTGCTGTTGTCCACGTCGGCGAAGATGGCCGGCGCGACGAAATGGCCGCCCTCAAGACCGTCGAGTCCGGTGGGCCGCTTTTTACCGGTGGTCAGGCGGGCTCCGTCGCTGATGCCCTTGGCGATGTAGGACTCGACTCGCTCCTGCTGCCGGGCGCTGGCTATGGGGCCGATCTGGGTCGCGGCGTCGAGGGAGTCGCCGATGCGGGCCGATTCCGCGAGTGCGGTGTAGAAGTCGACGACTTCGTCGTACCTGCTGGACGGGGCGAGGATGCGGGTACCGGCGAAGCAAGTCTGTCCGCTGTTGAGCAGACTCGCTCCGAAGATGGCCGCCTGGTTCGACTCGAGGTCTGCGTCATCGAGGATGACGGCGGCAGACTCTCCGCCCAGTTCGAGGGTGACGCGGCGCAGCAGCTTCCCGGCGTTGGTGGCAATGTCCTGGCCGACCGGGGTGGATCCGGTGAACGAGATCTGGTCGACTCCCGGGTGGGTGACCAGGTGGGAGCCGATTTCGCGGCCGGCCGGCACGATGTTGAGGATGCCTTGGGGAAGACTGGCCTCGATGACAGCTTCGGCGAGGACCCCGGCGTCCAGGACCGCGTCCGACGAGGGCTTCATGACCACGGTGCAGCCGGCCGAGAGTGCGGGCGCGAGCTTGAAGAACGCCAGGACCTCAGGGACGTTCCACGGTGTGATCGCGGCGACCACGCCGAGTGGCCTGCGAGTGACGAGCGTTTCGCCGCGCAGGTCGTCGGACGGCGTCTGCATGATCATCGACGCGTAGAACCGCAGGAGCTTCTCGGGCACGGAGCCCTCGAACGACTTCGCGGTGTTGATCGGCATGCCCACCTGGGCGGAGACGAGTTCGGCCGTGCGGTCCGAACGCGCCGCGAGAGCGTCGGCCAGTCGCAGTATCGCCGCCGCCCGGTCCTTTGGCGCCCAGTGTGCCCAACCGCTCGGGTCGTCGAACGCGCGCCTGGCCGCTGCCACGGCCGCGTCGATGTCCCGCGTCGACGCGGCCGGGACACTGTCGATCGGTCGGCCGGTGTTGGGCCGAAGTCACCTCGATGCGGTCCGTGGTTGCCGGGGCCTGCCACGCGCCGTCGATGAGAAATTTGTCGTACTCAGCGTCAGCGACCGACCTCGAGCACCATCCGAAAGCGCGCGTCGCCGGACATCATCCGTGCATACGCCTCTCCGGCCTGCTCCAAGGGAACGGTCTCGACCATCGGGCGGATGCCGTGGGCGTGGGCGAAGCCGACGTTGTCCTCGTTGTCGCGAGGTGTGCCGGTCAACGAGCCGACTATCGATCGGGCACCGAAGATGAGCGGCATGGTGCCCACCTCGATCGGGTCCTGCGCCACGCCCACGACGACCAGCTGCCCGCGGACGGCAAGCCCCCCGACCAGCGGCGACATCGAGGCGCCACTGCTGGCGGTGGCGAGAACGACCCTGGCACCACCCAGTTCCTGCAGTGCCTGCCCCGGGTCGCCCTCGGCGGAATCGATGTAGTGATGCGCCCCGAGCCGAAGCGCGAGCTCCTTCTTGCTCCGACCACGCGCGATCGCCGCCACCTGGAACCCCAAGGCGCGCGCGTATTGGATCCCGAGGTGTCCCAGGCCGCCGATGCCCTGGACGGCGACGAGGTCACCCGTGCGCGCGGCCGAGGTCATCAGCGCGTGATGCACCGTCAGGCCCGCACACATCAGCGGGGCCAGCTCGGCCGCCGGTATGTCGTCCGGCACCGCGACGAGACCCGACGTCCGGGCCGTGAGGTACTCGGCGTACCCACCCTGCTGACTGTCTCCCAGCACCGGTTGGTCGGTGCAGTACACGAAGTCCCCGCGACGGCACATCGCGCACTCGCCGCAGTGCCCGCCAAGGTAGCCCACACCGACCCGCTGCCCGACACGCCAACCAGAAACACCGTCACCGACCGCGTCGATCCTGCCGATGACCTCGTGCCCGGGCACCACGGGTTCACTGGACGGCCGACTGCCGGTCATGTTCATGATCCCGGCCACGTCGCTGTGGCAGACCCCGCACGCCTCGACCGCGATCCGGACCTGTCCTGCCCCCGGCGGCTCGAACTTTCGCTCGACAAGGGTGAAATCACCGCCAGCGGTCGCCTCGACGGCGCGATAGCCGCTCATGACATCCTCCTGTCCTCGTCCGGGCCTTGTCGGCTAGACGTCCATCGCTTCACGAGACCGTGATGTCGGTGAGATCGATGGAGATGATCACCGGTTCGGCAACCTTCTGGTTGTGCTCGTCGGTGAGGTGCACCGAGCGCCTGGTCGGGAAGACGAGCCCGCCGAACGTCCGGTGCTCCCACGTGTAGTGAGCCGAGTCGCGGTCGGCGGCACCGAACACGTCGGGCCGGTAGTCGTGGCGCCGGATGAGGCCCTCGGTGTCGATGTAATAGGTCTGCACCCGGCTGTGGGTGGCGATGCGGTCGGGGAAGGTCACCTGCAGGCGCCGCCAGGTCTCGCCGTTCTCCTCCCAAGGCTCGATCTCCGTGGCGGTGAAGCCCGGCTCGGCGAAGACGAAGGGCTCCGTCAGATAGGTCCACATGGCATACCCGGCGAAATACGCCGCGTGCAGACGATCCCACGGCGTCTCGAGCGTGTGCCCGGCGAAGGACTCCCGCGGCTGGATACGCTCCTCCGTAACCTGGCCGTCGAGGGACTCGATCGCGACCCGGTCGGGGGTGTACGCCGCGCGCAGCTCGGGCCCCGCAAAGGGCGCGAGGGTGGCCGATTGCCGGTGCAGGTCGACGGAGATGGTGTACCGGTCAAGCACCCCGGGCTGGCCCTTGAGGCCCCACAGTGCGCCGCCAGCCTGCACCTCGGCCGTGATTCGAGTAGCGGAGCGCCAGCGGTCGAGGCCGCCGTGGGCGGCGATGACGGTGTCGAGAAGGTCAGACACGAGGGGGTCCTCCAAGTTCCAGCCAGTCCAATATGACCGGTCGTATTAAATGCTAAAAGTGGATCGGCCCAAACGCAAGAGAACGCCCTCATCGAGACCCGGTGGGCTGCGACGACCGGGTCTGTCGCCCCTGCTGAGCTTCCGGTTCACGACGGAGCCCCACATCGGTCGTCCGGCTGGCCTCGCACGCGCCCGCCCCCGGGTTTCGCGGCGCGATTGGCGGGCTGAACCCGCACCGGCGATGGGCGTAGTGCCGGCCCGGGGCGTGCGTGTGGGGATTTGCACCGGTGCCCATGGCACGAGCTGAACGAGCCCGATGCCACCGCTTTACAGACCGCCTTCAAGTGATCGTCGCAACATTGCGATCTTGTTGATGGGCAGGCCAGCAGGGTGGATGAAGGCGTTGATGGGCAGGGCGTCCATCAGACGGTTGCCTAGAGGATCGCCACCCGCCCCCTACAAGTGCGGGGGTCAACGAAGACCAGATCACCGACGTGCAGCTCCAGAAAGCGCATGCGATTGCAGCCGGCCCTACGTTGATCGGCCGTCCGCAGTGCCTGTTGCCGACAAACGGGGTCGAGTAACCATGGTGTGTGGTCGAGCAACCATAGTGTGTGGAGGACAGCAGAGTTACTGTTAATGCAGGTAGAAGGCATTTTGTGCTGGCCGTGGTCGCTGCCCCGGCCCAAGAGCGCGTGCCAGGGCCCTCAGACAGGAGGTTTCGCCTGTGCGAAACGGGCTTGCGCACCAGACCGAGCGGGCGGAGCCGGCGTCGTTCGGCGCTGCGGCAACCTGGGATGTTGGTCGGTGGGCGGCTGAAACGGGGACGCTCGCGTTGGCCGTCCGGCACGTGACGGCGTTTCTTGGGGGCTTGGGGGGCTTGGTGTACCGATGGGACCCGGGTTCTGCCCGCCTATATCTCATGACGGTGGAAGGGCTTGCCCCAGGCACAACCGAGGCATGGGCGGAACTGCACGATGACCAGGATGTGGTGCCCGCCCGGGCCCTACGGAGCGGGCGCTTCACCTGGGTGGGTGACGACAGTCTCGGAATTGGGGCGAGCGGCGCGGCGGCGGTGCCCATACTCGGTGCCGAGGGGCCGATGGGTGTGCTGTGCGTGCTCACCGCGGCGTCTGGCGAGCCGGATGAACTGCAGCGCTCGATTCTGGGCTCGGTGGCCGCTTGGACCGCCGCGCACTTGGAGGGTGTGCGCGACACGCCACCAGGCATCGATGAGATGGCCAGCGCGGAGCGGACCGTCCGCATGGGTGAGCTGACCGCGGCGCTAGCCGAGGCGCTCACCTCGCACGACGTCGTTGAGGCTGTCGCGGATTACGTGATGCCTCCCTTCGGCGCTGACGGTCTGATCGTTTATTCGCTCGAAGGCGGCCGAGTGTACGTGGCCGGGTCTACCGGATACCCGCAGGAGTACCTCGATATGGTGCTGCACGGGTTGCCGCTCACCGAACATGCCCCGGTCCCTGACGTGCTACGCGCCGGTACCCCCTTGTTCGTCGAAACGCGTGCGGAGTGCCGCCGGCTTTGGCCGGCGTGGCGTGGGTCGCGTCTGTCCCCGATGGAGGCATGGGTGTTCCTTCCGCTGATCGCCTCTGGGCGCTCCATCGGTGTATGCGTGGTTGCCTTCCGCCGACCGAGGTCATTCCGTGATAAGCAGGAACGTGCCTTGCTGACGGCGCTGAGCGGTCTGATCGGCCAGTCACTGGAACGCGCTCGTCTGTACGATGTGGAACACGCCCGCGCGCAGGAACTGCAGCGCGGTTTGCTGCCTCGGGAACTGCCCAGCCTCCCTGCGGTATGTGCCGCAGCCCGCTACCTGCCTGCACGCAGGGGTGAGGAGGTCGGCGGAGACTGGTACGACGTGATCCCCTTGTCTGCGGACCGGGTCGCCCTGGTAATCGGCGATGTCATGGGGCACGGGATCACGGAAGCGGCCACCATGGGCCGACTCCGTACTGCGGTCCGTACACTCGCCGACCTGGACATGCCGGCCGACGAGCTGCTGGGACATCTCAACGACCTAGTCAGTGACCTGGGCGAGGACTTCTACGCCACCTGTTTGTATGCCATCTTCGACCCGGTCACCCGGACATGCTCGTTCTCCCTGGCCGGTCACCCCCCGCCACTGGTCGTCCGACCCGATGGGGAGGTCCACACCGCCCAAACGGTCCCAGACCCGCCTCTGGGTGCTGCAGCTCCGCCGTTCACATTGCATGAACTCTGCTTGCCGGAAGAAAGCTTGCTGGTTTTGTACACCGACGGCTTGGTCGAATCCGCTTCTAGCGACTTCGGCCAGGGAGTGGCCCAGTTGCGGCAGACATTGGCCAGCGTGGCGGCCCAGTTTCCCTACGCCAGGCCCGGAGACGTACGCGATGAGCCCCGGCGGTTGGAGGCTCTGTGCGACGCGGTCATCTCGGCGCTGGTCCCCGACCATGAGCGGACGACCGACGACGCAGCTCTTTTGATCGCCCACACGCGAGGCACCTGTGCCGATCACATTGCCGTCTGCAACCTGCCCGACAGTCCCCAGGCGGCCGGACAGGCTCGTGCATATGTCCGTGAGCAGCTGGACGGATGGGGTCTTGATGACCTCGTCATGACCACCGAGCTACTGGTGAGCGAGCTGGTCGGCAATGTGATACGGCATGCGAAGGGCCCCATTCGTCTGCGCCTGATGTACAGCCGCTCCCTTATCTGCGAGGTCTACGACGGAAGCCTGACCACCCCTTGTATCCGCAAGGCCACGTACACCGACGAAGGTGGCCGCGGCCTGCAACTGATCTCGGCTGTCTCCTTGCGCTGGGGCGCCCGCTACCTTCACGATGGCAAATGCATTTGGGCGGAGCAGGACATTCCGTCCTGGGCGGCGTGATCCACAATCGGTCATGACGCAACAGCGAGGCGGCCAGGACCTGACTCCCGCACGTTCCTGGCCCAGGTACGGAGTATCTTTCCGATCATCCGATCGCTGGACTGGTCGTGAGGGAGGGGGAGATACCTGACGCCGAGTGGGCAGTGATCGAGCCGCTACTGCCGCCGATGGGCCGCGCTTGGGGCAGGTGGCGCGATCACCGCCAGGTCCTTGAGAGCATCGTGTTCAAGTTCCGCACAAGTGTGCCCTGGAGGAGGGCTTGACCCTTGACCTTGGACACGACTCATGCGGCTGTGGCCGGCGTAGTTGATGGTGTGTCGAGTGCCGTCACGCCTCCCGTACCGTCAACAGCCCGCGCGACCAGCCTGATGCCGCCGTACCTGATCGACCGTGTCTCCCTCTCCCAGCAGCAGGCGACGCTGACGCTCATCGAGATGCGGCAGGGTCGTCTCGAACTTCGCTGCCAGCACTGCCTGTTTCCGGCGCGGTTTCGCTCGGCGAAGGTTTCATCAAGAGCACCGACCTCTGGACAGGGCTTCAGGCGACGAAGGAGTCGAAGACGTTGAGGAAGTCGTCCAGAGGGGCCCGGCTTCGGGTCACCTTGGCCCGCAGTACCGCGCCTTCCCACGCGTTGACGAGGAACTGCCCCAGCTGGCCAGGGGTGAGGGAGGCCGTGAGCGCGCCCGCCGCACGGGCTTCCTCGAGGACCTGTGTGACAGCGGAGGTCCAGAGATTCAGACGGGAGTCGACGTTGCCGCGCATGGTGTCGCTCTGGTTCGCCAGCTCCGCCCCGAAGTTCCCGAACATGCACCCACGCCCGTAGGAGAAGCGCTCCAGATCCGCGGCGAGGTAATCAAAATGGGCGCGCAGCCGTGACACGGGCGGCAAGTTCTCGTCCCCCAGCATCTCCAACCTGCGGGAGGCGGCGTAGCGGTCCATGACCTCGCTGGCAAGGGCTTCCTTGTTCTCGAAGTGGTTGTACACCGACCCCTTGGGAACACCGGCCGTGCGGGCGATGTCCTGGATCCCTGTGCCGTTGAAGCCGCGCTCGTGGAAACACTCCATGGCGGCCTCGACCAACTGCTCACGAACGCTGGGCCTGGGCATTCGAACTCCCTTTCTCTCACGTTGAAGAATATGAACGGTCGTCTTGCGCGTCAAGTCGGACGCCCTGAGATCGGTGGCAGCGGATCGTCCGTTCCGACGGCCGGCGGGCGCGATTCCACCAGGCACGCTTGCAGGCCCGCGGCCGTCACAGGACCTCCTTTGTCGCCATGATGTCCGCCTGGCCAAGAGGTTGTCGGACCCGCCCATAATCGACTCCCCTCCTCCGGAGCGGCACCGCGCCGAATTACCCGCATCGCTGGCCCGGACGTCGGCCCGCGTCCACCGGCGCGCATCCAGTTCCCGGCCCCGCCGACGCTGATCAGTGCCCGCATCGTCGCTGCGGCCAACGAGGCGGCCGGTACCGGCGCCGTGCGCAGCGTCCGGGTCCTGGCCGTCGGTGCCGCGCCCGCGCCCAGGACCGACCGGCCCGCCTCGCAAGCCCCAGCCGCGCCGGACGTCTCAGGGGCGTCAGTGAAGAAGCGCGCGATGGCGGCGCCCAGCTTCCAGTTGTCCGGGAGCGGCGTCCTGGCCGGCGCTACCCTGCCGAACCGGCTGATCTTGACCGCGCCGATCTCCCTGATCCCGCCGTCTGGATCGACACAGAGCAACTGGAAGGTCGTCTTGAAGCTGTAGTCATCCCAGTGGTCCCGAACCAGGAAGGCCCTGCCCCGGCACGGGAGAGATGGGCCGCTGTTTGACGTGTCCGGCCGCGGGCCGAGGTGTCTTCCGGAGGAACCGTGCAGTTCACTGTCCTGCCTGTCCGTGGAAACGCTCGCCGCGGTCACCGCGACGGCTAGAACCGGCGGGAAGTCCGCGGGCAAGTTGGCTCACTTCACTCCGTTGTCGACGACGTAGCGGACCGCGTGGCGGTGATCGGGGTGCTGTCGCGTGGACGCCCGTCGCGGTTCCAGATGTTGTAGCGGGAGGTTCCGCACTTGACGATGCGGGCGGACAGTCGCATCCGGCGCCTGGGAAGCAGTGCGTGCAGGACGCGGGCGCCGATGTGTCCCGCCAGGTCGGAGCGGCTGCTCGGCCCTGAGGCCGCGGTTGTTCCGAGCAGGCTGACCACCGTGTCGCGGGCGGCTTCCAGAGCGATGGTGAAGTCGGCTCGGTCGGGATCGCAGCCGGGCTCCCCTCGAAGAGTGGGGCATGGACGAGGAAACACGCCCTGGACAAGCGCGCCAAGGCCGAGGGAACCTTTCGCGCCGAAATGATCGGCCGTCTGGTGACCGCCAACCTGTGACCAACAACAACTGAGGAGGAGAACGTGGCGTGCTTTCCGAATACGCCTGAAGACATCGCTGCTGCCATTACCTGGTACGTCGCGAAAGTCACTCCTCAGCTGCTCCGCCGGTTCGATGCGCAGCGCAGCGGGACAGCGGTGAGGAGCAGGCGGTGATGAGGTCGCCGACACCGGCAAGTCCGCTGAGGTGGTGGCAGAGCGGCGTACGGATTGTTCAGCCGCGCTGTTTCCGGACGGTGGCTTCGAGCCGGCTGCCGAAGTCGGCGGGCGTGGCCGGCGGCGTGGGGAAGTAGGGCAGCACGTCCTCGGCGAGCTCGTGCAGCACCTCGTCGATGGGCCGGTCGTTGGGGCGCAGGTTGAAGGAGACGTGAGCGACGCCGAGGCCGGCCATCATTTCCAGGTGGTCGACCAGGGCCTTGCGGCCGGTGCTGAGGCCCAGCCGGATGGGGCGGGCCGGGGCGTCGGCGTCGTCCTGGAGGGCCAGCACCATGGGGGTGAGGTACGGCTTGCCGCCGTCCTCGGTGCGCTGCCGCCACTCACGGATCTTCAACCGCAATGCGCCCAGTTCACGGGGGTAGTTGAGGGAGGCGTCGGCATGCTCGGCGATCCACTCGGGCGTCTGCTGCGCGCCTCCGGCGACGGCGATCGGGATCCCCGTCGTATGGACCGGCCTGGGGAGGACCTCCAACTGCCGGTCCGCGCCGAGGCCGACCCGGGGCAGTTCCAGCGGGCCGCCGCGCCAGGCGGCGCGCAGCGCCTCGACACCTTCGCGGAACGCTGTGCCGCGGGTCTGGAAGTCGCGTTCGAACAGCGGGTATTCCACAGGGCGGTCGCCGCTGGCGAGGCCCAGCAGCATGCGGCCGCCCGACAGAACGTCGACGGTGGCCGCCGCCTTGGCGACCAGCAGGGGCTCGCGCAGGGGCAGGACGACAGCGCCCGTGCCGAGTACGACGTTGTCCGTGATCGCGGCGAGGTGACCAAGGTGTGTGAAGGTCTCGAAGACGCTTCCGGCGTCGCCGAACTGGGCGGGGTCGTAGAGCGGGACGTCGCGCAGCCACAGGGCTGCGAAGCCGAGGCGGTCGGCGAGTTGCGCGAGTCGGGTGTGCCCGGTCAGGTCGGGGACGCCGAAGGGGTGGCCGGCCGCGCGGTCGGTGCGCCGGCGCGCCGGACCCCAGTCGTTGTCGAGGGGCAGTTCCAGGCCGAGGGTGAGCCTCCCGTCGGCGGGGGCCAGGCGGGCGAGCGCGGGATGGGGGGATGCCATGGCGGGTCCTTCCGGGAGCGGACACGGGGCTCCGTTCCGGGCGGTCTGCCCGGAACGGAGCGGGAGGGGGCTGCAGGCTCAGTTGAGCTCGTCGGGGTGGGGGCCGGTGCGCAGGTCGCGGTCGAGCGCGGCCACGGCCTGCATCTCATCGGCCGTGAGCTCGAAGCCGAAGACGTCGAAGTTCTCGCGGATACGGGCCGGGGTGACCGACTTGGGTATGACGATGTTGCCCAGCTGGAGGTGCCAGCGGATGACGACCTGGGCGGGGGACTTGCCGTACTTGGCGGCGAGTTCACCGATGACCGGGTGGTCGAGCACCGCACCCTGGGCGAGCGGGCTCCACGCCTCGGTGGCGATCTTGCGCTCGGCGTGGAGCGTGCGCAGCTCGGCCTGCTGGAGGCCGGGGTGCAGCTCGATCTGGTTGACGACCGGGGTCAGCGTCGCGCCGTCCAGCAGCCTCAGCAGGTGGCCGGGCTGGAAGTTGGAGACACCGGCGGCGCGGATGCGGCCCTCCTCGGCGAGGCGCTCAAGGGCCCGCCAGGAGTCGCGGTACAGGTCGCGGGCCGGGGCCGGCCAGTGGATCAGGTAGAGGTCGACGTAGTCGAGGCCGAGCTTGGCGAGACTGGCGTCGAAGGCGCGGAGGGTGGAGTCGTAGCCCTGGTCGGCGTTCCACAGCTTGGTGGTGATGAACAGGTCCTCGCGGGGCAGCCCGGACGCGGCGAGGGCGCGGCCGACGCCGGTTTCGTTGCCGTAGATCGCGGCGGTGTCGATGCTGCGGTAGCCGGTCTGAAGTGCGGCCGTGACCGCGGCGGTGGTCTCGTCGTCGGGGACCTGGAAGACGCCGAAGCCGAGCTGGGGGATCTCGACGCCGTTGTTGAACGTGACGGTGGGGACAGAAGTGGGTGCCATGGTGCTGGTGCTCCTTCAGGCGGTAGGGGCGGAGAGGGTGTAACGGACGGTCTGGGCGCTGATGAGGCCGTCCCGGAAGACGAAGGTGTCGACGCCGTCGGTGACCTGGTGGGTGGCGCTGGTGGCGGTCCACTGGAGGAACAGGACGTTCCCTGCGAACTGCGGGGTCAGCTGCCAGTCGGCGTCGGGCAGGTCGGCCAGCAGGCGGCCGATGCCCTCCTGCACGCCCTGACGCCCGGTCAGGACACCTTCGGGGGTGAGGAAGACGGCGTCCTCCGTGTAGTTCTGGCTGATCAGGTCGAGGTCGCCGGTACCCAGGCGGGTGCCGTGGTTGGCGAAGACCTCCTGCGGCGTGCGCGTCATCAGGTGAGTTCCTTCAGTGCGGCGGAAGCGAACGAGTGGTCCTGCGTGGGGGCGCCGCCACCGACACCGATCGCGCCGATCAGGCGGCCGTCGCGGTGGACGGGGATGCCGCCGGCGATGAAAAGCAGCGGCCGGTCGAGCGCGGTGGGCAGGGAGTGGAAGGGCCCGTCGGGCTTGACGAGGTCGACCAGGTCGGCCGTCGGGGCGTTCAACTGCAGGGCGGTGAAGGCCTTGCGGGTGCTGGTCTCGCCGGAGATCAGCACCGCCTGGTCATCGCGGCGGAAGGCGAGCAGATGGCCGCCGGCGTCGAGGACGGTGATGCTGACCGGGACTCCGGCCGCCTGGGCGGCGCGGTGGGCGGCCGCGATCAGGATCTCGGCGTCCGCGGTGCTGAGTGGGGTGACAGCGATGGTGCTCATGGTGCTTTCCCTGAGGTGAGATGAAGGGGAGGGGAGTCAGTGGTGAACGGGGGCGCGGGCGGCGGCGCCGACGGGCTCCGGCGTGGGGGTACGGCGCTCCAGGGCGGCCGACCAGAAGGCCAGGACGAATGCGGCGGCGGCAAGGACGGCGCCGACCCAGTTCGGGGAGGTGTAGCCGAAGCCGGCGGCGATGACGATGCCGCCGAGCCAGGCGGACAGAGCGTTGCCGAGGTTGAACGCGCCGATGTTGACGGCCGAGGCCAGGGTGGGTGCTCCGTGGGCCTGGTCCAGCACGCGCTTCTGCAGCGGCGGCACAGTGGCGAATCCGAGCGCTCCGACCAGGAGGACGGTGATCGCGGCGAGGATCTTGCTGTGCGCGGTGAAGGTGAACAGCGCGAGCACGACGGCGAGGCCGCCGAGGGTGACGTACAGCATGGGCATCAGCGCACGGTCGGCATAGCGCCCGCCGAGCAGGTTGCCGAGGAACATGCCGACGCCGAACAGCACCAGCAGCCAGGTGACCGCGCCGTCGGAGTAGCCGGCGACACGGGTCATCATCGGCGCGATGTAGGTGATCGCGGCGAACACACCACCGAAGCCGAGCACCGTCATCGCCATTGCGAGCAGCACCTGCGGGTTGCGGAACGCGGTCAGCTCCCGGCGCAGGTGCGCGCCCTCGGGCCGCGGCGTGGCGGGCACGAGCTTGGCGACACCGAGCAGCCCGACCACGCCGAGCGCGGCGACGACGACGAAGGTGGTGCGCCAGCCCGTGGCCTGCCCGATGTAGGTGCCCAGCGGCACACCGACGATGTTGGCGATGGTCAGTCCCGTGAACATGGTGGCGATGGCGCCGGCCTTCTTGTCCAGAGCGACCAGATCGGCGGCGACGACGGAGCCGATGCCGAAGAACGAGCCGTGGGCGAGGGAGGCGACGACGCGGCCGGTCAGCATCAGCCCGAAGTTCGGGGCGAGGGCGGAGACCACGTTGCCGAGCACGAACAGGGCCATGAGCAGCATGAGCATCCGCTTGCGGCTGACCTTGGTGCCGAGCACGGTCAGCAGTGGTGCGCCGATGACGACGCCGAGGGCGTAGCCGGTGACCAGTAGGCCCGCGGTGGGGATGGAGACACCGTAGTCGGCGGCGATCTCGGGCAGCAGCCCCATGATCACGAACTCGGTGGTGCCGATGCCGAAGGCCCCGACAGCCAGAGCGAGGAGTGCGAGGGGCATGGGCTCAGCCCTTCTGTGATTACTTGAACGAGCGCCTTGCATGCCTTCAAAATAGTTGCAGACGCCTATAAGTGCAAGCGCGGGCAATGTGTGGGCGCAGGGGTGTGTCGATGAGCGCGCAGGGTGGCTTGTGTGTCGCAAACCTGCCCGCGCCCAGGCAGGACGCAGTGGGGGGCGGAGAGCTGTGCGATGCCGCCCGACGCCGACACCGCGGGTGCGGCTGCCGATGGGCTCTGAGCGGCATCGACCGGCTCGTGTCAGTGGCTCCGCCGTCGTGCGGACCCGCCGTTACGTGTGGGGTGTGAAAAGGGGGTGCGGGGGTGGGGGGCGTCGGTGTCCGCGGTCGGTCTCGAGGCCGACCGAGGGCCGTGGCCAACCCGCCTGCGACGGATGCGGCCGCCCTGGGCGGTGCTGCCCCGCCTGAGCCGCCCCTGCGGCGATCGCGTGCGCGTGCCGCGCGACGAAGGGCCTGCCCTGCACGGTGGGCGCCCGGCGGCGGCGGTCCGGTGACCCGGAACCCGCTCGCCGCTCCATCGCTCAAGGGCGCGCCAAGGCTGAACCGGTGGGTTTCCTCCCCGCCCGGTAGAGGTGTCAGTACGAGCCGCGTGACACGCTCATTGCCCGACCGGCGGCTACAGGGTCCCCGCGCACTGCTGGAATCGGTCGCGCGGGAAGGCGATCGGGTCGCTCGGGTCTACGGGCGTCGCGACGGAGCGTCCACCGCTTCCACCGCCGCGACCAGCGAGGACAGTTCGGGGTTCTTGGCGGCCTCGTCGAGGGCTTCCCGGAGGGCGGCGTCGTTGGTCGGCCGGGCTTCCTCCAGGAGCTTCAGGCCGGCCTCGGAGACGTTGGTGTAGATGCCGCGGCGGTCGGTCGGGCACAGGTATCGGGACAGCAGGTTGCGGTCTTCCAGGCGCGTGACCAGGCGGGTTGTGGCGCTCTGGCTGAGCACGACCGCGTCGGCGACCTGCTTCATCTGCAGATGGCCGCCTTCGCCGTCGTGCTGGCGGCTCAGCACGTCGAGCAGCGAGTATTCCCGGACACTCAGGCCGTGCTTGGACTGCAGTGCGCGCTCGATGTGCGCCTCGATCCTGCCGTGCAGGAGGGAGAGGGCGCCCCATCCGCTGGCGAGGGCGGTGAGTGCTGGGTCTGTGGCGGTCATGGGGTCCAGGTCTCCTTCCGGGTGTGGCTGGAATGCAGGATAAGCCATGGAGTGAAATATTGGCTACAGCCCATATAGAGCTAATGCAACTATCTGTCCGCCCGGGTTCCCTCACCGACGGCGGCACGCCCCGGCTGCCGTCGGTGAGGGAATCTGACGCCGTGCGAGGCGCGGCACCCCGGCGCGCATCTGCCGGCGGGCGAGGTCGGGTGTCGTCCGCCGGTTGGTCATGCGCGGTGATCAGGCCGACGGCTGCCACGGGCATGCCGGTCTCCTTGCGGACCCGCTCGAAGCGGGTCCGGCCTTCGAAGGAGCCACAGGCATGGCACTGGGCGGGGCGAGAACACCGTGGTCGGCGAAGGCTCAGGGAAGGATGGAGTCGACATAGCCGCCGTCGACGCGCAGGGCGCCGCCGGTGGTGGCGGAGGCGTAGGGCGAGGCGAGGTAGACGACCATGTTGCATACGCCTCAGCGATTCCCACGATCGCCACGTCGCCGAGGCATGGAGCCTCCTGGGCCAGGGGGCTCCATGCCTCGGCGGCGATACCGTGCTTGGTGTGCAAGGCGTACCGGGTACACCGCAGCCCGGGTACGCGGGCGTGTACCCGGGCTGCGCGGTGAGGTCCCGCGGCGGGCGGGGCCGGGTGTCAGGCCGCGAGGGTCTTGTGGAGGGCGTCGAGGCCGTCGCGGTAGATGCCGGTGAAGAGGTTGACGACTTCGTCCTCGCCGGCGTTGTCGGGGTTGAAGCGTCCGGACCACTGGACCTCGGCGATGTCGTCCCGGCCGGGAATCGTGTGGACCCGGATGGTGGAGACGTAGCCGTTGACGGGGAAGGGGGCCTGGAGGATGGCGTAGCTGTAGTGCCGTTCGGTCTCGTTGAAGTCCACGAGGCGCTCGATGATGACTTCGCCCTCGGGGTTCTTCAGCCGGCGGACCCGGCCGCCTTCGCGTGCGGTGCTCTCGGGGATGTAGGGGAGCCAGTCGGGCAGGGCGTCGAAGCCGCCGATGAGGCTCCAGACCTTGTCGGGGGAGGCGGGCACTATGCGGCTGACGGAGGTGGAGGCCATGATCTTTCTCCTGGATCCTGGTGCTGGGGCGAGGGTTTCGGGGAGGGGCGGGTCAGGCGCCGTTGGGCAGCGGGGCGGCCGGGCTGACCAGGCCGGCGGCGCGCAGGTCGGTCCAGAACGCGGCCGGGACGGTCTCGTTCAGGGCGGCGACGTCCTCGGCGATCCGGCTGGGGCGGGTGGCGCCGGGGACGACCGCGGCGGCAACCGGGTGGGCGAGCGAGAACTGGAGGGCGGCGGCCTTGATGGAGACGCCGTGCTTGGCGGCCAGGGCCTTCAGGCGGGAAACCTTCTCGACGATCTCCGGCGGGGCCTGCTGGTACTCGAAGTGGGCGCCGCCGGCGAGGACGCCGGAGCTGTAGGGGCCGCCGACGACCATGTCGACGTTCTGCTCCTGGGCCATCGGCAGCAGCCGCTGGAGGGCGTGCCCGTGGTCGAGGAGGGTGTAGCGGCCGGCGAGGAGGAATCCGTCGGGCTGCGGCTCGTCGAGGGCGAGGGTCAGTTCGATGGGTTCGGTGCGGTTGACACCCAGACCCCAGGCATTGATGACACCCTGGTCGCGCAGCCGGGACAGGACGCGGAAGGCTCCGGTGCGGGCCTCTTCGAACTTGTTCAGCCACAGGTCGCCGTGGAAGTCCTGGGCGATGTCGTGGACCCAGACGATGTCGAGCCGGTCGGTGCCGAGCCGCTGGAGGCTGTCCTCGATGGAGCGCTCGGTGGCCTCGGCGGTCCACACGTGGAGCATCTTGTTGGGGTTGCCGTGCTCGAACAGGCCGCCCTTCTCGCCGAGGTCGCGGGTGCCCTCCTCCAGCTCGTCGAGGATGACGCGGCCGACCTTGGTGGATAGGACGTAGGCGTCGCGGGGCTTGGTGGACAGAACCTCGCCGAGGCGGGACTCCGAGAGGCCGGCACCGTAGAACGGGGCGGTGTCGTAGTAGCGGATGCCCTGGTCCCAGGCGGCCTCGACGGTGGCGGCGGCCTCCTCGTCGGGGATCGCGCGGAACATGTTGCCGAGCGGGGCGGTGCCGAAGCCGAGCCGGCCGGGAAGGATTTCCTTGAGCGACACGATGGTTCCTTTTCGATCCATGTCTCCGCATCGGGGGCATCCCTGAAGCGGGGGTGAGGCATGGCGGACGGATGTCTTTGTGGGTTGGCGACTCTGCCAGCGGAGCCGTGGCAGTGGATGCACGGCGGCGGCTTGTCAGGGCCGGGCGTACGGCACTGATAGATGCAGAAGCGCCTTATGGGCAAGAACAATAATTGCAGACGCTAGATAATGCAAATGGCTCCGCACCGGGGGCCGGGCGATCCGGGCTCGGGCTCCGGGCCCACGAGGCACGGGTCTTTTCCACCTTCAACCTCACCGAGACCTGCGGGGGCTCGCAAGCCGAAGGCGTCCGCACGGCGACCGCCCGCCTGCGCCGACGATGGCCACACCGCCGCTCGCCCAGGAGGAAGGCGCCATGGCGGTCGAGAGGGTCGGTCTTGTCGTCCACTAAGGACGTTCCGAGGCCGTGGAGGCATCACGTTCGGTACAGGCATGGTGCGACGACCACCACGTCCAGTGCACCGAGATCGACGTGTGGAACGCGGGGGAACAGTGGCGCAGCGCCCGCGAGGAGATGGTCGCACCGGGGCCGGGACCTTGTCGTCGCCCTGGGCGGTGACGGGACGTTCCTGCGCGGGGCACGCCTGGCGGCGCACCACTGCTTCTTGCTGCTGGGCATCGACTTTGGTCACGTCGGGTTCTTCACCGAGGTGCCCGCACACGACGTGCTCCAGGCCCTGGACGCCGTCCGGGAATCCCGGGTCATTGTCGAGGAGCGCATGCTGCTCACTATGCGCTTCCAGGCCGCTCTTGCTTCCCGAGGAACTCGGTCCGCTGCTGCGGTACGGCCGCAGGCCGTCCCTGCCCCCGCCGCAAGTGCGTCCCGTAGCGAGGCCGGGGGGTGCCCTTATGGGTGAGCTGTACTGAGATTTGTGGAGTCCCTGATGCCAGGGTTACGGTCCTGGCGAAGGAGACCCACCAGCACCATGGCAGCACCCCGTAAATACCCCGACGAGCTCCGCGAGCGCGCGATCCGTGAGGTCCGCGCCACCGGCCGCCCCATCGCGCACGTCGCGAAGGACCTGGGCATCCACAAGGAGGCCCTGCGCGGCTGGGTCCGCCAGGCCGGGGCCGACCGCGGCGAGCGTGACGACCGGCTGACCACCGCCGAGCAGGACGAGCTCAACAACTCTGCAAAGAGGTAGCGGAGTTGAGGCGGGCGAACGAGATCCTCAAAGCCGCCCCGGTGTTTTTTGCCCAGGAGATCGACCATCCCCGGACGAGGCCGAGCAGGTGATAGATCACCTGCGTGACAAGGGCCTCGGGGTCGATCTCCCCCAGAGGGGGCACCCCCAGTCTGCCGGGTTCTTGAGCCGTCGCCGTCGACGTACTTCGCCCGCAAGACGCGGCCGAAGTCGGCCCGCCGGCTCCGCGACGAGCGGCTCATGCTGCTGATCGAGCAGGTCTACGCGGACTCGGGCGGCACCTATGGCGCCCGCCGGATCACCCGTGCCCTGCGGTGGGACGACCAGCTGGTCGTCCCACAACACACCCCTCTGATCAGGCATGTTGCTACGACTCGTTGAACCCGGGCAATACGTATCAATTCGGTATACCGAGCGGCTGTCCGGCATCGGGGCTTCGGCCTCCGTCGGCTCTGTCGCCGACTCGTACGACAACGCGATGGCCGAGGCCCTGAACGGCACCTTCAAGGCCGAGCTGATCGAGATGCAGGGCCCCTGGAAGGACGTCGACCAGGTCGAGCGGGCGATCTTCCAGTGGGTTACGTGGTGCAACGAAGAGCGCCTCCACTCCGCGCTTGACTACGCCCCGCCCGCCGAGTACGAGGAAGCCTTCTGGCGAAGCCAGGAGCAAACCATGCAGTCCGCCTGAAACAAGATCACCGGACTCTACGAAACCCGGGGCAGCTCACAGGAAGGATGAGACGCCGGACGTCCCGATCCTGTGGGGGTATTGAGTGGAGACCTTCTTCGGCCGTGGGGGCGGTTTTGGCCCGCGGGCCGCCGTGATCTGCACTGGCACATCCTGCCGACACCGACGAGTACGGGGACACCTTCGCTGTCTACGGCATCTGATCAACCACTACGAAGCCGGACACAACGGAACAACGCCGGAGTCGTGCTCGACCAGTCCCGCCACTTTAGAGACGACGATGCCCGATTGAACCTTTCAGCCCGATGATCCGTCTTCCTGTGGAGCGGAGTGCACAGTTCCGCTGCGAGGAAGGATGTTCCATGACCACGCCAACCACAGATCTCCATAGTCAGAACGAGGACGGGGACGACGAACAGCTGAGACGAGCCGCTGCCACCCTCCGACGCTGGGAGAGGAAGTACGATCAGGAGCAAGGGGTGTCTCCCGGGGCAAACAAGGAGGAAGTGGTGTCTCCCGGGGCAAGCAAGATGCCAAGTGGGACTGTCCGGAAAGTCAGCCCGACGATTCTTCCCAACACCGTCATATCCCGTATCACGGCGGCTCTGTTTGACTCAGCCATCACTCAAGGGCACGAGGGGGATCTGAAGAATCACGAAGTTACGATCTCGGCCGGAAGGCCGCAGACCCCAACCAAGCCGTCCGCGAAAATCCAATCGGCTGTCAGGAGTTTCGCCACCGAGCTGACGCAGACCGTCATGAGACGCTGGCGGCAGAATAGTCCCGAACCGGCCATATCTCGCCAGGCGAGCAACACGTCGATCAGCGACGGCCAGGAGGTCGCCCCTCAGAAGCAAGAGCGCACCGGCGCCCAGGAGTTCGACCAGAAGGTAGGCGGTGATTCTAGCACCGCCGAGTCCGGCACCACGACTCCGGTAACCGGAGGCATCACGGTTACGACAACATTTATGATCTCCGAGTCGTCGCGGGAGAATCCAATCGCGCCTTATGCAGCGCTGTCACCGGTAGAAGAAAACGACAGGCCGCGCCTGCGGAGGGATGGAGCTAACGGCTCGGCTCCTGGCACTCCCTCGAAGTATTCACCCCCGCGCAGTTCGCCAGGGCGGGGCATCAGGTAGGAACCGTCAACGGCCTCACGGCTGCAGCATAGTTCCGGTTTGATGCAGTAAGCCCGGTTTATTGCGTGGCGAGCGCGGCCCCTGACGATCTTCCAGTTCTCTATGCCGAAGGATCTTCACAGGAGTCGCGCCCGTGTCTGCATCATCGAGGACCTTCCCCGGCCCCAACAAGATGAAACAGTACCAGATAGATGAACGCGGGTTGATGAACAGATTCGGCTACCCCCTGGGGGAGGTTGGGCCGTGTCGGCGCAGGTTCAGCTAGGCATCTTTGATGAACAACAATCTGAGGTTGACTCTGTCGGGGATCTTGGTTGCGCTGTGAGGCGCTGTGGTTCGAGTGGAGGTGAAAGACCATCACCTCTGGCCTGTCGCAGCAGGTCGGTGTAGCTGAGGGCAGCCTGATCCGGGTGGTGCCGGGGAGGGCGGGAGCGGCCCTGACAAAGCCGGGACGTACCAGTACTGCCAGATGGTGCGGGTTCGGCGAGCGAGACGAAGAGGAGTACGCGAGGAACCGGCGTTACTACGTCCTTCAACCCCGACACCGGCTCGAACCTGGCGGATCTGGGCCGGGGCGCGGTGCATCTCGTCGTCCGAAGGGGCAGCGAGAACTTCCACGACCGTATTCAAGAGCGGGCGTGGGAGGCCGCGAGGAAAGCCTGCGGCGTACTCGTGGCGAGGCCGCTGGGACATAGTCGGGCTCCTACTTCGACAAACGAACCACAGCGAGGTCTTCTCGGCAACGTATCGGTTGCGGTGCGTGATGACGCGGCGGATGGCTGGATGGTGACCTGGCGTCAGGCAGAGGTGAAGCCCCTGGTAAGAACGGGTCTGCCAAGATCACGTTCGGTACAACCAGGGGCTTCACGTGTCGTCCAGTATCACCTGCACCGCTGTGCTCGATGTCCGCAGGGAGACCGCCGAGCATCTCGCGAAGCTGCTGCGCGAACACCGCGAACGGCTCAGAACCCGCAAGGGCGCCCGCGCGTTGGGGGTCTTCAGGCAGGCGGTGCTCGTGCTGCGCTGGTTCGTCGACGGCACACGCCTCGTCCAGCTTGCGCGGGACAGCGGTATCGCAGTGCCGACCGCCTACCGCTACCTGCACGAGGGCCTGACCGTGCTCGCGGACCACGCGCCGGACCTGTCCACCGCGCTGGAACGCGCGGCGGCGGCCGGATACAGCCACCTCAGCCTGGACGGCACCGTGATCCGCACCGACCGCGTGGCCGCCGCCGGCCCCAACGGCGCGGACCCCTGGTGGTCCGGAAAACACCACCATCACGGCGGGAACGTGCAGGTCATCTCCGCCCCGGACGGCTGGCCGCTGTGGGTGTCCCCGGTCCGCCCAGGACGCGAGCACGACACCACCTGCGTCCGCGCTCATGGCCTCGTCGACGCCTTGAACCGGCTCGCCGCCACCTTGGGCATCCCCACCCTGACCGACCTCGGCTACGAGAACATCGGCGGGATTCCGCCACCCCGTCAAGAAGCCCAAAGGCGGCGAACTCACCAAACGAGAACGGACATTCAACGCGGTGATCCGCGGTGTGCACGGCATCGCGGAGCGTGCGAACGCCCTGCTGAAAGTCACCTTCAAGGCCCTGCGCAGGGTCAGCCTTGACCCGACACGAGGACGCCTTCGCCGCCTCGGCGGGTCTGTTCACCGCGACGTGTGCCGAATTGGCGGCCCCGCAGGCGGCGGTGATGACGCACGCGCAGTTGGAGGACCTGCTGGGGGCGAGGATGCGCGAGGTCACCCGGCAGTTGTTCCAGGACCACCTGACGCTGCGGGCCGGCAACGAGGCGCGTCGGCAGGAGGTCGTGGACGCCGCCGGTGTCCTACGCTCCCGGATCGAGCGGGGCCGCAACCGGATGCTGGCCACAGTGTTCGGCAGGGTCACCGTGGTCCGGATCGCCTACCGCGGCACCGGTGTGGCGGACCCGCAACCGGCCGACGCGGTGCTGAACCTGCCGGACGGAATGCACTCGCACGGGCTGGCCAGACTCGCCGCGATCGAGTCCGCCCGCGGCAGCTTCGCCGACGCCTGCGAACGGATCAACACCGTCACCGGCTCGGGTATTGGGCACCGGCAGGTCCAGGAACTCGCCGTCAGCGCCGCAGCGGACATCGACGCGTTCTACGACGCCCTCGTGCCCGCTCCCTGCACGGACATCACGCCACTGATCCTGTCGGTCGACGGCAAGGGCGTGGTGATAAGACCCGAAGCGCTGCGCGAGGAGCGGGCGCCGTACGCGCAGCGCGGGTGTGGCACGCCCTAGGTGCCCGCGTGCGAGTGGTGTCGACAGGTGGGATCCGCGCTGTGGTGGCCGGAGTGTGCCGCGGCGATGACGTCGAGATCTCCCGTGTGGCTGGCGCGGTCGCCAGGGGCCGGCTGGAGGAGATCACCAGCATGGGCGGCTCGTACTGGATGGTCGTCCACGACGCCGTTCGGCGTCGGACGGTCGTGGCGGGCGACCTCGCTGAGCAGCGTGGCGTGTTCACCGCGGCGACAGGCCGGGGCCCGGTGTGGGCGACGGACGCCGCGCTGCTCGCGGCGCAGTTGGGCCGGGGACCGGACCTGGAGCTGCTGGCGGCCCGGATCACAGTGGGGACGGCTGAGCACTGGCCCCGCCGGTCCGTATGGACGAGTATCGAGCGGGTGCCGGGCGGACACGCCCTGGTCCTGGAGGACGGCGCGGCCCGGACCGTCGACGTCCGGCCCCGGCCGGATGACCGGACCCTGGAAGAAGGCGCCGGTGAGGTTGGAGCAGCGCTGTGGGCTGCCTCGCAGGGCTATGCCCGCGCAGCGGGGCCGCGGGTGGGTGCGGACCTGTCCGGCGGCCTGGACTCCTCCACGGTCGTCATCGCGGCCGCGGAGGTGTGCGAGATCCTGGCCGTCACCTACGGAGGTCCGCTCGCGGACGGTGAGGACACCCAGGTGGCGCGGCGGGTCGCCGAGTACGTGGGCGCCGAGCATCACGTCAGCTCCGGTGGCAGCACGACTGCACACTTCTCGCGCTGGCCGCAGAGCGTTCCCGCTCTCGCCGGTCCTGCCGGTGTCGTCGTACCCGCTGGATGCCGACTACCTGCCACCAGCGCGTGGGGAATCTGCCCTTCACCTGACCGGCCACGGCGGCGATGTGGTGCTGGAATCGTCGACGGCCGCGTGGGCCGCGCTCATCCAGGACGGGCAGACACGACGGGCGAAGGCAGCCGTGACCGCCCTGGCCCGCCGGGGCAACACAGCGCCTGGCCCACTGTGGCGGGCAGTGAAGGACGCCGCACGAGGACGCCCGCATGTCCTCTCCCGGCGGCGGAAGCCGTCGGGGCCGGGCACCTGCTCGGCGACGGACTCAGGGCGTGGACGTGGTGTCAGATCGGCGCCGCTGCGCAGTGGCTCACTGCGCACGGGCGGCAGACGGTATCGGCGATGCTCGATGAGTCCGGGCAGGCGGCCGGCGACGTCAACGCCGGAGAGTGGGACGACTGGGCCGCGCTGCGCTACAACGGCTCCGCGATGCGCGACAGCATGCCACTGTTCGCCAAGCACGGCGTCAACGAGGTGAGTCCCTTCCTGGACAACGAGGTCGTCCGTGCGTGCCCGCGGATCCGGGCGGGAAAGCAGCGCCGGCCGGGCATCTACAAGCCGCTCCTCGCACTGGCGCGCCCGGACCTCCCGGCCTGGCTGACGGGCCGCCAGTCCAAGGGCCACTTCACGCCGCTGCTCTACGCGGGCCTGCGCTCCAGCCTCCCGGAGCTGCACCAGGTCATCGACACGAGCGCGCTGGTGGAGTACGGGATGCTCGACCCCGCGGCGGTGCACACGGCGCTGGACGCCGCGGCGGCGGGCATCGGCCGGCCACCGCTGCCCGCGCTGGAGAACTTCCTCGTCTCGTCCTGGTGGCTGGCCCACATGATGGCCCCGCTGACTGCCGCAGGGGGTGCACGGTGATGTGGATACCCACCGGCGTTCACCGGGCCAGCCTCGGCGACGGAGCCGTCGCCGTGCTGCACGTCCGCACCGGCACGTGGCAGTGGATGAACACCGCCACAGAGCGGATCTGGTTGGCGGCGTTGGCCGGTACCGTGCCTGAGCTGGTCACGGAGATGCAGACCGAGGGGATACCTGGTGACGTCGAGGCGATCGTCACCGGCACGGTCGAGAGCCTGAAGCAGGCTGGACTGCTCACCGAGTCGGGGCGTGGGTCGGCGATGCTGCCGTCGCCCATGCCCGCGGTGACCGCCGTGGCGGAGCCCTGTGCTGAGCCGGGATGGGCGGTGCGCGTGCTGGCCCGTGTCGGGCTGGGAAGAACGAGTCCGAGGTGACCGTCGACATCGTCCACGGTGATACGCAGGGCCATTTAGTTACATGGACACCTTGCCTCTCGTTGAGGGTCAGGGGCGGCCTTCCGAGCCGTTGCACGCGAGAGTGGCGGAGGCGTCCATGCGGGTACGAGAAGGCCAGGAAAACGGGTCACACCGTGTCGAGTTGCTCGACGAGAGCGGCGAGCCGATCGAGGTGGTCTCCGGTTTCCTACGGTTCCTCGCAGCCCGGGACTGCTCGCCGAACACGCTGGTGTCCTACACCGGCATCTGTGGCTCTTCTTCGCTGGTAGCGGTCTGAGCTGGGAACACTTCGGTCCGCCGGACTCGATCGCGCTGCTGGAGTATCTGCGCTCGGCGCCGTCCCGACGCCCTCGGCGTCGGATGACCCTGTCGGTTGTGACCCTGGATGCGGACGGACCGGCCACCAAACTCGCGGCGAGCACGGTGAACCGGATTCTGGCGGCGGTGTCCTCGTTCTACGAGTACGCGATCCTGTCCGGGCTGCTGGACAGGGCAAATCCGCTGGAGAAGCGGCCGGACCCGGCGCTCGCGCGAGTCTCCGAGAGGCACCGCCCGTTCATGGGCCGGGCCAGCCGACAGCGCCCGGTCCGCCGGGCCGTGCGCGTCAAGACCGTACAGCGGGTGCCGCGACCGCTCTCTGACGACCAGGTCCAGGCCCTGCTGGCACAGCTTCGCGGCCTGCGCGACAAGGCGATCGTCCTGCTGATGCTCCACGGCGGCCTGCGACCAGGCGAGGTTCTCGGCCTGCACCTGGACGACCTGGCCTACGGCAGGCGGCGGGTGGTGGTCCGTCACCGTGACGACCATCGAGGCCGACAGCCGGCTGGTGTTCCTGATCGGCGGCCGCGGCACCCGGCGCCTGGAGGCGCTGAGCTACGACGGGCTGGTGCGAATGTTCTCCCGCGCCTGCACCCGCGCCAAGATTCGCGAGCCGTGGGTGACCCCGCACGCTCTACGGCACACTCACGCGACCAGCATGTGGGAGGGAGGCATGCGGGAACTGACGCTGCAGAAGCGACTGGGCCATGCATCTCCGGAGTCGACACGCATCTACACCCGGGTCTCCGATCCGGCCGTCGTCGCCGACTATCACCAAGCGCTCGACCAGCTGGGCCGCGGCGGAGCCGAGAAGTGAGGGCCGGACCGGTCTCCACCGCGGCAGCACTCGCGGTGGCACCACCACGGTCCTGGCGGCCCGCCCGGCACTGCCCCGAGGCCGAGTACCTCGCGTTCTTGAACGGACAGGACATCCATCCGGGCTACCGCGGCTCCAAGCTGCGACGCTACCGGGCGTTCATGGACGCATGGCCGAGCATGACCGATTGGTTTGCCGCACCGTTGGTGGAACGGGTCGGCCGTCTGCCCGGCGAACCGCACACGGCGCCTTCCTTTCCCATCTCATTCTATGCCCGCCCCTATCTGCTGTTTCTCGCGCTGCGCGGGTACATCGCGTTCGACTACCCATGGATGCTCGGCGCCGGGCAGCTCCGGGTGGTGGACCCGGCCGCCGAGATGGGGATCGACCTGGGCACGGCCGCACTGATCGAGGAGGCCATCGCGCTCGGCTATGCCGCGGGCTCGGCCAGGCAGGCGATGAACTGGACGGTCAGCCGGATCGCCCTGCACACGGGCCTGTCGCGGGCGGAGGACATCACTGAGGAGCACATCGCCGGAGCGCTCGAAGCTGTCCGGCTGTTCAGCGAACGTGAGGATCTGCGCCGCTTCTACCCGTCGGTGCAGAACTACCGGGGCAACGCCTCCAAGCAGTGGGTGACCCACCTGCACCAGTTGCAGGTCGTGCTGTTCCATCGGGGTCAAGTGGCCACTCAGCCACGCAAGTTGATGCCGTCGTGGAAGCCGCCGATGGAGCTGCCGCCGCGGATGCTCGCCACGGCGTAGAAGTGGCTGGCGGCCCGCAAGCTGACTGACGCCCCGTCGACGGTGGACAAGCTGGAACTCGCGGTGCGAGTGTTCGGCAACTGGCTCGGTGAGAACCACCTCGAGATCACCACCTTCGCCGACGTCACAAGGGATCACTGCCTCGGCTGGATCGGTCACATCGCCGAGGCTCCGACGGAGAGGACCGGCAAGCCGCTCGGCGTGATGTCGCGGATCCAGCGGATCTCCGGGCTCTCCCAGTTCTTCCGGGACACCGCGATCTGGCAGTACGCCGACGTGCCCGGCTACACCCTTATCGGCGCGGGCGACGCACCCAAGTTCCCCCAAAAGGTGCCCCGGTTCATCCCCGACCACGAACTCGACAAGCTCATGCCAGTCATCGACGCGATCGCCTGCCCGTTCCAACGCGCTGCCCTGCTGGTGGCCTGCTGGTCCGGGGCCCGCCGCACGGAGATCCAGCGCCTCCCGGTCGACTGCCTGGACCGCTACCCCGACGGCACCCCACGGCTGCGGCTCTCTGGCCGCAAGACCTACAAAGAGCGGGTCGTGCCGCTGCACGAGGACGCCGCCGAGGCCCTGCAAAAGGTCATCGACCTGCGCAGACACGCGCCCGAGAGACCCTTCACCGACGAGCGCACCGGCGAGGAAATCCGCTACCTGTTCATGAGCCACGGCAAGCTGCTGTCGACCTACTACCTGTTCGAGACCTCGATCCAGGACGCCTGCAAAGCTGTCGGCCTGGTCCGCCCCGGTGGCCGCGACGGCGCCGGCCGCGGCACCGTCTCAGCCCACCGATTCCGTCACACCGTCGGCACCCAGCTCGCCGAACGCGGCGCGAAGCTGCACACCATCATGAAGGTGCTCGGGCACACCTCCGTGAGCATGGCACTCGTCTACGCACAGGTCAGCGACCAGGAAGTACTGCGCGACTACCGGGCCGTCCTCGGACCCGGAGCAACGATCGCAGGGCCCGCCGCCGCAGAACTCAGAACCGGCGCTCTGCCGGACACCTCAATCGACTGGCTCAAGACGAACTTCTTCAAAACGGAGCTTGAACTCGGCCGGTGCCTGCGCCTTCCTGCCGAAGGCCCATGCGAGTGCGACCTTTACCTGACCTGCGCCAAGTTCGTCACCACACCTGAGTACGCCCCACGGTTGCGGGCTCGACGTGAAGTCGAGCAGACCCTCGCTCGCGATGCTGCCGAACGCGGCTGGGACCGCGAGGTGGAACGGCACCGCTGCACCAGCGACCGCATCGACAAGCTTCTGGCGGACCTTGGGCAACCCGCCCATCCCGACGAGAAAGCTGAAGTCTCCAGTGCGTGATCACTCCCCAGCGGGGCTACCGGACTGGTCCTCGCTCATCGACGAGCACTGTGGGCGGAGACAAGAACACATCGGCTCCCACTGGGCCGTAAGCGATGTTGAACGTGTCAAGCCAGTACGACCAGCCCCGCACTCCCGCCGCGCTGCTGAAACGGTAGTTGAGCTGCCAGCGGACCCACTGACCGGGGACAAGACGCACAGCCGGGGGCCGTCGTGGCCGAGGCGGTATGGCAAACAGGGGCTGGACCCGGGGAAGGACACGCAACCGACCGTCGTCTTCCCGGAGCTGGACGTCGACCTTCCGCAGGTCTTCCTGGCCGTCATGGGGAGCGAAGCCGTCTCGCTCATGCACGCGAACTACATGCGCGACCGAAGGCGACATATGCGGGACACGAAAGCCGACCGGGACCGCGTTCCGGCGAGCGGCAGCCTCTCCTCCCCGGGACTCCTTCGTCCAGGACGTCCGTATCCACTGAACGGTGACATCCAAGACGCTTCCCCCCGCTACCTCATCGACAGCTTCACCCTACCGGAGGAAGATCAACTTGAACTGTCCACATAAAGAACCTGCCTGTCTTCGGGCTCGCGCACCTGCTCGGCGTCGAGCTGCTGCCCAGGATCAGGAACTGGAAGGACCTGACCTTCTACCGGCCCTCCGCGACGGTGAAGTACAAGCACATCGACCCGCTGTTCGGCGACCCTGAGAAGGACGTCATCAACTGGCGGCTGATCGAGAACCACTGGCAGGACCTCATGCGCGTGGTCCGCTCGATCCGCGAGGGCCGGCTCTCCTCGGCCGCGCTGCTGCGGCGGCTGGGCAACGAGTCCCGCCGCAACCGCATCTACCAGGCGTACCGCGAGCTGGGGCGCGTGATGAGGACCATCGTGCTCCTTCGTTACCTGTCGGAGCCCGAGCTGCGCGATTCGATCCAGTCCATGACGAACAAGACCGAAGCGTTCCACAAGTTCAGCAACTGGCTGATGTTCGCCTCCGACCTGCTGGCCGACAACGACCCGGAGGACCAGGAGAAGATCATCAAGTTCAGCGAGCTGCTGGCGAACTGTCTTATTTTTCATACCGCGGTGGACATCACGAAGGTGGTCAACGACCTCATCGAGGAGGGCTGGGAGATCGATCCGGTCGACCTGGCCACCATCACCCCGTACATCACTAGCAAGATCCGGCGCTTCGGCACGTGGCACCTGGATATGGAGCCCCCGGACGGGCAGGCGGTCGGGCAGCTACGGCTGGCCGCCTGAACGGGGGCTATGCCGTGAGGTCGAGGAAGTGGGCGACGGGGCGGGCCTTGCGGTGAGCGGCGAACTGCCCGCGCAGGTCGGCCAGGGTGCTGGTGCCGCGAGCCGAGTCGGTCGCCGACCATGGCGATCAGGTCTTGCAGGGAGCGGCCGTAGCGGTCGAGGGCGGGCACCACCAGGGTGTCGCCACGCCCTCCAGCTCCTGGAGGACGCCGAAGCGGCAATCGATTCCGGGGAGCGGGAGGACGTCGTCTTGGCTCTGGTCAACTCGATCGGTGGACTCACCGTCCAGCTGCGAGACCTGGTCTTGGACGAGGTCGTGGCGTCCAGCCCCGCGCCGGATCGATGGCCGACGTAGGACCCAGCTGGTCTCCTGCCCGGAGCCGGCTGGGTGGTCAGCCCGGTGTGGGGCGTGTGCGGCGTGTGGTGTGCGCGGGCCCCTCCGCTGCGGTGTACCAGAGCAGGGAGGCGCACAGGAAGGCCGCTGCCGCGTAGACCAGCGATTGTGTGACGGAGTCATTTCGTGCGCCGGCGACGAGCGCGCCGGCCGCTGACAGTGCCAGGGCGATGGCCGGCAGTGCACGAGGGCGCAGCGTGATGCCTGGCGCGGTGGTGGGGGGCAGCAGCCGCTCCGCGAGGCTGTAGCAGGCGCAGGCCAGCAGCGTGGCCCCCAGTACGTCGCTGGGACGGTGGTGGTGGATGGCCTGGACGGCGGCGGCGCTGACAGCGAGCCACAGCATGCCGGCCGTGGTGACGTAGGGGCGAATGCGGGGGGAAGCGATGAGGATGGCGCCGAGAGCCAGCCCGGCGGCGACGGCCACGTGCCCGCTGGGGAGGCTCCCCTCGGTGAACCAGACAGGCGCGTGTATCAGGTCGGGGCGGGGCAAGATCCTCTTGAGTACCTCCGTGCCCCCGAACGTGACCGCGGCGACCCCGATCGCCGCGCAGCCTTGCCACCAGCACCGCCGCACCAGGGTCACGGCCACGATGACGGCCACGCCCGCAACCAGGGTGGGCATGGCGGTGTCGCCCAGCGGCGGCAGGGCCGACGACTTGTAAGCCGCCCCCGACCAGTCGTAGATCCACGCCGGTCTGGCACTGAACCCTTTGAGCACGGCGTTCTCCGCCCGCTGCCCGAACGGGGTGCAGACAGCGATCAGGTAGACCGCCAGGAGCCCCAAGAGGTACAGCGGAGCTGAGACCCGAGGTCGTATCGTCCGCGAGAGGCTGGGTTCGGCCGTGATTCCCGGGACCTGGCCGGGGGTGTCCGGCTGTATGGACAGGGTCGAGGGATCTTGCTCAGTCATCGCTCTCTCTGTTCCTCGTGGGGCAGTAAGGTCGCGCGCCTCTTCTGGCACGGGGTGGGCCGACAGGCTCAGCCGGCGCACCGGGGATCTGCTCCTAATCGAGGAGCGCCCGGCTCTGTCGGCGCTGGGCGGCGATCGCCAGGACCGGGAGGGGTGCGATCAGGAGGAGAAGGACGACCAGGTCCGGCAGGGACTGCATGAACGCGTTCGGCTGGATGACGATCGCCTGTGTGCGGATGAACGCGACCGCTGCGACGGGGATCAGCCACCGGTAGTCCCCGGTGGCGGCCGTCGCCACCCACGCGGCGATCAGCGCGGCGACTTCGAGGGCGAACAGGCCGCGTTGGAAGGCCGGGCTGATGGAGATGATGTGCAGGCCCCCGGCCACGAACATGGCGAGCACGATGGGCACCAGCCAGCGGTACGAGTGGCGCCGCAGCCGGCCAGGACGGCAGACCGCCAGCACGGCGCACGCGGTGCACAGGGTCCCCGACAGCACCAGGTCACGGGCCGTTATCGGGGCGCCCAGCCCGTAGTAGCCCAGGCCCGCCTTGCCCTCGTCGCCGAAGAACGTATTGCTGTTGAACGTGGCACCGACGTAGATCATCGCTGCTGCGGCCGGCAGCGCGATCCACGGCTTACCGCGCAGCAGGGCGATCAGGCAGACCAACGGAAGCAGCCCGTAGGGCAGGAGGCGTGTCCGCGTGGGCCCTCCTGCCCACGGGTACCAGCCCGAGAAGTGGAAGGCGATGGCATGCCGGCCGGGATCGATGTGCAGTGCCCAGTGCCACACATCCTGCAGGTACGGCACCAGTGCCAGCGCGGCGAGGACGAGAGCGGTCAGATGGATGCCGTCCAGCCACCACGGCCGGGCCGTGTCGTCGACGACGGCACGGGCGCGGGCCTGCACCCCGGCACGCACCAAGGCGACAACTTCCCGCGGCGGGGGCCAGGAGCGGCCGGGATACGCCTCGGACAGGCAGGTCAGCAACTCCTCTCCCTGCCGGGAACGGTAGGGCTCGGGATAGGCCGCAAGCAGCAAACGGTTCATGCCGGGGCCGCCCCGACATCCCGCGAGCGTCCGATGACGACGGCCGCCGCCTGCTGCATCCGCAGTGCCTCCCGGCCGAGCGTCGCGGTGCCGTCCTCGGTGAGCCGGTAGTAGCGCCGCGCCCGCCCGTCCACGATCTCCTCATGGCCTGCGGCCACCAGCCCGGCCCGCTCCATCCGCTCCAGCGCGCCATAGAGAGTGCCGACAGCGATCCGGAGCCGCCCGTCGGTGGCCTGCTCGGCGGCCTTGATAATGCCGTAACCGTGCAACGGTCCGTCCATGAGCGCAGCAAGGATGAAGTATTGCGGTTCCGTCAAGGACGGGTTCTGCCGTGTCATGAGCCGAGCATATATCGATCTGCGATATATATCTGTCGGCCCTGGGTGATTACCCGCAGCGCCTCCACGCCCACGGCGAACGTCACCCTCTCCCGACCGGCGGGCGCGGCGGCGGTCTCCTCGACGGACCCGCGCGGCGTTGGCGGATGCTCGCCGCGGCCTGGGGGCCGAGCGAAACGTCATTTCCGCCGTTGAGGAGCGACCAGGCCGGTGCAGCCCAGGGCGATGGACTGAACCGCCCCGGGTTTGATGGAGACATCGAAGACCCGGAAGGATCCTGTTCATGGCTGCTCCTCGTAAGTACCCCGATGAACTCCGCGAGCGCGCGACGAGGCTGGCTGTGGAGGCCCGCAAGGACCCTGCCGCACGTGCTGGCGCGATCAGGCGTATCGCCGATCAGCTCGATGTGCATCCCGAGGCACTGCGGACCTGGGTCAAGCGTGCCGAGACGGACGAGGGGCTGCGCGAGGGGACCACGAGCCAGGACGCGGCCCGTATCGCCGAGCTGGAACGCGAGGTGAAGGAGCTGCGTCGTGCCAACGCGATCCTGAAGTCGGCGTCGGTTCTCTTCGCGGCGGAGCTGGACCGTCCACAGCGATGAAGGTCGCCTACATCGACCGGTACAAGGAGGAGTTCGGCGTCCAGCCGATCTGCGACGCCTTGCGGGGCACCGACGCCGAGATCGCACCGAGCACCTACTACGCCGCCCACGCCCGTCCGGAAGCGGCCCGCGCCACCCGCGACCGGGACCTCACGGAGGAGATCGCCCAGATCCACGCCGACAACTACGGTGTCTACGGCGCCCGCAAGGTGCACGCCGCGCTCCTGCGGCGCGGGTGGACGGTGGCCCGCTGCACCGTGGAACGCCTCATGCGCGCCGCCGGCCTGCGCGGGGTGATCCGCGCGAAGAGCCCGCGTTCCACCCGGCCCGCCCCTGAGACCTCACGGCCCGCCGACCTGGTCGAGCGCCAGTTCACCGCCCACACGCCGAACCAGCTGTGGGTCGCTGACATCACCTACATCCGCACCTTCTCCGGCTGGGTCTACGCCGCCTTCGTCATCGACGTCTTCTCCCGCATGGTCGTCGGCCGGCAGGTCTCCGCGTCTCTGTACACCGACCTCGCCCTGGACGCTCTGGAGATGGCCATATGGAAGCGCCGCCACACCGGCGGCAACCTGACCGTTGAGTCTGCCCAGGCCCGATGGCGTGCGATCACCGGTGCTCACCTGGTGCCGCTCGTCCGGGCGGGGGCCCGTTTCGAGAAGGGTGTACTGGTTGAGCGGCCGGAGGCCGCGTAGCCGGGCCGGCTGGTCAGCCGGCGAGACCGCCGTTGCTCTTGAGGAGCTGGCCGTTGATCCACTGGCCCTGTGGTGAGCATAGGAAGTCCACCCCCTCTCTGTCAAAGTAGGTCGAGTCAGGCATACTGGATGATTCATTGAGTCGAGGGCGGAGAAGGAGTAGTGCCCGGGTGGCCAGCACGAATGACCACGGGACCCCTGATCCGCAGGTGGAAGCCCGTTCGACCGGTCCGCGCCGGTATACCGCGGAGTACAAGACGAGGATCCTCGCGGAGTACGAGTCGTTGGACAAGAAGGGCAAGGGTGCCCTGCTGCGGCGGGAGGGGCTGTACTCGTCGTTGATCACGACGTGGCGGCAGCAGCGGGACAAGGGTGCCCTGGACGCGCTCGCCGCGCCGGCCGGACGGCCGAAGGCGGACCCGCGGGACAGGGAGATCGCGAAGCTGAAGGCGGAGAGGGACCGTCTGGAGGCCGATCTCGCGAAGGCCCGCACGGTCATCGAGGTCCAGGGAAAACTCTCCGCGCTGCTCGACCAGTTCGCCACGGACAGCGCCCCGAACCGGAACGGCGAGAAGGACCAGTGACCGGGGCCCGGTCCGCGGCCGTGACGTTCACTACCGCCCGCGACCAGGCCCTCGAAGAGCTCACCGGGCTGGTCGGACGGGTCCAGGCATGTGCCGCGCTCGGCGTGAGCCGGGCCACCTACTACCGCCACCACCGCCAGAGCCCCGCCCCGGCCGGGCCGCGGCGGGAACGGCGCCGGCACCCCCGCGCGCTCACCCCGGAGGAGGAGATACGGGTCCTCGATGTGCTCCATTTTCCGGAGTTCGCCGACATGGCGCCCGCCGAGATCTACGCGATCCTCCTCGACCGGGGCGTCTACCTGTGCTCGGAGTCGACGATGTACCGGGTCCTGCGACGCCGTGGCGAGGTCCGTGAACGCCGCCGGCAGGCCGTTCATCCGCCCCGGACTGTTCCCGAGCTGGTCGCCGAGGGCCCGAACCGGGTCTGGAGCTGGGACATCACGAAGCTGAAGGGCCCGGTCAAAGGCGTCTACTACTGCCTCTGCACGATCATCGACATCTTCAGCCGCTACACGGTCGGCTGGATGATCGCCGGCCGGGAGAACAAGGACCTCGCCGAGCGGTTCCTGTCCGAGACGATCGCCAAGTACGGCATCGTGCCAGGCCGGTTGACGATCCACTCGGACCGCGGGTCCCCGATGGTCGCGCAGAACGTCGCCCAGATGATGGCCGGTCTCGGCGTCACCAAGTCGCATTCGCGGCCGAAGACGTCGAACGACAACCCGTACAGCGAGAGCCAGTACAAGACCCTGAAATACCGGCACGACTTTCCCGAGCGTTTCGGATCTCTCGAGGACGCCCGGGCGTGGTGCACCCAGTTCTTCACCTGGTACAACGAGGAACACCGGCACTCCGGGATCGGCCTGCACACGCCCTACGACGTGCACTTCGGCCTCGCCGAACAGCTCCGCGAGATGCGTGCCGACGTCCTCCAGGCGGTCTACGCGAAGCACCCCGAACGCTTCGTCCGCAAGCCACCGGAGCCCCCGAAGGTCCCCGCAGCGGCCTGGATCAACAAGCCGGCACCAGACGGCCCACTGATCCCGGCACAGCGTTAGAACGATCTACCTGCCTTGATCGCTTTGACAGGTTCCGACCAGGTGAGCGGTGTCCTGCGGGCTGCCCAGACGTCCCAGCGGTGTCTGGCGCAGTACGTGGTCGCGGATGTCGTCGGACATCCAGCCGGTGTCGATCGGGCCTGGGTTGATCACGTTGGCGGTGATCCCGAGGTGGGCGAGTTCGTGGGCAGCGGCCAGGGTGACGCGGTCGAGTGCGCCCTTGCTCGCCCCGTAGGGCACGTTACCGACGGTGTGGTCACTGGTGAGGGCGATCACGCGGCCGGCCCCCGGAGTCCCGTGGAAGCGATGGCCGAACTCACGGATCAGCAGCCAGGTGGCACGCGCATTGACCGCGAAGTGCCGGTCAAAGCTGTCCAGGGTGGTGTCGAGCAGGCCATTAGCGGGCATCGAGGTGTCCACGGGCTCGACGGGTGGTCGCGCAGCGGGTGCGTAAGCGCTGGTTGCCGGGGTTGCGGAAGCCGTAGGCGTCGCGGGCGATGGTCTTGATGACCCGGTTGGTGCCTTCGGAGCCGGCGTTGGTGATCCCAGTGTGGAGGAACGCAAGGATCTCTGGCCACCATGTCTCGACGGTTGTGGCTAGTGTCCTGCGCCTTAAATTTACCGGTTTTGTATGGTGGGTGCATGGCGCGTATGGGGCGGCCCAGGGCCGAGGTGGTTTTGACTGAGGAGGAGCGGGCGACGCTGGTCCGGTGGTCGCGCCGGGCGAAGTCGTCGCAGGCGTTGGCCGTGCGGTGCCGGATCGTTCTGGCCTGTGCGGATGCGGAGCGGACGAATCTGCAGATCGCGGAGGAGTTGCGGGTGCATCCGGACACCGTGACGAAGTGGCGGCGGCGTTTTGTCGCCAAGCGGCTGGAGGGTCTGGTCGACGAGAAGCGTCCCGGCCGGCCGCCGTCGATCAGCCTGGAGAAGGTCGAAGAGGTCGTGGTGGCAACCCTGGAGGACATGCCGAAGGACGCCACTCACTGGTCCAGGGCTTCGATGGCGAAGAGGTCCGGACTGTCGAAATCGACGATTGGCCGGATCTGGCGGCGCTTCGAACTCAAGCCGCACCAGGCCGAGACGTTCAAGCTCTCCACCGACCCGCTCTTCGTGGAGAAGGTGGTCGATGTCGTCGGGCTCTACCACAACCCGCCGGAGAAGGCGGTTGTTCTCTGTGTCGACGAGAAGTCCCAGGTGCAGGCCCTGGACCGCTCTCAACCGGTACTGCCGATGATGCCCGGCATGCCGGAGCGCCGCACCCACGACTACGTCCGGCATGGCACCACCACCCTGTTCGCCGCGTTCAACATCGCGGACGGGACCGTCATAGGAGCAACGCACCGTCAGCACCGCGCAGTTGAATACCGAAAGTTCCTGAAGCGGATCGACGAGACCGTGCCCGAGGACTTGGACGTCCACGTAGTGTGCGACAACTACGGCACACACAAGACACCCGCCACGCGGGCATGGCTCGACAGGCACCCACGCTTCCACGTGCACTTCACGCCTACCGGCTCCTCATGGATCAACCAGGTCGAGCGCTGGTTCGGCTTCCTGACCGAGCAGAAGATCAGGCGCGGCGTCCACAAGAGTGTCCAAGCCCTGGAGAAAGACCTCCGCGACTGGGTCAAACAGTGGAACGAGGACCCTCGCCCCTTCGTCTGGACGAAGACGGCCGACGAGATCCTCGACTCCCTCGCACGATATTGCCGACGCATTTAAGGCGCAGGACACTAGTAGGGCTTTGTTAGGTCTTGTGGTGGGGTTCGGGTGTGGGCGCGGGTTGGCCGCATATCGAGCAGGCGCCGGTCCAGGTGGCCAGGATCTTCTGT